>NZ_VJZC01000505.1 GCF_009377185.1 Streptomyces spongiae
GGGTAGGGGCGGCGGGGGCGAAAGACACCCCTCACCAGCGCACCGGCAGGCTCCGCACCCCCCGTATCAGCATCCCCGGCAACCAGTCCCCCGCAGGACCGTCCAGCGCCAGCTCCGGGCAGCGCTCCAGCAGCGCCCGGAGGGCAACGCGGCCCTCCAGCCGGGCCAGCGGAGCGCCGAGGCAGTAGTGGATGCCATGCCCGAAGGCGAGGTGCCCCTGAGGCGCGCGACGGATGTCGAAGCGGTCGGGGGCCGGGAAACGGCAGGCGTCACGGTCGGCCGCCGTGAGCCCGACCATCACCGCCTCCCCCGCATCGATGGGCGTACCGGCGATGTCGAGGGGCTCCGCCGCGTACCGGTACGTCGCGTTCTCCACAGGACCCTCGTACCGCAGCATCTCCTCCACCGCGCCCTCCAGCAGTCCCATGTCACCCCGCAGCGCGGCCAGTTGACCGGGATGCGCGAGCAGCGCACGCACGCCGTTGGTGATGAGGTTGACCGTCGTCTCGTGACCGGCGATGAGCAGCAGGAAGGCCATACCGCGCAGTTCGTCCGCCGACAGCCGGTCGCCGTCCTCGTCGGTCGTCCGGATCAGGGCGCTCAACAGGTCGTCGCCGGGCGGGGAACAGCGCTTGTCCTCGATCAACTCCGTCAGGTACTCGCCGAGTCGCACGATCGCGTCGTACTCGCTCTGCGTACTCGTCGGCGCCACCGTCTCCGTCGACAACGCACGGAACGCCTTCCGGTCGAGCTCGGGCACGCCGAGCAGCTCGCAGATGACGGTGAGCGGCAGCGGGTACGCGAACGACTCCACGAGGTCGGCGCGCCCCCTCGGCAGCATGGCGTCCAGCAGCGAGTCGGTGATCTCCTGGACACGCGGCCGCAGGCCCTCCACCCGGCGGGCGGTGAACTCACGCGCTATCAGCCGGCGCAGCCGCGTGTGCCGCGGCGGGTCGGTGACCAGCAGGTACTTGCCGATCAGCTCCTCGTCGAGGAACGTCACGTCGATCTTCGAGCCGTCCTTGGCCAGCCGGGGGTCGGCCAGCGCCGCCCGCGCCTCCTCGTACCCCACGACGAGCCACACCTCGTGGTGCGCGTCCGCTCCCGGCAGCCGCACACGGTGCACCGGCCCGCGGGTGCGCAGCTCGGCGTAGACGGGGTGCGGGTCCTCGGTGAACCCCGGCCCGAACTCCCCCAGATCGATCACTTGCCCCATGAACTTCCCCCTTGAGCCCCTACAGCCGGAGCCCTACGGCCCCAACCGTCCCTGCGTCCCCCAGGCCCGTTCAGCCGTACAACGCACGAGTCGCCCCGCTAGTGCCCGTCCTCCTCCAGGTCCTCCAGGAGTCCGGCGTCGTAGGTCAGCAGGGCGATCTGCACCCGGTTGTTGAGGTCGAGCTTGGCGAGGATGCGGGAGACGTGCGTCTTGACGGTGGCGACGCTCATGAACAGTTCGGCGGCGATCTCGGCGTTCGCGGCACCCCGGCCGACCGCGACGGCGACCTCACGCTCGCGGTCGTTGAGGGCGGCGACGCGGGTACGCGCGTGCGTACGGCGCGTGTCGGGCCCGGGGCCCGCCGCGTGCTCCATCAGCTGGCGGGTGACGGCGGGCGAGAGCACCGGGTCGCCGGCCGCGACCCGGCGCACCGCTTCGACGATCTCCGCGGGCGGGGTGTCCTTCAGGACGAACCCGGCCGCGCCCGCACGCAGCGCCCGCAGCACCTGCTCGTCGGCGTGGAAGGTGGTGAGGACGACGACCTGGGGTGCGTCCTTGCGGCCGCGCAGCCGTTCGGTGGCCGCGAGTCCGTCCACCGTCGGCATCCGGATGTCCATGAGGACGACGTCCGGGCGGGTACGGTCGACCAGCGCCTCGACCTCGTCTCCGTCGGCGCCCTCACCGACGATCTCGATGTCGTCGGCGCCCCCCATCATGAACGTCAGGCCGGCTCTCACCAGGGGGTCGTCGTCGACGAGGAGCAGTCGGATCGCAGTCATGCGGCCTACCGTAATGAGACCGGGCCGCAGGACCGTACGAGTCGCACCGTGCGGGTTCGGCCATACGTGGCCGACGGGGTGCCCCGGGGAGCCCGCGCCGTCGCCGCACGCTCCGTCAACCGTTAGGGTCAGTCGTCGCCATCGTCGTCAACTTCCAGAGGAGTTCCGTGCGTTACCGGCTTCTGGGGCGGACCGGGCTCCGCGTGTCCGAGTTGTTCCTCGGTGCCATGACGTTCGGTGAGCAGGGCGGTGTGGGGGCGCCCAAGGAGGAGTGCGCGCGGATCCTCGACGCGTACGCGATGGCCGGTGGCAACGTGATCGACACGGCCGTCAACTACCGCGGCGGGGAGAGCGAGCGCATCGTCGGCGAGCTGCTCAAGGGGCAGCGGGACCGCTTCGTGCTGTCCACCAAGTACACGGTCTCGCGCGACGGTTCCGACCCGAACGCCGCCGGCAACCACCGCAAGAACCTCGCCCTGTCGCTGGAGACCAGCCTGCGCCGCCTGGACACCGACTACGTCGACATCTACTGGGTGCACATCTGGGACCCGAACACGCCGGTCGAGGAGACCATGCGCGCTCTCGACGACGCCGTACGGTCCGGGAAGGTGCTGTACGTCGGTATCTCGGACGCCCCGGCCTGGGTGGTCTCGCGTGCCAACACCCTGGCCGAGTGGCGGGGTTGGAGCCCGCTGTCGGCGCTCCAGGTGCCGTACAGCCTGCTCAACCGGGACGTGGAGCGCGAACTGCTGCCGATGGCCGAGGCGTTCGGCATGTCGGTCGCGGCGTGGAGTCCGCTGCAGAACGGTGTCCTGTCCGGCAAGTACACCCGCCCGGGCGGCGTCGAGCCGGGCACGGCGACCCGCTTGTCCCAGGACGCGATCGGTGACCGCGAGCGCGCGGTGGCCCAGGCCGTTCAGGAGGCCGCGGACGAACTCGACGTGACGGCGGCGCAGGTGGCCCTCGCCTGGACGACGGCCCACTCCCCCACGGTCCATCCCATCCTGGGCGCCCGCCGGGTCGAGCAGCTCACGGACAACCTCGGCGCGGCCGGACTCGTCCTGCCCGACGAGGTGGTGGCCCGGCTGGAGGCGGCCACGGACTTCCGCCCGGGGTTTCCCTCCGAGTTCATCGAGGACACCTCGGCGTGGGTGTACGGGACGTCCGGACAGCGCGTGGTGCCCCGTACACCCTGAGTCCGGTTCGGGTGCCTTCGCTTCTCTCGGTCGGCCGCAGAGGGCCCTCCCCGCCCGACGGTCAGCCCCACGGCAGCCAGGCCCGCAGCTGGAACCCTCCGTCCTCCTCCTCGCCGTGCTCCAGACGGCCGCCGGCCAAGGTGGTGCGCTCGGTCAGGCCGATGAGGCCCTGGCCGGAGCCGGGGACGGGCGGGACGTCGCCGGGAGGCGCGGGGTTCCGTATGGAGAGGGTGAGTCCGTCGCCCGGGGCGCCCGCGACGGTCACGGTGACCTCCGCTCCGGGGGCGTGCTTGCGGGCGTTGGTCAGGCCCTCCTGGGTGATGCGGTAGGCGGTGCGGCCGACGGAGGCGGGGACGGAGGCGGGCTCGGTGACGCGGTTGTCCAGACCGACCTTCATACCGGCCTCCTGGGACTCGGCGACCAGCGTGTCCAGCGCCGCGAGCGTCGGCTGGGGTCGGCCGGTGTCGTCGGGGTCCCCCGCGCGCAGGACCCCGATGATCTCCCGCAGGTCCTGCAGCGCCTCGTGTGAACTCTCCCGGATGACGCCCGCCGCCCGGACGACCTCGTCGCGGGGCGCGTCGGGCCGGAACTCCAGTGCTCCCGCGTGCACGCTGAGCAGGGTGAGGCGGTGGGCCAGCACGTCGTGCATCTCGCGCGCGATCGCCTCCCGCGCGAGCCGCTGCGCCTGTTCGGCCCGCAGCGCGGCCTCCGTCTCGGCGCGCCGCGCCCGGTCCCGCAGGCTCAGCATGAGGTGCCGTTGGGACCGGACGAACATGCCCCATCCGATGATCGCGACGCCGAGCAGGGTCGAGAGGACGACGGACGCGACGTAGGGCAGATCGGGGGCGGGGCGCCACCAGTAGAAGAGCGGGTTGATCGCGAAGGAGACACCGCCGACCCAGGCGATGTACCGGAACGGGCGGTGCACGGCGAGCGTGAAGAACGCGACCATGCTCGCGCCGCCCGCAGTGCTCGAGATCAGGCCGACCGGCAGCATCGCCACGGCGAGGCCCACCGGCCAGCGGCGCCGCAACCAGACCGCCGCGCATGCCAGAGCCCCGATCAACTGATCTGCGTCGGCAAGGGACTTGGCGATGGCGGGGTCCTTGGACACCTCGTCCGCGCCGATCATGCCGATGAAGACGGCCACCAGGAAGGCGGTGAAGTCGACGATCCAGTCCCGCCCGGTGCGCCGGGGCCGGCCGGAGCGTCCGACGCGGTGCGGCCGGTCCGGGTCGAGTGCGGTGGCCACGGCCGACGGCAGCAGCCAGCGCCCCTGGGTCAGTTCCCGCGCGGGCGGCACCTCGGTCTCTGCCAGGATCGGCGCCTCCGGTTCCGCCGTGGCCGATGGGGCGTGCGTGGCCGACGGGGTGTGCGTGGCCGACGGGGCGTGTGCTGCGGCCGTCGGATTGTCACCTTTCACGGTCAACAAAGCTACGCAGAGACGACGCCGGACACCTACCCCCGTGCCCGACGGACGACCAAAGTCGCGGTCCCGCGGACTTTCGGCGACGGACCGCGTACGAGACGGGGACTTCGGTCGCGTACACCTCGCCCCGCGGCCGATGGCGTGGGGGGTCCGCGGGGCGAGGATCCTGGATATGAAGCAGTTTCTGGAGGTTCTCGGTTTCCTCGCCCTGTGGCAGGGCTCGGGCGGTCTGGTGTACGAGCTGACGGGCAAGCTGCGCTGGGGGATCACCCAGCGCTGGAGTGCCCTGGACGGTTACGAGATCTACGTGAGCGTCGCGCTGATCGTCCTGGCGCTCGCACTGTTCGCGGTGGCCGACAGCCGCAAGCCGAACTGACCGCTGCCGCCGGCCGACCGCTGCGCGTGGCGCCGAACCGGTGGGGCCGGCTCAGCAGTCGTAGTCGATCAGGTCGAACGACTCGTAGTGGTCCGCGGTGTAGTAGTCCTCCTGGTTCTCCTCACCGGTGACGATGCGGCGGGCGCCGCGCGTGGAGGAGCCGGGGGTCTTCACCGTGTACTCGTGGTAGTAGCCGCTGGACTGGCTGGGCAGGATGCCTTCCCGGTTCTGGAAGACGGTCCCGTCCTGCGGGTAGGGGAAGGGACCGCCCGACTCGATCAGGTCGAGCGTGTCGTACGCCTGGGAGGGGAGGTCGCCGTAGCAGATGCTGCCGACGGCGGCCGCCGACGTGCCCGCGGCGTTGGCGGTGACGGTGCCGCCCACGAGCAGGGCGGACAGGAGGGCGGCGGAAGCGCCGATGCGTGTCATGCGTGGGGGGAATCTCATGGGGTCATGATGACGCGCGTAGACAGTGGCATGTCAATGTCAAGTTCCGTGATTTTCCGGGCACGTCACGTAAGTTCTCCGGGAGTTAACCGAAGGCGACCGCCCGCCCTGAACAAGCAGGGGCGGGCGGTTGAACAGCGCGTTTCCCGGATCCCTCCGCGTGGCTAGGCGTCCTCGGGCAGGTCGAACGAGCCGTACGTGGGGCGCCCCTCGAGGTCGTACGTCTGGATGGAGACGCCTCGGCTGGTGACACTTCCCCCGGCGTGCCGGAACGCGGTCGGGACCAGGCCCCGCGCGAACAGGCGGAAGCCGGAGCCGAGGACGACGGGGAAGGTCAGCAGGTGCACCGTGTCGATCAGGTCGAGGGCGAGGAGGGACTGGGCGAGGGCCCCGCTCCCGTGGATCTGCACCTCGCCCTCGGTGCGCTCCTTGAGGTCGGCGACCTCCTTCTCCAGGTCGCCCGCGAGGACGGTCGTGTTGGACCATTCGGGCTGGGTGAGGGTGCTCGAAGCGACGTACTTGGGGAGCGAGTTGAGCTTCGAGGCGACCGGGTTGGCCGGGTCGGTGACCTTCGGCCAGTAGCCGGCGAAGATCTCGTACGTTCGCCGGCCGAGCAGGAACGCGTCCACCCGGCCGAAGTTCTCGTCGACGAACCGTCCGAAGTCCTCGTCGGCGTACGGGAAGGTCCAGCCGCCGTGCTCGAAGCCGTTGCGGCGGTCCTCCTCGGGGCCGCCGGGGGCCTGGTAGACGCCGTCGAGGGTGACGAACTGGGTGAGGGTGAGCTTGCCCATGGTGAGGTGCCTTCCGCGAGGGGGGTCAGTTGTCATCAGTGCAGACCCCGGCGGCGTCGGCAACTCATCGGTCGGATCGGTCGGCCCTTCGGGCTACCTCGTGCCGCGTACGAGGTCGTGGTCCGTTTGCCGCCAGCGTCGGGGAGTGGGGGGCGCTGGGATGGGGGCATGACATCGATACGGAATGTGGACACGGCTGAGGGCGTAGCGCTGGATTCGGCTTCGGCTTCGGCTTTGGATTCGGCTGTGGCTTTGGCTTCGGCTTCGGCTTCGGCTTCGGCGAGTGGGTTGAACGGCAAGGTCGCCCTCGTGACCGGCGGGAGCCGTGGCATCGGCGCGGCCACGGCGGTGCGGCTCGCCCAGGAGGGCGCGGACGTGGCGATCACGTACGTACGGGGCAAGGAGGCGGCCGAGGACGTCGTACGGCGGATCGAGGCGCTGGGGCGGCGGGCGGCGGCCCTGCGTGCGGACGCCGGGGACGCGGCCGAGGCCGCCGGGGTGGCGGATCGCGTGGTGGAAGTCCTCGGGCGCCTCGACGTACTGGTCAACAACGCGGGCGTGGGCTTGCTCGGGCCTCTGGAGTCCCTGTCCCCGGAGGACGTCGACCGGGTGCTCGCGGTGAACGTGCGCGGGGTGTTCCTCACCTCCCAGGCGGCTGCGGAGCGTATGTCCTCCGGTGGGCGGATCATCACGATCGGCTCGTGCATGACCCAGCGGGTGCCGGGGCCCGGGGGCACGCTCTACGCGACGGGCAAGTCCGCGTTGACCGGGCTGACGAAGGCGCTCGCTCGGGAGCTGGGTGGGCGTGGGATCACCGCGAACGTCGTGCATCCCGGTCCCGTCGACACCGACATGAACCCCGCGGACGGGCCGTCCGCCTCCGCCCAGGCGGGCGCGACCGCGGTCGGCCGGTACGGCTCGGTGGAGGAGGTGGCGTCGATGGTGGCGTATCTGGCGGGGGATGAGGCGACGTACGTCACGGGGGCGGAGCTGGCGGTGGACGGAGGGTACGCGGCGTAGGCCGAGGGGGTGGTTTCGCCCCCGCCGCCCCTACC
>NZ_VJZC01000506.1 GCF_009377185.1 Streptomyces spongiae
GCCCCCACACTCACCTCAACCAAGGCAAATCCGCCCCCGCCTCCTTCGGCTGCAACCCCTCAGCCAGGATCTGCATGATCTCGCCAAGGGCCCCCCGCTGCTCCGGTGACAGCCGGTCGAAGATCGCCTGCCGCACAGCGAGCACATGCCCGGGCGCGCTCCGCGCCAGCACCTCGTACCCCTGGTCCGTCAGCACCGCGAACTGCCCCCGCTTGTCGTCAGTGCAGTCCTCGCGCCGCACCCAGCCGTTCTTCTCCAGCCGGGCGACCGCGTGGGAGAGCCGCGACCGCGTGATCTTGGCGCGCATCGCCAGCTCGGTCATCCTCAGCCGCCGCTGTGGCGCCTCGCTCAGCACCACGAGCAGGTGGTAGTAGACGTGTGGCATGCCCGCATCACGCTGCAACTGCCGGTCGAGATGGTCCTCCAGCAGGGTGGAGGCGTGGACGTACGCGCGCCACGTGCGCTGTTCCTCGTCGGTGAGCCAGCGGGGCTCTTCAGCGGATGCCGTATTCATGTATCTACTGTACGAGGCCCATCCTTGAAATTTGAACAAATGAGGCGTAACCTCTACCTCGTAGAAGTTGATGTTTCAACAATATCTTCAAGTCTGAAACCGGAGGAAGCCCCGCATGTCCGCCGCCACCGAAGAGCGCCCCACCGTGAGGCGGATGCCGGCCCTTTATCTGAGCCACGGTGCACCGCCTCTCGCCGACCACCCGGTCTGGCCGGGTGAGCTGGCCGCCTGGTCGGCCGGCCTGCCGCGCCCCAAGGCGATCCTGATGGTCTCCGCGCACTGGGAGGAGGCCCCGCTGGCCCTCGGCGCTGTCGAGACCATCCCCCTCGTCTACGACTTCTGGGGCTTCCCCGAGCACTACTACCGCGTGAAGTACGAGGCCCCCGGCGCCCCCGAGCTCGCCGAGTCCGTCCGCAAGCTGCTGCGCGCCCCCGGCACGCCGGTGCAGGACATCCCGGACCGCGGCCTGGACCACGGCGCGTACGTGCCCCTGGTCGAGATGTTCCCCGAGGCCGACATCCCGGTGCTCCAGATCTCGATGCCGACCCTCGACCCCGTGAGGCTGATGGAGATCGGCCGCAAGCTGGCGCCCCTGCGCGACGAGGGCGTCCTGATCGTCGGCTCCGGCTTCTTCACCCACAACCTGGCCGCGCTGCGCCAGGCGGGCATCCCGTCCTGGTCGGTCGAGTTCGACGACTGGGGCCACCGCGCGTTGGAGGACCGCGACTGGGACGCGCTCCTCGACTTCACCCGCAAGTCCCCGTCCGGCCTGCTGGCCCACCCCCGCACGGAACACTTCGCGCCGCTCTTCGTCACGATGGGCGCGGCCGAGGCGGCCGGCGAGCTGGACGCCCAGAAGTCGGTGATCGACGGCTTCTGGATGGGGTTGGCGAAGCGGTCGGTGCAGTTCGGCTGAGCCGCGAGACCCCCCTGCTCTGAGCTTTCCCCTGAGAGGAGAGGGGACTTGCTCCTACGCTTGACGGCGTGACAGATCCGGGCGGGGCACACAACAGCATCAGCGACACCACGGTCCACGGCGCGGCTCTCCAGGCGCGGGACGTGGCATCGGTTGTGATCAACAACTACCCGGCACCCGCATCCCCGGTCGACGAACCGGCACGGTCGCCCCACGCCTGGGTGGGCGAGGTCGCGGACTCCCCACTGTGGAGGGCCGTGCCGGAGGGCCGGGACCCGTCGGGCGCGATGCTGTCGGCGGCGCGTGAAGTCGCCTCCGTCCTCGCCGTGCTGCACGACGAGGGTGAGCGCGAGTTGACCGGTGACCCGCGCGACCCGTGGTGGGACCGCTCCTTCGCCAGCCGCTTCCACGACGAGATCAGCCTGTTGGTGTGCGCCGAGGACGGTGCCGACTGGGACTTCCAGCCCGCCGAGGTGCTGCTCCTCACCCTCACCCCGTTCCTGTCCCAGACCCTGTGGGTGCGGACGGCCGCCGGACGCGCCCACGTCGGCCCAACGAACCTCCGCTCGACCCGCGCCACCGGAGACCGGGCGGGTTTCCAGAAGTTCTTCGACCGGGGCCACGAACGCCTCGTCCGCCGGGCCACGCTGGACCTGCCCGAACGCCCGGGCGCGGAGTCGGACATCGGGTGGTGGCTCTTTCACCAGTGGATCGACCACGGGCTACGGGGGACGGAGGACCACTGGACGGCGTACACGGACCTGGTCCAGCGGCTTCCGTTGGGGAACGCCTCGTTGACCGCCCTGTTCCACAGACGCCGGGCCGGGGAGCTGCTGTACGGGCTGCGGTTGCCGCTGGGGGAGATGTGCCGACCGGAGCGCCTCGACCGTATCGAGTCCGCCGCTTCCGTACCTGGAACAGGCGGCATACCCCAGAAGGTCCGTGTCCGCCGACTCGCCCTCCTCCTGGCCATCGCCCGCGCCAGGGCCCTGGACATCCCGGCCCTCCCCGACGACCTCGTCGAGAACCTCGGCATCCCGCACCGCGTCGACCTTGCCGAAGTGCACGAGACGGTGGCGGGCGCCGCCTGGCACACCGACAGCGGACCCATGGTGCTCCAGGCCGTCGACTGCCATCACGAGGCCGTCGTCGAGGCGTTGCGGCGGCATGTGGAGCAGGTCGACGTCCTGCTCTACGACATCCACCGCGCGGCCCGCGGCGACGAACTCCTGGGGCCCCTGCGCGCGTTGCCCCTACGCGCCTCCGCCGAGGGAGTCGAGGCGGCGCTCGACGACCACAACCGGCCCAAGTTCGAGAGTTACAGCAAGTTCCGTGTGGACGCCCGCCGCGTGCAGGAACTGCTCATGGGTGACCAGCTGTACCGCAGCCCGGGCCTCGCGATCCGCGAGCTCTACCAGAACGCGCTGGACGCCTGTCGCTACCGCAGGGCCCGCACCGATTTCCTGGCGACCCGGCCGGAGGCCACCCCGGACGACTGGAAGGGGCGGATCCGCTTCGAGCAGGGAACCGGGCCGGACGGCCGCCCGTACCTGCTGTGCGAGGACAACGGTATCGGTATGGGCGAGTCCGAGTTGAGCCGTGTCTTCGCCCGCGCGGGTACCCGCTTTACCGATCTCACGGACGTACGCAACGAACGGGCGAGCTGGGAAGCCGCGGGCGTCAACCTCTACCCCGTCAGCCGCTTCGGTATCGGTGTTCTCAGCTACTTCATGATCGCGGACGAGATCGAGGTCGTGACGCGTCGGCTGGATGGTGACGGGGCGAAGACGGAGCCGTGCTTCAAGGTCGCGATCTACGGGCCCAACCACCTGTTCCGGATCGAGCGGAGCAGGGAGCGGCGGGACCCGGGGACCACGGTACGGCTGTACCTGCGCAAGGAGGCGCCTTCCTGCGTGACGGAGCTGGTGCGGCTGCTCGCGGTGTCGGACGCCGACGTCGAGGTCGAGCACGGGGTGCGGTCGGCGCGGTGGGAGGCGGGGGCATACCGGCTGAAGCCGGGGTCCAGTGGTGACGGCTCGGACAGCCTCACGGCCTCGGGCTGGCACGTGCCCGGCCCGGTTCCCCAGGGGGCTGTCGCCCCGCCGGTCGTCTGGTGCGAGTCCGGCGGTGCCGTGTTGGTCGACGGCATCCTGACCCGGCCCGAGCAGCGCCGAGGTGTGCTGGCGGACTCACAGGGGGTCACGGCGCGCTTCGTGCGCCCGGCCAGCCACCCGGTGCTGCGAGGGGCCCTCGTGAACCTCACCGGGGACCTCGTCCCGAAGCTGTCCGTCGACCGTCTGCAGATCCTCGACGATGTGTCGGAGGATGTGGAACGGCTGCTGCGCATGGCAGCGCGCGAACTGATCATGTCGACGGACGGCCAGGTCACCGCCGAATGGCTCACCGGTGTGGCTGAGAGGAGCCCGAAGGTCGCCGACATCGTCACCGAGGCGCTCATGGCGACCGACCTGGAGCTGGAACTGCGGGACGGCAAACCGTTCAGACCGGCCGAGGTGGGGGTCCTCCCCTGGGACTCGGGAATCATCAGCTGGGCCACGGGCGCGGGCGACCGTGTGGCCAGGGGCGCGCCGGACCACGTCCTGCTGTGGCGGCTCCTCGCGCACGGGCAGGCGCAACGGTTCATCGACCTCGTCCCGGAACTGGGCACAGTAGGGCGCCTGCTCCCCGCCCTGCCGTCGGACGCGGCCTTGGTCGCGCCGTCCGGGGAGTGGCTGGAGGCCGAGGACTGGTCCGAGCCCGGTTTCGTGCTGTGGACCGCGGCACGGCTCGGGACGACCCCACGGCGGGTCGCCCTCCGCGCCACTGCCTTGGGCGCCGACGTGACGGCCCTCGACCACTACCCCGACGACGATCCTGATCCACTCGATCTCTCCCTCCTCAAGGGGGCTGGGCGTGGCCCTGAAGCGATGTCGGTTTGGTGTTCCACCAATGACCCGGTTCCGCTGGACCACTTCCTCGATGCTTATGTGAGACACGGCCTCGGCATCGTGGAGACCGCCGCACGCATGGCCCCCTACGGGTTCGACGTCTCTCTGGCCGACGACCTTCCGGACCGCCCGGAAAGAACCGACCTCATCCTGCTGAGCAGGGATGGCGAGGGGGAGGGCTACTGGTGCGCTGCCGAGCAGGAGGTCCCCCCGGGGCATGTGCTCTGGTCCTCGGCCCGCACCGGCCTCCCCGTCGCGGACGTGTGCCGGACACTGAGGGCCTACGGACTGACGGTCACCGACCTGCCCGAACGGTCGCGCCCCGACGATCTCCTCCTGCTCAGCACCGGGCTCGACGGGGAGCCCCCTTGGCTCGACGTCGGCAAGGAGGTGCCCTTCGAGCATGTGCGGCGGGCCGCGGAGCGATCCGGCCGGGAGACGGACGACGTGATCGCCGCGCTGAGCGAGTACGGGCTGTGCCCTCGAACGGCGCCGCCAGCCGAACTCTCCGAAGACGACCGAAGATTCCTCGACGCCGCCGGGCTCGAGGACGTCTCGCAGAGTCTGCTCGACAGGCTCGACTTCCATGACCTGCGGACCGCGGCCGATGAGTTGGGGTGGTCCCTGGCCATGGTGACGGAACGGCTCCGTGCGCTCGGAGTCGCCGTTCCGTTGGACTTTCCCCGGGAACCGGACGAGCTCGACGACGCCCTGCTGCTCGACCCTGAGCTCAACCTCTGGAGTGACCGCAAGCTGGGTGGAACAGACGTCTCCATGGCGGATCTGCTGGGCACCGCCCGCGGGCTGAGAAGACCCGTCGAGGAGATCGCGGTCCGCCTGGACTCGTACGGATTTCGGGTCCCCCGCCACGACCACCTCCACCCCGACGATCTGGCCGACGACCTGAGGCTGCTCAGTCAGGACCTTGACAGTGTGTCCCCGTGGATCCAGCCCGGAGACCCGGTCCCCCTGAGCCACCTCTGCGCCGCTTCCGCGAGACTCGGCATCACCATCCCCGAAGCCGCCGCCCGCCTCCGCCGCCTGGGAATCGACGTCCCCGAGGTCACGGACACCATCCGCGCCGCGATGGCCAGGCTTCCCCGGGCCCAGGAGCAACTTTCGGAGGACGCGATTCGTCTTCAGGGGTAGGAGGGCAACCAGGCGCGGGCGCCCTTCCGTGTGAAGAAGGCGGAAACGAAGGTGATGGGCGTCTCACGTACGGGGTGGTTCCAGGCGCTGGTGAGGGCCTCGACGCGGACCTCGCCGCCCTTTCTGACCTGCGGTGACGTACGTTCTGCCGCCATTCGTTCACCCTTTGTGGCCGGACAGGGTACTGCATGATCAGAAAAATTGAGGTGCGGGTTGGGAATTCTGTCCTGATTCCAGACGTTGTTTCGTTCGGATGCCGGGCACCCGAGAGGGTGTCACCAGCGTCACAGGACCATCCGCTAGCCCACCATCGCAAGGGAGCACGCATGGCAACCCGTGCCGTCGCCGCCCGTCGTACGTCCGCCACCGGCGGAGACGACGCGGCACTCAGCGTTCGCGCCTCGGGCGGCGAGATCGCCGACCGCGACCTGGTCGGCATGTACCTCGACGAGATCGCGCGTACACCGCTGCTGGACGCCGCCAAGGAAGTAGAGCTGTCCCAGATCATCGAGGCGGGCGTGTTCGCGCGGCAGATCCTCGACGGTGAGGAGGAAGCCAAGGCGGATGCCACCCGCGAGGAGCTGGAGGCCCTGTTCGCCGAGGGCGAGCGCGCGAAGGACGTGTTCATCCGCTCGAACCTCCGGCTGGTCGTGGCCGTGGCCCGGCGTTATCCGCGCAGCGGCCTGCCCCTGCTGGACCTGATACAGGAGGGCAACGCCGGCCTGGTGCGCGCGGTCGAGAAGTTCGACTACCGCAAGGGCTTCAAGTTCTCGACGTACGCCACCTGGTGGATCCGTCAGGCCATCACCCGGTCGATAGCGGACCAGTCGCGGACCATCCGGCTGCCCGTCCATCTGGTCGAGGAGCTGGGCCGCGTGCGCCGTGTGCAGCGCGAGTTCAACCGCGAGCACGGCCGCGACCCGGAGCCCACCGAGATCGCCAAGGAGCTCGGCTCCACCCCCGAGCGCGTCTCGGACGTGCTGGACTGGGCGCGCGACCCGGTCTCGCTCAACATGTCGGTGGACGACGAGGGCGAGACCCAGTTCGGCGACCTGCTGGAGGACACCTCCGCGGTCTCGCCCGAGCAGTCGGTGCTCACCCTGCTGCGCAGCGAGGGCCTCGACGACCTGATCGGGCGTCTCGACCAGCGCACGGCCTCCATCATCAAGATGCGGTACGGCATCGAGGACGGCCGCGAGCGCACGCTCACCGAGGTCGGCAAGGAGCACGGGCTCACCCGCGAGCGCATCCGCCAGATCGAGAAGCACGCGCTGCTGGAGCTGAAGAAGCTGGCGCGGGACACGGGGTTCGACGCGGCCGCGTGACGCCACGGCGCGCGACGCGGCGGGGCGTGAGGGACAGGACGCAGTGCAGGACTCGGTGGCACCGGCCCGGTCCCTGACGGGGACGGGCCGGGCCGGGCGGCGCACGTTGCCCGCCATCCCTCCGCCATACCCGGTGACGCGAAGGCTTCAAGTCGGTGTGGGTGACACAGACTTGGCCGTGTTCCGCCGCTTCAACCCCGCTGTCCGCGGGCACAAGACTTCCGGGCCCGGGAAATCCACCAGGCCCGGAGCCGGAGGCCCGGGACCCGGAGATCGAGCCGCTACGAAGTCCGTGTCGCCGTACGACATCCGCACACCGCATCTGTATCCGCATCCGCACACCACACTCGCGGCCCACACCCGAGCCGCGTCCACAAGCCAAGTCCCGACGCACTCCCCCCCCCAGCGCCGGGACTCTCCCCGAGCCGGGCTTCGG
>NZ_VJZC01000507.1 GCF_009377185.1 Streptomyces spongiae
GGGACGTGCTCGGCCTCCCTCACCGGCACCGGCTCCGTCGCGGCGGCGGGAGCGGCGGCAGGGGTGGCTGCGGGTGCGGGTACGGCGGCAGGTACAGCCGCCGGAGCACGCCGCTCCACCAGACGCCGCACGAACGGGCGTACGAGCTCTCCCGCCAGCAGCGCCAGCAGCAGGTACAGCGACAGCGCCAGCCACATGAAGCCCGGCCAGCCGAGCACCTGCTGGAGCCAGAAGGGGGCACCGCCGCGCTCGGCGCCGAACGCCGCGAACAGCAGCACCGGCCCGGCCACGAACACCGCCGCGCCCACCCGGCGGGCGGTTCCCGGCCCGCGTGTCGTGTCCCGCACCAGGCGGCGCCACGCGTACCAGTGCAGGACGCCGAACGCGGCCAGGACCGCCAGGGCCGCGAGTATGAAGACAATCACCATTCCGCCGCACTCTCCGCTATGACGTAGGGCGCAATGCGCGCAAACCGCCCAACCCGATGGCCGTCCCTGCGCAACTGACCAGCACCCCCGCAAGGCCAGACAAGCGCAGGTCACATACTGACAGGGAACGACCCACCCACCTCGAAGGACGACCAATGAAGATCAGCCGAACCGCCTCTTGGTTTCTCGCAGCATTCGGCGCATGGTCGTGGGTGATCTGGGTCACCTTCACAAAGAACCTCTTCGCGGACGCCAGTGGACTTGCATTCGATCACGGCAAGCCTACGGCCTATCTGTGGGTGCACCTTGCCCTTGCCATCGTCTCGTTCATCCTGGGAACGGTCATCGGCGTTATCGGCCTCCGGGGCGTTCGCGCGTTCCGCCGTGCCGACGTTGCGGCCCGGGCCGAGCACGTCGACGCCAGTTGACCGCCACCTGTCCTTTCTGAACGGCCTGCCGCTGCCGACGGCTGCTGAGGATCGTCCGCCACGGCACCGGGTCGGTGGTGATCCCGCGGCGAGCCCAGAAGGCCAAAGACCTTCGCAGCGCCCGAGCGCCGCAATATCAAGAAGATCGAAGCACTGCCGACGCTTCTTCGTCTTCCACTTCGTCGGATTCCTGCGAAAGCGGTCGCCAGTCCAGCATCACGCGGTCTTCAATCGCGATATATTTCCGAGTCTCCAGGTCTCGTCCCGGACCGACAGCCACGCCAGTGAGGAACAATTCCAGGAACGCACGCCGCTCGAATACGCCCCATCCTGCCCACGTCGAGCCAGGACCCAAAGGGTCACCTCCTGGCGTGAACCACTCCGATGGGATGCGCACAGTGGCTCCCATTCTCTCGTCCAATTCGGCCAGGCGTGCAACGCATTGGTCCTCGTAGGCCCGATACTGCTGCATGGTCCCGCGCCACGTAGCCAACTCTTCGCGGCCCCGGTACAAGCCTGCTTTCCGGTCGACTTGGAGTTCTGCGATGGACTGCCGAACGTGCTCAAGGTGCGCGGCAGTCACACGCCGCTCTTCCTCCACTCCGGCCAAGTCCCTTTGGACGGCGAACCGAAGAGCGGCGGCGGCGACCCATTCCCTGTCTGCTTCGTCGTCCATGTCTGCGTTGGCGAGCCGCGCCCATACTCGCCTGGCGACATAGTCGTCGGCGTCCTTGCGCTTGACAGAAAGCCCGCCGTGCCCCTTCGGGTTGGCGCACATGTAGTAGTCCTGTCCACCGTTGTTCTTGGTTTGCCCCATGGAGCCTTCACAGATGCCGCATCGCATGAAGCGCCATCCGCTCAACAACCTTGGTGTAGCCTCCCCGCCGGGTTGTCTGTTGGACTTGGTGCTCCGGCTTCGCAATTCTTGAAGCTCCAGCCATGCCGCCCCGCTGATGATGCCTCGGTGGGGCGTGAGAGGTGCACCGGTTTCGTTGCGTGCAATGACATTGACGTACGCCTTTCCCCGCTTCACTCGCTGACTGGCGAATCCCCCGATGGCCGGATGGTTGAGAATCCATCGGACTGTCTGAGCCCGCCAGCGAATGGGGGTGTCTTCGCCGGACACCCGTCGCTTCTTGATGGACTCCAAGCGCCTTTCAGTGGCTCGGCGTTCGGCGTTACCTGGCGCTGGTACACCTTCAGCTTCAAGCGTGATGGCAATCTTGTTGTCTGACACCCCCTCAAGAACCATTTGCACCATGCGCTCTACGGCCGCGACGTGTTCCGGATTGTCGTCATCCGGCTCAAGTACTGACACGACCAGAGGGCCGATCTTCTCGCGGACAGCGCGCATCCCATACGGCGCAGAGCTGGAATGGCGGCCGCCGAGGGCCTTGATTTCGTCCTTCGCGCCCTTGAGTCGTTCCGCCTTGATGTCGGAATCCTGCTTCGCAAGCGCCGCGATCAACGCGAAGATTGCCACGCCGATTGGGGAGCTCGTGTCGAGGAACGGTTCAAGGGTGGAGACGAACCGGACTCCGTGCTTCCTGAATTCCTTGTCGATCTCAAGGGCGTCATGCGCACCCTTACGAGTCAGACGTGACAGCTCGTTGGCAATGACCACGTCGACCTCACCCGCGCGTACGGCGGCCATGAGGTCGTCGAAGCCGGGGCGGACAACCTTTGGATCCCATCCGGAGCGGCCAACGTCCTTGAAGGTATGAACGACCTCCCAGCGTGCCCCTCCGCCGGCCGATCGACTCGCCACCACCGCTTCACAGGCTGCAACCTGCGCTTCTGGCGAGGCTTCAGAGGCGTCGGGGCGCGCCTTCGACTGCCGGGCGTAGACAGCCACGCGCACTGTGTCCATCCGGTGTGCGGGAGTGTCCTCAGAAACCATGGGTGCCATGTGGTTAGTTTCCCATGGAAGTTGATCCAGATGACCCAGCTCCCACAGAGGCGAGCAGGAACCAGGAGCGGGGGCGGCTGAGGTTCATGGGCCGAGTATTACCTTTGGGAGTTCGGGTTCGCCGTACAGAAGGCGCTGGTGGAGGCAACGGTAGGATTTATCGGTCGCGGCCATGTACTTTCTCCGTCGTGCCCGCCTTCAAAAAGACCGTCAGGCGATCCCTGTTGGTCACCTCCGCCATGTCGTTGTCTCTGTCGCTGACGGCCGTTGCGGCTGCTCCGGCCGCCCTGGCCGCCGACAAGCCCTCGTCCAGCCCCTCGCCGTCGGTCACACCCCCGGCGACGATGTCCACCGTGGGTGGCGAACGGCTCGGAACACCGGGAACCCAGGCCGACCTCGGCACCGGCGCCCCTGTCCTGCCGAAGGACATCTCCGCGCGCTCCTGGATCGTCGCCGACGCCGAGTCGGGTGACGTTCTGGCCTCCCACAACGCGCACTGGCGGCTGGCGCCGGCGAGCACGCTGAAGATGCTCTTCGCGGACACGCTGCTGCCGAAGTTCAACAAGGACGACAAGCACAAGGTCGTGCCGTCCGACCTCGCGGGCATCGGCGCCGGCTCCAGCATGGTCGGCATAAAGGAGAACGAGACGTACACCGTCCACGACCTGTGGCTCGGCGTCTTCCTTCGCTCCGGCAACGACGCGGTGCACGTGCTGTCGGCGATGAACAACGGCGTCGACCAGACCGTCAAGGACATGAACGCGCACGCCGAGGAGCTCCAGGCCCTCGACACGAACGTGGTCAGCCCGGACGGCTACGACGCGAAGGGGCAGGTGTCGTCGGCGTACGACCTGACCCTCTTCGCCCGGTCCGGCCTGCAGAAGAAGGACTTCCGCGAGTACTGCTCGACCGTGCGGACCAAATTTCCGGGCGAGACCAGGAAGAACAAGAAGGGCAAGACGACCCGCGGCTCCTTCGAGATCCAGAACACCAACCGGCTGCTGACCGGTGACACGGGTCTCGACCCGTACCAGGGCATCGCGGGTGTGAAGAACGGCAACACGACGAACGCGGGCTCCACGTTCACGGGGGTGGCCGAGCGTGACGGCAGGGTGCTGCTGGTCACGGTCATGAACCCGCAGAAGGACGAGTACAACGAGGTCTACAAGGAGACCGCCCGCCTCTTCGACTGGGGTTTCCAGGCCGCGGACAAGGTAACGCCCGTGGGTGAGCTGGTGCCGCCGAAGGGGGCGGACACGGGGGGTGGCTCCGAGCCGGGGGCGTCGGAGTCCGCGTCTGCCTCCGGCGCGACGGGGGGTAAGCCGGTCGCCGCGGGGGCCTCCGGCGGGTCGAGTGGTGTCGGGGTTGCTCTGGGGATTGTTGGGGGTGTCCTGGCGCTTGTGGCCGGTGGGGTGTTTCTGGTCAATCGGAAGTGGCCGTTGCCGGAGCTGATGCGGCGGCGCCGCTAGGCGGTTGGGGTCTGCCTGGTTGCCGGCGTGTTGTCAGTGCCGGTGGTTCGTGGCTGGTCACGCCGTTCCCTGCGCCCCCAAAAACGCGTCTGCCTGGCTGGGGGGCGCATCTTCACTGCCGGTCGTTTGTGGCTTGTCGCGCAGTTCCCCGCGCCCCTTTCGGGGCGCCTCCTCGCGCGCAGAGCCGCCCTCCTGCTCTGCCTCCTCGGTCCCCTCTCCGAGTTCCTCCTCCTTGCTGCCCGTCGCCGTCCAGGACGCGCAGTACAGGAGGAGTTTGGCGGTGAAGTTGATCCAGAGGAGGAGGGCGATGGGGACGCCGAAGGCGCCGTACATGCTTCTTGAGGCGATGCCCTGCATATAGCCGCTGAGCAGCAGTTTCAGGAGTTCGAAGCCGGCCGCGCCGAGGAGCGCGGCGACCATCAGGCGGTGGCGCGGTGGGTGGACTCCGGGCAGCAGGGTGAGGACGTACAGCAGGAGCAGGAAGTCGGCGAGGACCGCGATGGCGAAGGCGGCGACCCGGAGCAGCGCGCCGCCCCAGCCGTTCCGGTCGATGCCGAGCTGGTCGGCGAACCCGCCCACCAGCGCCGAGGCCACGGTGGACGCGGCGAGAGTCACCAGGACCGCGCCGCCGAAGCCGAGGAGCACGCCCGCGTCCCTGGCCTTGCTCAGAACCGGGTTCTCCTCGGGGTCCGGCTTCTCCCACACCGCACGCAGACAGCCCCGCATCTCACCGACCCAGCCGATACCGGTGAAGAGCAGGAACGCGCCGGCGATGATCCCGACCGTGCCCGCGTTGTCGACGAGTCCGCCGACGTCGAGCTGGTCGGCGATCCCCGGCACCTGATCGGTGATCTTGTCCTCGAGCTGCTGTTGCCGGCCCTCGCCGAAGGTCGCGGCGACCACGGCGGCGCCCAGCGTCAGCAGCGGGAAGAGCGCCAGGAAGCTGATGAAGGTCATCGCGGCGGCCAGTCGCGTCCACTTCACGCGGTCCAGCCGCTCGTACGACCGCCACGCGTGCGTGGTCATCAGGCGCTCCACCAGGGGGCCGATCCCGGGGAGCTTCTTCAGCCAGTCCATGATCCCACTCTGCCCCCTCTGCGTCCGCCCTCATGCCGCCGGGCCCTGGGTCCTGGGCCCCTGCTGTCCGCGTACCCCGGAATCGCGGGACTGTGGCCCTCACCGGGGCTCGGAAAGAGTGCCCCCTCACCAATGGGCGACCGCCAGGCCGTACATCGCGAGCCACACCACCCCGATGAGCGCGAGCGGGCGGTCGCGGAGCACCACGTCCTCCGGCTCCCCCGCGGTGCCGCGTTCGGCGAAGACCGCGTACCTGAGGACCGCCAGGACGAAGGCCACCACCGACAGTTGGCGCCATGGCAGTACGCCCGTACTCGGCGCCCCGCCCTCCTCCAGGGCCCACAGGCAGTAGCCGAGCACGGCGACCCCTGCGGCCAGCTGCCACACGAAGCGCAGGTAGCCGGCGGTGTACTCGGTGAGGAGCACGCGCGTGGCGCCCTCCCTCCCGGCCATCTGGACGGCCTCGGAGTACCGCTTGGCGGCGACCATGAACAGCGCGCCGAAGCCCGTGGTGATCAGGAACCAGCGCGAGAGCGGGATGCCGAGCGCCAGCCCGCCGATCACCGCCCGCATCAGGAAGCCGGTCGCGACGACGACGAGATCGACGACGAGGACGTGCTTGAGGCTGACGCAGTAGGCGAGTTGGAGCCCGAGGTACGCGCTGAGCAGTGCCGAGGTGTACGGCGAGCAGAGCCAGACGGCGGCGGTGGGCGCGAGGACGGCGAGGGCGCCCCCGACGGCGTACGCGACCGGAACGGGGACCTGGCCGGCGGCGACCGGGCGGTGGCGCTTGACCGGGTGGGCGCGGTCGGCCTCGGCGTCCCGGGCGTCGTTGACGAGGTAGACGGCGGCCGCGCAGGCAGTGAACAGGGCGAAGACGAGCGGGAGTTGGGTGAGGGCGCGGGCGGTGAACAGCTCTCCGGCGGACGCGGGGGCGGCCACGACGAGGACGTTCTTGATCCATTGGCGGGGGCGGGCGGTCCGGAGGAGTCCGAGGGCGAGGTTCCGGAGGCTTCGGGATGGCGTCGCGGGGGCGGCTGTCGGACGCGGTTCGAGGAGCGCGGTGGGCTCAGCCACGGCCACCGCCGTGTGCCACCGGCGCCACCGCGGACAGCACCGCCTCGGCCGCCCCGGTCGCCCCGGTCATCCAGCGGGTGCCCAGCCGCGCCGTGGCCGCTCCGAGGGCCACGCCCGCCGCCACGTCCGAGGGGTAGTGCACCCCGACCACCAGCCGCGAGACGCACATCGCGGCGGCCAGCGGGACCACGAGGGAGCCGAGCAGAGGGGCGCGAGGCGTGCGGAGGGCCCCGTACGCCACGGCCGCCGCCACCGCCGAACTCGCGTGCGAGCTGGGGAAGGAGTGCCGGCCGGCGGTGCGGACCCGGGGCTCGACATGGGCGGGCCGGGGGCGCCGCACCACCCGTTTCACCCCCATGCTGACCAGGTGCGCACCCGCGGTCAGCGCGGTGCCGCGCAGCCAGGCACCACGCCGCTCCCGGTCGACGGCGGCACCCGCCAGGCCCGCCGCGAGCCACAGGGCGCCGTGTTCCCCGGCCCGGGACAGGGCGCGCGCGGCGAGGGCGACCCGCGGGTCCGCCCCGTACCCGTGGAGCACCGCGAGGAGCCACCGGTCCAGGTCGCGAACGTCGTCAACATCGTCCATACGACGTCACTCTTCTAGGGACATAGTCCAGAACTACGGCAATCTTGAACGACATCCCATTAATCACCCGTTTCGGTGAGGAGCGCGGAACGCGCTCAAGCGATCATGGCGATATGCCCCTTTGATGGCGATACGGTCGCGGGCATGCCCTCCTCCGTCTCCGTCCCCGTCACCGGCTGGGGCCGTACCGCCCCCACCGCGGCCCGACTGATCCGCCCTCGCACCTACGAGGAGGCCGCGGCCGCGGTCCTGGCGTGCGGGGCGCGCGGGGGGATCGCGCGGGGGC
>NZ_VJZC01000508.1 GCF_009377185.1 Streptomyces spongiae
CTCCAGGCGCCCGCCCCCCAGCGCCCCCGGCCCGGGCAGCGGGTGTGACTGCGGCTGGGCGGGAGGCGTTTCGGCTTTCGGCGTGCGGGCGACTCTGCCCGGAAGACCTCCGGTCTTCGGCTCCGCCGCCGTACGTGGCCCTCCGTTCTCCTCCAGGTCGTCCGCGTGGCCCGGCTTCCCGGCCGGCTCGGGTGTCCCGGGCCGGGCCGGGGTCCTGGGCGGGGGCGCCGGCGGCGCGAAGCGGATGGTGCGGAGGCCGTGTCGTGCGGCCAGGCGGCGTAGTTCGCCGCCGCCGTCGAGGGGGACACCGTGGACATGTAAGGTCGCGCGTTCGCGCAGGTCGGGCGCCAGGGCGCCCAGCAGGTTCGACAGCGCGGGCCACAGTGAGGCGTCCAGCCGCTCACCCGGGACGCCGACCTCGACGAGCGGGCCGGCCGCACTCACCTGACGGGCCGAGTGGGACAGAGGAGGGCCGCCACGCGAGCCGACCCACAAACCCGCCCTGGTGACCGTCACCTGCCACTGGTCGGACAGGCCGACCACGGCCTCCTCCGGCCGGGTGGAGCCCGGCAGCGGCGAGGTCCAGCGGAGCAGACGGGGAGCCGGAGGCCGTTCGGCACCCCGGGCCGGCAGGCACATGACGGCGTCCACGAAGGGCAGCCACTGGGGCGTACCGTCGGCCCCGACCATTACGGACCTCACGGAGTACGTCCCCAGCGGGCGACCCGCGGCGATGAGCGGCAGCCCCGTCATCAGCTCCACCTCGGCACCCAGCCGGTCGGACACCGACTGGGCCAGGGACAGCAGGTCACGCCGACCGCCCGGCACGAGCCGTACGGCGGACCTGGCAGCCTCCGGGAGCGCGGTGAGCACGTCGGCTACCTCCTCCGCCGCGACGTCCTCGCCGTACGGAACGCCGACCACCACCGCCGGCCGCCGGGGATCGACCGGCACGGAGTGGTACAGGTCCCCCGCCCGGGTCGCGGCGGCCTCGGCGGGCCGCACCAGCAGCCCGGCCGGGATCTGTTCCACCACGCATCCGCCGTCCGTGCCCGCGGGCACCCTGTTCAGCGCGGTCTGCCACGGTGGCGCAGGGCTGCGAGGCCCCTGCGGCTCCGGCTTCGCCCCCGGGGCGAACCGCCACCAGCCCCCGTCGGCTCCCGGCCCCACGGGGACGGCGGGCACGAAGAGCGAACCGCCCGGCACGAGGAGGGGCGGCCCGTCGGGGGCCCGCACCTCCAGCCCCCAGGCGTCCGCGATGCGCCGCGCCGTGGCGGGCCGTTCCTCGCGGTCGTGACCGGCGCCGGCCATGACCAGGCGCACGCTCTCGGTGCCCGAGTCACGCAGGGAGTCGAGCAGTTCGCTCAGCCGGGGCCAGAAGGCGTCGGCCGCCGCGCTCTCGGTGCCCGCGATCACCGTCACGGTCCCGTCGTCCGAGCGCTGGCCGCGGGCCAGGTCGGCGATGTCGGACGGGCTCAGTGTGTCGTCCGAGGGGGAACGGAGCAGCAGCAGGCCCTCGTAGTCCTCGACGAGGATCGCCTCGGTCGCTCCCTCGTCACGGGGCTCCGCGCCGGCCCGCTCGCGCCCCGTCGAGGGCGAGGGTCTGCCACCGCGACGCCGGCCGAAGGCGCCACCCCAGCGGCTCACTTCCGGCTCCCGGCCGACCGCTTCGATCCGCTGCCCGGCATTCCGGGTCGGTTCGGGTTCTCGCTCATGTGCCCTTCGGTCACCAGACGGGGGTCGGCCAAGGCCGAGGCCGAGACTCTACGGACTGAAGATGGAGAGGGGGTGACCGGGAGATCAACCAACATCGTCTCCGGATGCATCGTCAACTTCCTTGTGCTGAAGGCAGTTTCGCACTGCGCGCTCACGACGGATCAGCCCGGGTCGAGGCGGCGGCCGGGTAGTGGACACCGTCGACGTACGCCAGCACGACGACGGGCCCGGTCGCGGGTCCGAACGTCCGTACGACACCGCCCGGTTCGACGATGGTGAGCCTGATGCCGAGTTCCTCCGCGACCAGTACGGCGGCGGTCTCGGTGAGGTGCCCGCCGCCGGGGCCCTGGTGCAACAGCCGGTAGCGCTGCGGCAGGGTGAGCCTGATGTCGGCGGCCGTCATCGACTGCCCGGTGAGCACCGCGAAGGTGTTCTGGGCCTGGCCGAGGTCGGGCGTGATCCCGGCGGCGGTGAGTTCGGCGACGGACGGTTCCGGCCGGCCGCCCAGCCAGTCGGGTCCGGCGAGCAGGGGGGCCTTGTCCGCCGCGTCGGGGGCGCCGAGCCGGTGCTCGGCCCAGAGGTGCAGCGCGGCGGGGCCGTCCGGACCCGCCAGGGCGGCGGCCAGGCGGTTCTCCGACACCAGGTGCGGCGCGCCGTCCCGCAGGGCGCGCACCAGCGCCTCGGCGAACCTGTCGCCGTCGCCGGGCACGTCGTGCACCCGGAGCGGGACACCGCCGAGGGCGAGGCCGGTGACCTCGCCGTTCGCCGGCCGGGACCCCTGCCCGCGCGCGGCCTGGACGGACGCCTCGTTCCACAGCTGCCACCGGTGGTAGCGCCAGACCTCCGGCAGCCGCGGAAGAATCTGGGTGACGATGTCGTCGTACAGCTGCCGGGCACCACGGTTGTACGTGTCCGGCGAGGTCGCGAAGACCCCGTCCAGCCACACCAGGGTCGCCTCGATCTGTTCGTCCCTCGGATACCGCCGTATGGCGTCCCGCACCGCCTCGTACTTCCGCCGTACGTGACGGATCCGGTCCACGTGGAACGCGTGCTCACCCTGGCCCTCGGGACGCTCCGGCAGCTCCAGTTCCTCGCGGATCGTGCCCAGGTCGTCGTAGCTGAAGCCACGTTCCTCGCCGTAGACCTCGACGGGCTTGGGCCACCGCCACCAGGCGCCGGGGGCCGGGGGCTCGTACTGCCCCTCCTGGGGCCCATCCTTGTCGAACCGCTTGGCGTACCTGCCCGACGCGGTGGGCGGTTCCGACACCAGGACGCGCTCGTACCCGGGCGCCATGCCCCCCGCGGAGGTGAATCCGCCACCGGTGTCGTGCCATGCCCTCATACGGGAGGCTCCGCTCGCCCCCGACTCCTCCAGGTAGCGGACCTCGTGACCGATCAGCGCGACGGCCTCCAGGTTCCCGGAACGGAAGCCGAGATGCTGCAGACCGTGGTGGCGGTCGAGGTAGTCGTAGAGCCGGAACTGGCCGTTGCGGGTGTCACCGCCCCACGCGGCCAGCTTCGGGTCGGCGGCCTGCCCCTGTCCCGCGACCTGTCCCTGACCGGCGACCTGTCCCTGAGCGGCGGCCTGTCCCTGACCCTGACCGGCCTGCCCCTGACCGGTGGGCTTCCAGAAGCCGGTGACCTCGTGGATCGTGTCGATGCCCAGTTCGTCGCGCATCTCCGCCACGAGCCGGCCCCATTTGCCCTGGTCGTCCGGGTCTCCCGTGATGATCACCGCGTCGTACTCCCCGGCCACGTCCCGCAGGATCTGACGGACCCCCTGGAAGCTGGTGTCGTGCTCCATCCGTCCGCGCAGTTCGGCCCACTGCGCGGCCTTGCCGCTGAAACGGGACCACAGCACCAGGACCTTCCCGTCGGACGGCGGGAGCTGGATTCCCCGATCCGCCAGCCAGGCAGCGATCTCCCGGTCGTGGTGCTGCCCCAGTCCCCAGTTGGCGCGCAGATCGTCCCGCAGTTCCTCCGAGAAGACCTCCGCGACGTAGTCGGTGCCGGCCGTGACGGTCCACAGACGTCCCTCCTCGGCCATCTCCCGGTAGGTCTGGTCGATTCCCCAGTCCTCCCGGGCGATACGGGCGGCCTCACGGTTCAGCTCCGGCCAGACGGTCCGGGTGTCCATCGCCGGGACGTCCACGAAGTGGATACGACCGGGGTCGATCCCGGTGCGGACGTAGAAGTCGGCGATGGCCCGCGACTTGTCCTTGACGGGCTCGTGGCCGGGAGTGCCGGGTGCCGGTCCGCGGGCGATGAGAACGTGCAGGTTCGGATTGTGGATCAGCGAGGCCGAGATGCCGAACTGGTCGCCGGACGCGTATCCGGGCTGCATGATCATCATGTTCTCCTCGGCGCGGGCTTCCGCCGAAGGGGCCGACGGCGATACGTCCACGTCCATGTCGGAGCCGGAGTCCGGCTCGGACTCGGACTCCGACTCGGAGATGTCCATGTCCGAGCCCGAGTCGGGACCGTTGGCCCCCGGACGGTTCCCCGACCGCCGGAGCGGCGACGCCCCGTACCGCGGGTCGACCCCGCCATCGAGCACCGCGTGCTGCGTCGAGGACGACTCCCGGAAGCGGCCGAGCACTCCCGCGTCGACCTCACCCGTGGCATCCACGACCAGGGCCCGCGCCTCCACCGGCGCGAACTCCGGCTCACCCGGCAGCAGACGCACCCCGTCCTGCGACATGTCCACCCACACCGGACCGGCGTCCACCTCGCCCGGCGCGTAACGCGGGTAGTACACCGCGAGGGCGTGCCCCGGCCCGGAGGTGCTGCGGGTCAGGACGAGAGCCATGCTGCCGGGGCCCTTCGCGGCCAGGGCGTCCGTCACCGCGTCCCAGGAGCCCACCCGGGTGAAGTCGGCGCCGAGCCCGAGTCGGTCCGTGACACGCCCCGTACCCACGGCCTCGTCACCCAGCGCCCTGCCCGACCGCGCGCCACCGCCCGGCCGCCCGGGGAAGCGACGGTTCCGGACCCCCTCGACCAGTGCCACACACAACCGCAGGTCCGCCGCTTCCCCGGGTCCGGGCACCTCCTCGAAGCCGCCCATGACCTCGCCGTGCACCTCGTGCGCGACCCCGGCCAGCTCCTGCGGCGTCCACACCTCGCCCGGCGGCCCGGAGAAGCCGAGGTACGTCCCGATGACACCGAGGTCCAGCGGCGCGAAGCCGCGCTGTGAGCGGTCGTTCTTGATGCCGAACTCGGCGAGCGCCTCGGTCTTGCGTTGTGCGCGGGACGCCTCGTCCGGTCCGTCCAGGTCGCTCCACCACGGGACCGGAGCCTCGTTCCCCGTCACGGCGGCGTTGGCGACCACCCACTGCCCGGCGAGGGTCGGCACCTTGTTCAAGGTGATCCGCTGGTAGCCGATGGCCGGAGCGTGCCAGGTCTGCATCCGCTTGGCCTGGCGGTTCCCGGTCTCCTCCAGATAGCGGACCTGGTGCCCGATGAGGGCGTACGCCTCCAGGTTGCCGCTGCGGAACCCCAGGTGCTTGAGGTCGCCGCCGAAGTCCAGGTGCTTGAGGTCGCCGTCGGAGGCCAGTGCGAGGTGGTCGAAGACCTGGAGCTGGTCCTCGCGCGTCCCGTCGGGGAACGACTGCCGCCAGTCGTCGTCGTTCCAGAACTCCGTGAGGTCGTGCACGTTGTCGTAACTGTCGGCCAGTCGCCGCAGGGCTCCGTTGCGGGCGCTGTCGCCCGCGATGATCACGTTCGTGGTGGGCGGCAGCCGGTCGATGATCTGGCGCAGCCCCTCGGTGCTGCTGTCGTGCTGCGGATGCGCCTCGCCCTCCTGCCGGCTGCCCAGCCGTGACCACAGGACCACGTGAGGGCCGCTCTCCGGCACTCCACGGGACGCGAGGAAGCGCCGCACGTCCTCGGTACGGGGGGAGTCCAGGCCCCAGGCGGCACGCAGTTCGGCCCGCTCGCGTCCCTTGCCGCGCCACAGGTTCGCCACCTCGCTCGTGGCGTACGCCGTCGGCTTCTGCAGCCGCGCGCTGCGCAGCCCGGGAGGCACCGGGGGGATCGTGTCGGTGTAGGAGAGTGCCTGGTAGCCGTTGGCGACCTGGGTGTACGTGCTGTGCGGTTCGTCGGTGTGGAGGACGTGGACACGCTCCTCCTGGGCCCGCAGTTCGGCGTCCCGCCGGGCGGTGAGCCGGGCCAACTCGGCCGCGCGTTCCGCCCGCGACAGGCCGGTGTCCGCCTCGAGTCGCGCCACCGCGTCGTCGTACCGCGCGTGCACCGGGGCCGTGAGGGTCCTGCGGATGAAGGGGCCGACCTGGTCGGAGTGGCGCGGGCCCGTGAGCACGCCGAGATGCAGGCGCGGGTTGAGCGTGAGGGCGGTCGCGATGGCGAACATGTCGCCGCTGAAGTTGCCCGCCGTCAGGATCAGCGCGCGGAACGGGCCGGGACCGACCCGGAAGACGTCGGCGAGGTCCACGAGGGCATCGCGCAGGCGTGGGGCGTCCTCCGGTGTGGCGCCGAAGGCCTGCCACTGTGCCGACAGCCCCTCGCGGGCGGCCTTGCTGCCGATCAGCCCGCCCAGCACCTGGCTGAACTGCGCGGTCAGGTCACTCCGACCCCCGGTCGGGGGCCCGGCGGCGTACTCGGCGCCGCGCCGCCTCACCAGTTCCTCGGCGAGCGTCGCCTCCAGGCCCGGGTTCGCGCCCAGCGTCCACACCAGGTCGAACAGGGCCGCGGCCCGCTGCTGTTGGTTCGTGGCGACGGCCAGCGCGTACGCCGTGTCGACCGCGGAGTCGACGACCGACGGGACCGTGTGGTCCTGGACCTCCGCCGTGTCGCCGTGGATGCCGCCGTCGGGGCCGACGGTGACGTCGACGCCGTCGATGGTGCCGCTGAGCGCGCGCGGGTCCCGGGCGCCGGCTCGCAGCACGTTCGGCGGGGAGCCGGCCGGGCTCGGGAAGTGCCGGGCCAGCGCCTGGTTGACGGCGTCCTCGTACTCCCGCACGGACGGGGTGTCGAGCCGGAAGCCCAGGTCCTCGATCGGGCGCGGGCTGCCGAAGCGCAGACCGACCTGGGCGCCGCCCGTGAGCACGACGGGGCCCTCGACGATGTCCTCCAGGAGCGATCCGACCTTCCGGCCCACCTCCAGCGTCCGCTGGTTGGCCGCGGGCGTGACCCCGGGCTCGAACAAGGGCCCTTGCACACCGGCCGGCTCGGGCGGGGCGGTCGAGGACGAGGCCGCCGACTGGGCCGACTCGACGCGTATCTCACGGCTCACGGTGACGGGACCGTCGTCGCCCTGGAAGGTGAACAGCACCTTCTGCCTCTTGCCTCCGGCCATGACCTTGACCTTCGGCTTGGGCACGGCGACCTCACCCGCCCGGCCGTCGGCGCCGATCCGCTCCAGGACGAGGGGCATCACGTCGGCGGCCGTCGCCGTGGTGCCGTCGATCGTGACGGTGAGCGTCCGGTCGGCGGGCCAGCGCCGCTCCAGGTCCCTGACGGTGTCGCGCGTCGCGGTGAGTCCGATCGGGGCCTGGGAGGGCGGGTGCGCCGGCCGCAGGTGAGCGG
>NZ_VJZC01000509.1 GCF_009377185.1 Streptomyces spongiae
CCCCTGCGGTGGTTGGCCGGGCGGTGGGCCGAAGCCGCCCTGCGGCGGCTGACTGGGCGGCTGAGACATCAGCGCGCTCCCCCTCTTTGGCTGCTTTTGAGCCACCTGCGTCACGCGAGGTGCCGGTTCTCAGTCCGTATGCGGACGGCCCTTTCTACCACTGCGAGGCGCCCGCGCCCCGATAGGGGGCGCGGGGAACTGCGCGACCAGCCACGACGGACAGAGAGCCGCCGCGCCTCAGAACCCCTACGGCGAGCGGGCGAAATCTCAAGCATCCTCGGCGAGTTCGAGCCACCGCATCTCCAACTCCTCCCGCTGCCCCACCAGGTCCCGCAACTCCGCGTCCAGTTCGGCCACTTTGGAAAAGTCCGTCGCGTTCTCGGCGATCGCCGCGTGCAGCTTCGTCTCCTTCTCGGAGATCTTGTCCAACTGCCGCTCGACCTTCTGGAGTTCCTTCTTCGCGGCCCGCTGATCGGCCGCGCTCTTCTCGGGTGCGGCTTTCTCGGACGCCTTGGGAGCGGCCGGTGCCGACGCGGCCACGGACGCCTCCATCGCATGGCGCCGTTCGATGTACTCGTCGATCCCGCGCGGCAGCATCCGCAACGCCCCGTCGCCCAGCAGCGCGTACACCCGGTCCGTCGTCCGCTCGACGAAGAACCGGTCGTGGGAGATGACCACCATCGATCCGGGCCAGCCGTCGAGGAGGTCCTCCAGCTGGGTGAGGGTCTCGATGTCGAGGTCGTTCGTGGGCTCGTCGAGGAAGAGGACGTTCGGCTCGTCCATGAGCAGGCGCAGGATCTGGAGGCGGCGGCGCTCACCACCCGACAGGTCGCCGACCGGCGTCCACTGCTTGTCCTTGCCGAAGCCGAACGTCTCGCACAGCTGGCCCGCGGTCATCTCGCGGCCCTTGCCGAGGTCGACCCGGTCGCGGACCTGCTGCACGGCCTCCAGCACCCGCAAGTTGGGGTCGAGTTCGCCGACCTCCTGGGAGAGGTAGGCGAGCTTGACGGTCTTGCCGACGACGACCCGGCCGGCCACGGGCTGCTCCTCGCCCCCGGAGCGCGCCGCGTCCGCGAGGGCCCGCAGGAGCGAGGTCTTGCCGGCGCCGTTCACGCCGACGAGGCCGAAGCGGTCGCCGGGGCCGAGCTGCCAGGTGAGGTGCTTGAGCAGCACCTTGGGGCCGGCCTGGACGGTCACGTTCTCCAGGTCGAAGACCGTCTTGCCGAGCCGGGTGCTCGCGAACTTCATCAGTTCGCTGCTGTCGCGCGGCGGCGGGACGTCCTTGATGAGTTCGTTGGCGGCCTCGACGCGGAAACGGGGCTTGGAGGTGCGGGCGGGGGCGCCGCGGCGCAGCCAGGCCAGCTCCTTGCGGACCAGGTTCTGGCGCTTGGCCTCCTCGGTGGCGGCGATGCGCTCGCGTTCGGCGCGGGCGAAGACGTAGTCGGAGTAGCCGCCCTCGTACTCGTAGACGTCACCGCGCTGGACGTCCCACATGCGGGTGCAGACCTGGTCGAGGAACCAGCGGTCGTGGGTGACGCAGACGAGGGCGGAGCGGCGCTCGCGGAGGTGGGTCGCCAGCCAGGAGATGCCCTCGACGTCGAGGTGGTTCGTGGGCTCGTCGAGGATGAGGATGTCCTGTTCCTCGATGAGCAGTTTGGCGAGGGCGATACGGCGGCGCTCGCCGCCGGAGAGGGGGCCGATGACGGTGTCGAGTCCCTGGGGGAAGCCGGGGAGGTCGAGGCCGCCGAAGAGGCCGGTGAGGACGTCCCTGATCTTGGCGTTGCCCGCCCACTCGTGGTCTTCGAGGTCGCGGATGACCTCGTGGCGGACGGTGGCCTCGGGGTCGAGGGAGTCGTGCTGGGTGAGGACGCCGGCGCGGAGTCCTCCGGAGTGGGTGACGCGGCCGGTGTCGGTCTCCTCCAGCTTGGCGAGCATGCGGATGAGGGTTGTCTTGCCGTCGCCGTTGCGTCCGACCACGCCGATGCGGTCGCCTTCGGAGACGCCGAGGGAGACTCCGTCGAGCAGGGCGCGGGTGCCGTACACCTTGCTGACGTTCTCGACATTGACCAGGTTGACGGCCATTACGCTCCTGAGCGGCGGGGGCGAAAGCAACCCTCCGCTCACCCCTACGCGGACGTAGGGATTCCCCTGATTGACGTGATCTCGTCAAGTCCGTCACCGTGTGTCATCAGGACGCCACCCCCCACGATGGCCCGTCCGACGCACGTCTTACGAGAGGGGAACGTCCCCCATGTTCGTGCACCGATCGACAGACCACCGCTCCGGCCGCCGCAGACGCGGCGTACTCGCCGCGCTCACCTCCGCCGCGGCCGTCCTCGCCGTGGGTGTCGCGACCGCCGCCCCCGCGGCCGCGGCACCCGCCGAGGGCGTGATCCAGGGCGCCGGCGCCGCGGGCGCCGTCAAGGACAGCTACATCGTCGTCCTCAAGGACAGCGCCCCCTTCCGCGCCGCGTCCAGCAAGGGCAGGGCGGTCGCCACCCGGTACGGCGCCGAGGTGACCCGTACGTACAAGAAGGCCCTCAACGGATACGCGACCGAGATGAGCGAGACCGAGGCCGAGCGGCTCGCCGCCGACCCGGCCGTCGCGAAGGTCGTGCAGAACAAGACGGTCCACATCAACGACACGCAGACCGGCCCCACATGGGGCCTCGACCGCATCGACCAGGCCGACCTGCCGCTGGACTCCGCCTACACCTACCCCGACAGCGCGGGCAGCGGTGTGACGGCGTACATCATCGACACGGGCGTGCGGATCACCCACACCGACTTCGGCGGGCGGGCGTCCTACGGTTATGACGCCGTCGACGACGACAGCACGGCGGACGACGGCAACGGGCACGGCACGCACGTCGCGGGCACCGTCGCGAGCGCCACGTACGGCGTCGCCAAGGCCTCGGACATCGTGGCCGTGCGCGTCCTGGACGACGACGGCTCCGGCACGACCGACGGCGTGGTCGCGGGCATCGACTGGGTGACCGAGAACGCCCGGTTCCCGGCGGTGGCCAACATGTCGCTGGGCGGCAGCGCCGACTCCGTGCTGGACGCGGCCGTCGCCAACTCCGTCGCGGCGGGCGTCACGTACGCCGTCGCGGCCGGCAACGACAACGCCAACGCCTCCTCGTACTCCCCGGCCCGCGTCGCGTCCGCGATCACCGTGGGCTCCAGCACCAGCGCGGACGCCCGGTCCTCGTTCTCCAACTACGGGTCGTCGCTCGACCTCTTCGCGCCGGGGTCCAGCATCACCTCGACGTACAACACCTCGAACTCCGCCACCTCGACCCTCTCCGGTACGTCGATGGCGAGCCCGCACGTCGCCGGTGCGGCGGCCGTCTACCTCGGCGAGAACCCCGGCGCGACGCCCGCCCAGGTTTCCTCGGCCCTCACCTCGGCGGCCTCCGCGAGCACCCTCACCAGCGTGGGCACCGGCAGCCCCAACCTGCTGCTCCAGGTCACCCCGAGCGGTGACGGGGACGACGGGGGCGATGAGGGTGGGGACACAGGGAGCAGTTTCGAGTCGACCACCGACGTGTCCATCCCGGACGCCGGGTCTGCCGTGTATTCGCCCGTCACCGTCAGCGGGATCTCCGGCAGCGCGCCGAGCGACCTGTCCGTGTACGTCAACATCGTCCACACCTACCGCGGCGACCTGGTGATCGACCTGGTCGCGCCGGACGGTTCGACGTACCGGCTGAAGAGCAGCAGCACCTCCGACTCCACGGACAACGTCGACGCCACCTACACCGTCAACGCCTCCAGCGAGACGACGGTCAACGGGACCTGGCAGCTCAAGGTCCAGGACGTCTACAGCGCGGACACGGGATACATCAACAGCTGGAAACTGACCTTCTGAGCCGACAGTTCCGAAGCTCAGCCGGCTGTCGCGGCTGTCGTGAAGCACGCCGTGCGCCCCGGGCATCGAGCCCGGGGCGCACCGCTTCCAGGGACCGATGCCCGCTCGACCAGCAGGCACCCCATGAGCGTGGTCACCACGGCGGCATGACCACTGCCTGGGCTCGCCCTTTCGGGTGACCTCCCGTGCTTCATCGCATGTGCGCACCACTCGTTCCACAGAATGATCCCCTGGTCCAACAAGAACATCGGCCTTGGGGGAGGTCACATGCGAATTGCAGTGTATTTGCGACTCAGCCGCGACAACGGCGGCAGCACATCGATCGAATCGCAGCGCGAGGACTGCTACGCGCTGTGCGCCAAGCGCGGCTGGGACGTCGTCATTCAAGGCCAGGACGTGGACGTCTCAGGAACTACGCCTCACACGAGGCGCCCGGGCCTGGCAGGAATCATGGCCAGACGGCACGAGTTCGACGTACTCCTCGTGGCTCGCCCCGATCGCCTCGCCCGGTCGGTGCCGAACGCGCTGGAAATCCTGGACGCCCTGAGCGATACAGACACATCGGTCGTGGCCTCCGACGGCCCATTGGACACCACAGTTCCCGCAGAGAGGGCAGAGCTCCTGCGTGCAATTGCCCTGGCCGAGAGGGAAAGCACTCTGATTCAGACACGGATCGCCCGTTCCCGACTCGCACTCCAGCATGCCGAACGCTGGATCGGGGGAAACGCGCCTTACGGCTACCGCATCGTGCCGGACGGCGCAGGAGGCAAACGTCTGGCCGAGCACGAAGAAACCGCGCCCCGAATGAGGTGGATTGTGGAACAGATCCTCACCGGGGAAACAGTGACCGCCGTCTGTGATTCCCTCAACGCCGAAGGAATTCCTTCCCCTGCAACAACGTGCTCACGGGCCGGGAAGGTATCCCAGTGGTCGCCCACCGTCCTACGGAGGATGCTGCGTTCGCCAGCCTTGCTCGGTCACCGAACCGTGGGCCAGGGCCGTGAGCGACTGTCCGCGACCGACGTTGCGGGCAACCCCGTGCGGGTAGGGCCCCCGCTGATCGACCCTCAAACGTGGGACTCGCTGCAGACAACACTGGAGTCACGCAGCCGAACGCCTCAGCGTCCCAGACTGCGATCATCGTTGCTGCTTCATGTTGCCCAATGCGCGGAATGCGACGCACGGCTCCACTACAACACACGTCGGTATATCGGCGACGGGAGCTCGAACGACGTGTACCGATGCTCGGGTGGCTGCAAAGTGCTGATCTCAGCCACACGGCTCGAAGACGCCGTCCGCGACTGGGCTCTCGACAGATTCGGCTCGCTGCCTTTCGTCGCACGGCTCCCCTGTGTCTCCCCGCCGGAAGACAGCTCCCGCGACAGGCTTCACTCAGACGTCGGCGAATTGGCCCGACGGCTGGTCGGCCTTTATGGTCCAGCGGCTGAGGCCGTCCAGCGACAGCTCGAAGCGCACTCCGCCACCTGGGAGATGAACCACCCGATCAACGCAGCCTGCTACGAATGGAGCTTCACCGGGAAGACAGTGGCTGACGAGTGGGAAGCGCGCGGCCCAGGAGGCCGAAGGGAGGTCCTCCTCGCCCTGGGTGTGCGGGTCGCGGTCCGTCCCGCGAACAACCAGCGCCGCTGGAGTCCGGAACGACTGGCCCTCTCCGCGACGGGTCCCGGAGCGATTCTGCTTCAAGCGTTTTCTTGAGCTTGGGCAACCGGGACGACGGTCGCACCGGGCGCGGGCGCATCGGTGACGCGTACCGCGCGGCAGGTCGCTGAAGCAAGCAACGCCCCAGCGACCGTCTTGGCGGACTCCGCGTCCCGTGCGAGGAAGGCCGTGGTGGGGCCCGAGCCGGAGACCAGGGCGGCGAGGGCACCCGCCGTGCGTCCGGTAGCGAGGGTGTCGGCCAGGGTGGGGAACAGCGAAAGAGCCGCGGGCTGAAGGTCGTTGGAGACAGCCGTCGCGAGGGCCGTCGCGTCGCCCTTGGCGAGGGCGTCGAGAAGTTCCTGGGAGGCGACCGGTTCCGGCACCTCCGTGCCTTCCGTGAGGCGGTCGAACTCCCGGTAGACGGCCGGGGTGGAGAGCCCTCCGTCCGCGACCGCGAACACCCAGTGGAAGGTGCCGCCCACCTCCAGAGGCCGGAGCTGCTCGCCCCTCCCCGTGCCGAGGGCCGCGCCGCCCACCAGGCTGAACGGCACGTCGCTGCCCAACTCGGCGCAGATGGCGAGGAGTTCGTCCCGGGAGGTGTTCAGCCCCCACAGCTCGTCGCAGGCCACCAGCGCGCCGGCCGCGTCCGCGCTGCCGCCCGCCATGCCGCCCGCGACGGGGATGTCCTTGGCGATGTGCAGGTGCACGGCGGCATCGAGGCCGTGCCGTTCGGCGAGGGCGAGGGCGGCGCGGGCGGCCAGGTTCGTACGGTCCAGGGGGACCTGGTCGGCGCCCGGGCCCGCGCACGTGACGCGCAACTCGTCCGCCTCGGTCGCGGTGACCTCGTCGTACAGGCCGACGGCCAGGAAGACGTTGGCCAGGTCGTGGAAGCCGTCGGGGCGGGCGCCACCCACCGCGAGCTGGACGTTGACCTTGGCGGGGACGCGTACCGTCACGCTCACTTCTGGACCGGCTCCTCGTGCTCTGTGTTCCGCGCGGAACGGTGCTCCGCGATACGGGCGAACTCCTCGACGGCGAGGGACTCCCCGCGCGCCTGCGGCGAGATCCCGGCGGCCACGAGGGCGGCCTCGGCGGCGGCGGCCGATCCCGCCCAGCCGGCGAGGGCGGCGCGCAGGGTCTTGCGGCGCTGGGCGAAGGCTGCGTCGACGACGGCGAACACCTCCTTCCGTGAGGCCGCGGTCCTGACCGGTTCCGCGCGCCGGACGAGCGACACGAGACCGCTGTCGACGTTGGGCGCCGGCCAGAAGACGTTGCGGCCGATGGCGCCGGCGCGCTTGACGTCGGCGTACCAGTTGGCCTTCACGGACGGTACGCCGTAGACCTTGGATCCCGGTGGAGCGGCGAGGCGGTCGGCGACCTCCGACTGCACCATGACGAGCGTGCGCTCGATGCTCGGGAACGTCTCCAGCATGTGCAGGAGCACCGGGACGGCCACGTTGTAGGGGAGGTTGGCGACGAGGGCCGTGGGGGCGGGGCCCGGCAGCTCCTGTACGTGCATGGCGTCGGAGTGCACGAGTGCGAAGCGTTCGGCGCGTTCGGGCATGCGGGTGGTGATGGTGGTGGGGAGGGCGGCGGCGAGTACGTCGTCGATCTCGACGGCCGTGACGCGGTCGGCGGTCTCCAGCAACGCGAGGGTGAGGGAGCCGAGTCCCGGGCCGACCTCGACCACCACGTCGTCGGGGCGTACCTCCGCGG
>NZ_VJZC01000510.1 GCF_009377185.1 Streptomyces spongiae
TGTCCCTCCCGCTGTCCTCCCCCCATCCGCTCGCAGCCACCGCGCCGGCGGCGGAGACGCCCCCGCACACCGGCGGTCTGCTGGCCCTCATCGACGGCACCGCCGGGCTCCTCACGGTCGCGGCCCTCGGGATAGTCCTGCTCCTCGTCCTGATCATCAAGTTCAGACTCCAGCCGTTCGTGGCCCTCCTGGCGGTCTCCATAGCCGTCGGCCTGGCGGCGGGCCTGTCCGTCACCGAACTCTTCGGCACGGTCCAGAAGTCGGACGCGGTGTCGACCATCGAGTCCGGCATGGGCGGCATCCTCGGCCACGTCGCGATCATCATCGGCCTCGGCACGATGCTCGGCGCCATCCTCGAAGTGAGCGGCGGCGCGGAGGTCCTCGCCTCCCGCCTCCTGAACCTCTTCGGCGAGAAGCGCGCCCCGCTCGCCATGGGCCTCACCGGCCTGATCTTCGGTATCCCGGTCTTCTTCGACGTCGGCATCTTCGTCCTCGCGCCGATCGTGTACGCGGCCGCCAAGCGCTCCGGCAAGTCGATCCTGCTCTACTGCATGCCGCTGCTCGCGGGCCTGTCCGTGACCCACGCGTTCCTGCCGCCGCACCCCGGCCCGGTGGCCGCCGCCGGACTGCTCAAGGTCGACCTCGGCTGGGTCATCCTCATGGGCATCGTCTGCGGCATCCCGGCCGTGTTCGCCGCGTGGGCCTACTCGGCCTGGATCGGCAAGCGGATCTTCGTCGCCGTACCGCAGGACATGGTGGAGGCCGCCGACGAGGCCAAGCGGGCCGTGCTCGACGAGCAGCGCGCGGCCGGCGTCGAGCCGCAGGAGAAGCCGGTGCCGCTCACCACGGTGCTCGCCATCATCGGTACGCCGCTGATCCTGATCCTCGCCTCCACGTTCTCCTCGATCGCGCTGGACCCGTCCACGGGCCGCTCGGTGATCGAGTTCTTCGGCAGCCCCTTCGTGGCGCTCACGATCGCCCTGTTCCTGGCCTACTACCTGCTCGGCATCCGCCGCGGCTGGTCCCGCAAGTCCCTGGAGACGGTGTCGACCGCCTCGCTCAAGCCGGTCGGCAACATCATCCTCGTCGTCGGCGCGGGCGGTGTCTTCGGCGCGGTCCTCAAGGCGAGCGGGGTCGCCCAGGCCCTTTCGGACACCTTCAACGACGTCGGCCTCCCCGTGATCGTCCTCTCCTACCTGATCTCGGTGGTCCTGCGTGTGGCCCAGGGCTCGGCGACGGTCGCGATCGTCACGACGGCGGGCATCGTGGCACCGCTCCTGTCCGAGGGCGACCACTCCCAGGCCTTCGTCGCCCTGGTGATCATGGCGATCTCGGCGGGCTCCATCTTCGCCTCGCACGTCAACGACGGCGGCTTCTGGATGGTCGCCAAGTACTTCGGCATCAGCGAACGCGACACCCTGAAGTCCTGGACGGTCCTGGAGACGGTGCTGTCGGTGGCCGGTTTCGTGGTGGCGGCGGTGCTGAGCATCTTCGTGTGACGCGTGGCGTGACGCGGTGTGACGCATGGCGTGACACATGAATCGCGTGTGTCGCGTGTAACGAACCAGGGGCTGGCTGTGCCCGGCACAGGATCGTCGACCATACTGCCCGCTGTGGAGCAGCGCATAGGTTCGAGCAGCCAGCCCCTGGAAGGCGCCGGATTCGACCCGGCCTTCATCCCCGGGCTCACCTCACCCGTGTCCGGCGAACCGGAGGACGCCAAGCCGAAGAAGGCGGTCAAGGGCCAGGCCGAGGCAGAGGCCGACGCCGAGGCCCCGGTCGAGGACGAGGCACCCGAGGAGCCCTCGGCCGAAGCCGAGAAGGCGGAGGAAGCCGAGGAGGCCGAGGACGCCGATGACGCTTCGGCCGAAGCCGAGGAAGCCGAGGAGAGCGAAGGGACCGACGAGGAGGCCGAAGAGGAGGAAGCCCCGGACGGCCCCGTCTTCGAGGCGTCCGACCGCCGCGCGAAGATCGTCGCGGACCACAAGGGCGTACGACTCTCCCTGGACGACCAGCACTGCGAGTTCCGCTGGGACGAGATCGGCGCCCTGGAGACCGAGACCCCGCGCTTCGGCAAGCGGTTCACGGTGACGGTGCACACCCCCGACAACCGCTGGTACCCGATCGAGATCGAGGCGAAGTCCAGGAGCGTCTTCCAGGAGTGGGAGACCCAGCTGGACGAGGTCCTGGACGCGTACTTCGACGAGAACGCGGCGGACGACGCCCCGTAAGGGGCGCGGGGAACTGCGCGACGGCTAACGGCCCCGCAGTTCCCCGACAACGTCACCACCCCATCAGCAGTACTGGGCCTCTTTCCCAATGGACCGGTACATGCAGTCCGCGTTCTCCAACAACTGCAGCACCGCGTCCCGGTTCCGTGACGTCTCCCGCTCGATGACCTCGTCGGGCGGGTAGAAACCACCCCCGCCGGCCGACGACGGATACATCTCGAAGGTGTAGCCGAAGATCTTCTGGTTGCCCCACAGCCAGTCGTCGATCGAGCCGTCCGTGATGTAGAGGTCGCTGGACTGCTCGGGCGTGTACCCGTTGCTGGCCGCCATCTTCTGGCCGACGGTCGCGAACGCGTTGCGGTCGTCCGCCGTCATGCCGGTGGTCGTGTCGGCGGTGGTGTACCCGAACGGCCAGAGCACCAGCTCGCTGTAGGTGTGGAAGTCGACGCCCGCCTTGATCTGCTGCTGGCCGCCCACCACCCGGCTGCGCACGAAGTCGGCGACGACCTTCACCTCGGGCGCGGACTCGGCGGACGTACCGCGGTACGTCTCCGACGAGGTGGACCCGGAGGAACCGCCGCAGCAGCCCCACCGGTAGTTCCAGTTCCGGTTCAGGTCCGTACCCACGGCCGACGAACCGCTGTTGGGCTGGCGGTTCTTGCGCCACGACCGGTAGGAACCGGTGGCGATGTCGTACTCGCCGCCGTCCGGGTTGAGGTCGGGGACGATCCAGATCTCGCGGTTGTTCACCATGTTGGTGACGCGGGAGTCGGACCCGTACCCGGCGCCGAGCTCACGGACGAGATAGAGCGCCATCTCGACGGTGAGGTGTTCGCGCGCGTGCTGGTGATGGGTGAACAGCACCTCGGGTTCGGACTCGTCGCTCGCGACGTTGTCACTGATCTTGATCGCGACGATGTCCCTGCCCTGGTACGACTTGCCGATCACGCGCTTGCTGATGATGTTCGGGTAGGCCGCGATCCGCTGGTCGATCTCCGCGTTCATCTCGGCGTAGTTGTGGTAACGCGAGTCGGCCGAGGGGAAGTCGAGGAGCCGTACGTCGTCCTCGCCGCCGGACCGGTCGGGTACGGCGCCCGCCGGTGTGACGTCGTATCCGAGTTGCCGCAGCTTCCTGACCTGGTCCGCGCGACCGGAGATGAAGACGGTGTGGTCGTCGGCGCTGTCGACGGTCACGCCCGCCTGTTGCAGTGCCGTACGGGACCTGGAGTCCGAGTGCATGGTGACCTCGTACTGACGGATGTCGTCCGCCGAGGCCGTGGGGCGCTGCGCGCTGGTCGCCGTGGCGTCGGTGGTGGTCGTCGCGGCGACGGGGGCAGCGAGGGCGATGGCCAACAGGCCGATGAGGGCGGCCGATCGGCGACCTGGTCCGTTGCGGCCGTCGGTCCTGCCGCGTATGCGGAGTCGCATGAAGTCTCCTAGTTTCTCCGGGGTGTGGAGCGGGGGGTGGTTCATTGCGACGTACGACTTCTGGTGCGGGTGTGGCGCTCATGGTGCGGGTATGGCATGAGCAGGTCAAGAGTGCGAGTGGCTGAGGCGAGGTGTTCGGCCTGTTCCTGGCGTGACCCCATACGCATGATTCCGTAGGTGCGCCTACGTTGTGCGTACGCGCGGAATCAAGCATTCCTCCGCGTGTGCCGAACGCCCGAAACGGATAACTTGGACGCATGCTGCGACTCTCAGGGGTATACGAGGCATACGGGACACACGAGGCAAGTAAGGGACAACTCCCCGAACTCTCGGAACTCCCCGAACTCTCCGACCACAGCCCCCAGTTCGGCACCCTCTCCACACTGCCGCTGGGCGCCGGCCACCGAAGCGTCGAGTACGACCCCTGTCCCTCCGCGGCAGGCCAGGCCCGCGCGGAGGTTCGAAGACAACTGGAGTGCTGGGGGCTCACCGAGCACAGCGAGACGGTGGAACTCCTCGTCAGCGAACTCGTGACCAACGCCCTGGTGCACGCCAGGAGTCGGCTGCGGCTGACGCTGACGGCGGCACACGGCGTGCTGCGCTGCGAGGTGTCCGACGCCGACCACCGCCGTCCCCGCGTGCGCCGGGTCAAGGAGACGGCGGAGAGCGGCCGGGGGATGTTCCTGGTGGACGCGCTCGCGCGGCGCTGGGGCAGCCACCAGGACGGGCAGGGCAAGACCGTGTGGTTCGAACTCGACACGTGCGGGTTGGACGGCTGCGGTGGGCGACGGCCGTAGCTCCCTCAACAGGGTCACTCCGACCACCGATTGCCTTCACCGCACGCCCTCTTGTGCCCTCGCCCTCTTTACGCTTTCTTGATCCGCATGGCTGACACCACGGACAACTCAACTACAGGGAAAGCCACTTCAGCCCCACGGAAGTCCAGTTGGAAGTACATCGGCCCCGGCATCGTCGTCGCCGCGACCGGCGTCGGCGCCGGTGACCTGGTCGCGACCCTCATCGCGGGCAGCAACTTCGGCTACACCCTGCTGTGGGCCGCGGTGATCGGCTGTCTCGTCAAGATCTCCCTCGCCGAGGCCGCGGGCCGCTGGCACCTGTCCACCGGACGCACCCTCTTCGACGGCTGGGCGAGCCTCGGCCGTTGGACCACCTGGTTCTTCGCCGTCTACACCGTGATCTGGGGCTTCGTGTACGGCGCGGCCGCGATGTCGTCGAGCGCGCTGCCGCTGCAGGCGCTGTTCCCGGACGTCATGGACCTCGAGTGGTGGGCCGTCGCCTGCGGGTTGGTCGGCCTGGTCTTCGTCTGGTTCAACAAGTACGCCGTCTTCGAGAAGGTCATGACGGTCCTGGTGGGCGTCATGTTCTTGGTGACGGTCTACCTGGCGATCCGCGTCACCCCGAACCTCCCCGACGCCTTCGCGGGCCTGCTCCCGGTCCTCCCCGACGAGAAGGACTCCGTCCTCAACACCCTCGGCCTGATCGGCGGCGTCGGCGGCACGATCACGCTCGCCGCGTACGGCTACTGGGTCAACGCCAAGGGCTGGACGGACACGGGCTGGATGAAGGTCATGCGCCTGGACAACCGGGTCGCGTACGCCACGACCGGCATCTTCGTGATCGCGATGCTCTTCGTCGGCGCCGAACTGCTGCACTCCGCGAACGTCGCCATCGCGAGCGGCGACAAGGGCCTGATCCAGCTCGGCGACATCCTGGAGGACGAGTACGGTCCGGCCACCGCGAAGTTCTTCCTGATCGGCTTCTTCGCCACCTCCTACACCTCGCTGATCGGTGTCTGGCACGGCGTGAGCCTGATGTTCGCCGACTTCGTGGCCCGCTACCGCACCCGCGGCGGCGAGCTGAAGGGCGAGGAGGTCGCCTCGGGCGAGCGGGAGCGGTCGTGGCCGTTCCGCGCGTACCTTCTGTGGCTGACCTTCCCGCCCATCGTGCTGCTCTTCCAGGGCGAGCCGTTCCGCCTGATCATCATCTACGGCGTCCTGGGAGCGGCCTTCCTCCCCTTCCTCGCGGGGACGCTGCTCGTGCTCCTCAACTCCTCGCGCACGCCGAGTCAGTGGCGCAACGGGCCACTGAGCAACGTGATGCTGGCCGTCGCTGGACTGCTGTTCCTGGTGCTGTGCGTGAAGCAGATCTGGGACCAGCCGTGGGCGGACTTCTTCTGATCAGTCGTGGGCGGAGTACGCCTGATCAGCCCGCCTGGTTCCTCTGATCATCCCGTCTGGACGAGCCGCTCCCACTCCTCACTCGTGGCGATCTTCCTGAGGTCCGTCATGCTGAGGGCGGGAGTGGCCCGGGTGGGAGCGGAGGCCTGGGAGCCGGAGTTGAAGGCGCTGACCACGACCCGCAGTCCGTCGGTGCGGAGGGTGTCGACGGTCCACATGACGAGCGCCGTGCCCTTGTCGTCGCCCGGGCCCTGCCGTGTGGTCACCTTGGTGCCGTCCGGCAGGACCTCGGCGTCGGGCCCGAAGAGCTGGTCCTCGACGTCCGACATGCCCGGCTGCACATTGATCTGCACGAACGTCCTGCCCTTGCCGTCGTCGACGACGACGAAGCCGTACTCGGACTCCTCACCCCCCTTCGAGACCACGTTGACGTCCTTGGGCAGCAGGCCGGCGAGAGTCTGCTGGATCGCCGGGCCGTCGGCGGCCGGAGGCTCGGCGGGCGCGGTGGCGGAGGCCGTTGGTGTCCGGTCCTCGGGGATGGCGTCCACAGCCGCACGCCACGCCTTGGCGGTGACGACCTTCTTCAGCTGCCCGGGGGAGAGCGGCGGATCCGGCCTGCTGATCGGGGCGTCCTTCTCGGCCGAGGCGTTCCACTCGCTCAGCGAGACGTGGTGCCCTTCCGGGGAAACGAGCTCGGCGTTCCACCGCTTGGTGTCCACGTGGCGGTCCGGGTACTCGTACCCCTGGAAGATCATGAGCAGTGAGCCGTCGGGTAGCCGGCTCGTGGAGCAGGCGTCGTACGGAGTGAGCTCCTTGGCCGGGCAGGTGGTCACCTCACGGGCCTGCCGGCTGCCCGGCTCGACCCGGTCCATGCTGATGCCGATCGCGGAGGGGCCCTTGCCGTCGTCGTAGACGAGACGCGCGGACGGACCGAGCCGCGCACCGGTTCCGCGGGAGTCCTCGCCGCTGAACTTCCCTTCGGGGAGCAGGCCCTTGAGCGTACGCAGCAGTTGGTCGCCCGACACCGGCCCGGACGGCGTGGCGGAGGCGGACGCCCTGGGCTTCGGGTCGCCCGCCACGGACTCGTCGCCGCCGCCCCCGCTCCAGGGCACGAGCAGCGCTCCGCCGATCCCCGCGAGCGCGACGCCGGCGACGCCTCCGGCGACGGTGGCCCGGCGCCGCAGCAGCAGCCTGCGGCCCCTCACCTCGCCGCCGGTGACCAGGGTGGCGCCGTCGGTCTCGAAGGCGTCGCCGGCCTGGCGCAGGGCGCCTCCGAGCCGGTCCTCGAAGGGGTCCTCGTGATGTTCGACGGGCATGGCGAACCACCGTTTCTGGAGGTACGGACGTGGGCTGGAGATGGGGGTGTGAGTGGGGG
>NZ_VJZC01000051.1 GCF_009377185.1 Streptomyces spongiae
GTGGAAATCGATGCCCATGCCACTGCCGTCCGCCGGGTACTCAGGCAGAACCCTCCGGGACCGGCCCGCTGGTCCCTCGTACCACCAGCTTCGGGTCCAGCACCGCTTCCCGTGGCTCCAGCTCCTCGTTCTCCAGCCGCTCCACGGCGAACCGCACCGCGTGCTCCGCCATGAGGACCGCGTCCTGGCGGACGGTGGTCAGGCCGATCGGCATCAGGTGGGAGAGGTGGCTGTCGTCGTACCCGACGACGGACATGTCGCGCGGGACCTCGACTCCGGCTCGCGTCAGGGACATCAACAAGCCCATCGCGCTGCGGTCGTTGCCCGCGAGCACGGCCGTCGGCAGCGGCTGCCCTCCGTCGCGTTCCGCCAGAAGCAGCGAACCGGTCTCGATGCCCGACTGCTCGGTGTGATCGCCGGGGATCACCCGCATCTCGGACTCCAGGCCATGGCGGCGCATCGCCGCCCGGTAGGCACGGCGTCGCTCGGCCGACCCGGGACCCCGGCCGCCGTCGATGTGCACGATCCGGCGATGCCCGAGTTCGATGAGGTGGTCCATCGCCTGCCGTACGCCCTTGCCCTCGGCGCTGTGGACGAAGTCCACGCGGGCGCTGGGGACACGGCGTCCGATCGAGACGGTCGCCGCGCGGCGTCCGAGTTCGTCGAGGTACGCCGGGCCCGCGTCGGGGGCGAGCAGGATCAGCCCCTCACAACGGTGGCTGAGCAGTGCCTCGATGGCCTTGGCTTCGCCTCGGCCCGAGGTGGTCGCGGAGAGCAGGACGTCGTAGCCGAGCCGCTCGGCCTCCGGGTAGATCCCCTCGATGAGGTTGGTGTGGAAGGTCTGGTGCACGATGAACATCACACCGAGCGTGCGACTGCGGCCACGGGCCAGCAGCCGGGCCGCGTTGTCCGGGCGGTAGCCGATCTCGTCGGCGACGCGCAGGACCCGCTCGCGGGTCTCCTGGCTCGCCCCCGGCTGGTCGCGGAAGATGATCGAGACGAGCGCCCTGGAGACGCCCGCCCTGGCGGCGACGTCCGTCATCGTGGGCCGCTGCCTGCCCGATGCATCCACCTGTGAACCCACCCTTCGACGGCGCCCACCTTACGGGCAGTCTCCACTCCCCCGGCAACAAGGTGTTGACATGACGTGTGAACAGGGTTCATCGTACGCTGCTGGAGCGCACTAGTAGAGCGCGCCAGAGGCCCTCGAAAGAGCCGGGAGGTTGCCGAGGAAGTCGAGCAGCGCGGCGTTGACTTCGGCGGGGCGCTCCTGCTGCGTCCAGTGTCCGCAGCCCGGCAGTGTGATGTCGGCGTACAGCAGAGGCGCGATCCTGCCCAGCGCCGCGCGCAGCCGGTCCGCGCCCCGCAGCGAGGTGACCATGTCACGGTCGCCCACCACGTACAGGGCGGGGACGTCGATGCCGCGGCCTTTGAAGGGCGTGAGCAGTTCGCTGTTGCGCTCGATGTTCCGATACCAGTTGAGGCCGCCGGTGAAGGCCCGTTCGCCGTGGCGGGCGAAGTCGTCGGTGTAGGCGCGGATGTCCGCCTCGGTCAGCCAGTCCGGCAGGCCGGGCGGCTCGGGCAGAGTGTCCAGAAGGCTCTGGCCCTCGGGGATGACCCAGGGGCGGGGCTCCCTGGAGGCAGGGTTCTCGCCGGAGGCACCGTAGAGGACACGACGGAAGGATGCGGGGATGTCCTTGGCCAACTCGGTGTCGGCGAGGCCCGGTTGCTGGAAGCGGATCTGGTAGAAGCCGTCGCCGTACACCTCGCGGGTGGTCGAGGGAGGGGCGCCACCGGCAGGCAGGACGGGCAGGACGCTGAGTCCGGCAACGCCCCGGACGAGGTCTGGACGCAGCATCGCCGTGACCCAGGCGACGGGGGCTCCCCAGTCGTGACCCACGAGGACGGCCTGCTCCTCCCCCAGCTCGCGGATCAGGCCGACCACATCACCGACCAGGTGGAGCAGGGTGTACGAGGTGACGTCCTCCGGCTGCTCGCTGCGTGCGTAGCCGCGCTGGTCGGGCGCCACGACCCGGTACCCGGCCGCGGCCAGTGGCGCGAACTGGTGCCGCCAGGAATACCAGCTCTCGGGCCAGCCGTGCAGCAGCACGACGAGCGGGCCCTGCCCCTGCTCCGCGATGTGCAGCCGGACCCCGTTGACGTCGACGTGGCGGTGAGTCGGTGTACTGCTCATGGAACCCTCCCTGCCCTGAGCAGCGCCTCTCAAGCCATCGGTGTCACGTCAGCGTGCCATCGATTGTCGGCCCTTCTGGGCGAGTTCAACCGGTCAGGCGGACGGCGGTGGCGAGTTGCCGGGCCCGGGTGGGCACAGCAGGGCCCGGGCCAGGGCGCTGTCACAGATCAGCACGTCCACCGTGCCGCTGCGCAGGGCACCCAGTACGCCGTGCGCCTTCTCCGCTCCTGCCGCCACGCCCGCGACGCGCGGGATCCGGGACAGCTGGTCGAGCGACACGGCCAGCACCCGGTCCTCGACAGGGCCGGGGATCGCCCTTCCCCGGGAGTCGAAGAAGCGTGCGCAGAGGTCGCCGACGGGTTGGCGACGTTCGAACTCCTCCCGTTCCCGCGCGTCGAGTACCAGGGCGTCGATGATCGCCGCTGACGCACCGACGCCGTGGCTGCCGATGCCGACCAGGGCGATGCCGACCTGTTCGGCCGCCGAGAGCGCGTCCTGGACGGAGGGCTCGGCGAGCAGGATCCGCCGGCTCGCCGGAGTGGTGAGCAGAGCCGGAGCGTGCAGGCGGCGGAACCGGCCGCCGAGTCGCGCGGCCAGGTCCCGTACCAGTTCCTCTCCGGTGATCTCGCGGTCCACCGAGGACAGGCCACCGACGAGGGGCACCACCTCGACGTTCAGCGCGCCGTTGTCGGGGACCTGCCGCACCACGGCCTGGAGCGTGCGCCCCCAGGACACGCCGACGCTCTGCTCGGGCCGCAGGGTGTCCAGCAACCAGCGGGCTCCGAGGTCCCCGACCCGGGCCAGGGCGCGGTCGCCGCCCGGGACTTCGGCCACACGGCAGTCACGCAGCCCGAACGCCGCGCGCAGTTCGCTCTCCAGGGTCAGGTCACGCCCGGCCGGATCGTGGACGCTGATCTCGACGATGCCCCGCTCCCGGGCCGCGGCGAGCATGCGGGAGACGCCCGGCCGGCTGACGTCGAGGGCCTGGGCGATCTCCTGCTGGGAGCGGCCCTCCTCGTAGTACATACGGGCGACCTTCACCAGCAGGTGCTGGTCACGTGTGGTCGGCATGGTGGTTCCTCGGTGGCGCACCGGCATCCCGCACTGGGCGAGGCCGCACGCTACACACACTCTGGACGAATGTGAAGAGGGTGCGCATCGATGTGCAAATGACAGCGAGGCCACTCGCGGCCGTCACGCAACGTAATCAGGGCCGACATCTTGTCGTGCGTCGGCGGCCGATGCTACACCTCTACCGAACAGAGGTGAGGAACCCTGAACAGGCGTGCAAACCATGCGTCGGCCGTGACCCGGTTCCTCCCGCCACTTCCCTGACACGCCGGCTCTCCACACCCTGAGAGCCGTCCCGTCCGGAACCCCCACTCGGAAGACGAGACCTCCGTATCACCGCTCAGAAACAGAGAGGAGGGCCGAGATGGTAACCGTTGCTGCCGCCGCCCTGGCCGCGTCGACGCCCCAGGGCGAGGAGAGCGACAACCCCGTCATTCGTGGCGCGGTCTGGGTCGGCTCCCACTTCATCGGCCTGTTCAACGAGGCCGGCAAGCAGTTCACCGGTCTGGTGACCGGGATTCTCCCCACACTGATCGTCCTGCTCACCGCGATGTACGCGCTGGTGACGTTCATCGGCGAGAAGCGCGTGACCCGAGCCGTCGAATGGTCATCGCGCTGGTGGATCACCCGCTACACCGTGATGCCGGTTCTCGCCGTGCTGATGCTCACCAACCCGATGTGCTACTCGTTCGGCAGGTTCCTGCCCGAGCGGTACAAGCCGGCCTTCTACGACTCGGCGGTCTCCTTCGTCCACCCGGTGACCTCGTTCTTCCCCTACGCCAACGCGGGTGAGCTGTTCGTGTGGCTGGGCATCGCGAGCGGTGTGCAGAAGCTGGGGCTGTCCACCGTGCCGCTGGCGCTGTACTACCTCGCCACCGGCGTCGTGGTGATCTTCATCAGGGGCGTCATCACCGAGCGGATCACCCTCATCCTGATCAAGAGGACCGGCCGCACCGAGATCTTCCGGAAGTTCGACGAGGAGTTCTCCACGGGCACCGGCAGCAGCACCTTCACGGCGACCGGGGGGACGCGATGACCACCATCGAGCAGAGCCCGCGCACGTACCCCTCGGTGTTCGTCCGCAAGGGCACCGGCGGCTGGGGCAACGGACTCACACTGCGCCGCACGGACACCCGCACCAAGGTGCTGTCGGTGACGGGCGGGGGTATCCATCCGGTCGCACAACGGATCGCCGAGCTGACCGGGGCGGAGGCCGTCGACGGGTTCCGCACCACCGTTCCCGACGAGGAAGTCATCTGTGCGGTGATCAACTGCGGTGGCACCGCACGGATCGGCGTCTACCCCCGCAAGCGCATACCGACGATCGACATCTACCCCGGCTCACCCGGCGGTCCGCTCGCCCAGTTCATCACCGAGGACATCTTCGTCTCCGCCGTGGGAGTGGACGACATCGTGGTCGAGGAGGGCGAGGAGGCCGGAGCCGCCGGCCCGGCGCCGAACGCCGACGACCGCGCGCAGACGTCGGACACCGCACCGGAGCCCACCGCGGTACCGGCGGGAGGCGATGGCCGCTTCTCCCGGATATCGGACGGCTTCATCAAGTTCAGTTCCGGGATCGGCTACGCGGTGAACACCCTGCTGGCCTCGGGCCGGCAGGCCATCACCCTGACGATCAACACGATCCTTCCCTTCATGGCGTACGTCAGCCTGCTGCTGGGCTTCGTCATCTACACCGGCGTCGCCGAGAAGATGGGTGAGGGCCTCAAGCCACTGGCCGGGAACCCGTTCGGGCTCATCGCGCTCGGCGCGGTGGTGGCCATGCCCTTCCTGTCCCCGATCCTCGGGCCGGGTGCGGCGATCGCCCAGATCATCGGCGTGCTGATGGGCACGCAGATCGCCGCGGGCACCATCCCCGTCGAGTACGCTCTGCCCACCCTGTTCGCCATCAACGGCCAGGTCGGCTGCGACTTCATCCCCGTCGGTCTCGCCCTCGGCGAGGCGAAACCGGAGACGGTGGCGGTCGGTACGCCGGCGGTGCTGCTCAGCCGTCTGATCACCTCACCCCTCGCCGTGGTTCTCGCCTGGCTCGTCAGCTTCGGGATGTACTGATGGACGACTTCTACTACGAGAGCACGATCCTCCGCGTCGGCGACGAGGCCGCCGACCTCATCAACGGCGGCATCCTCATCCTCTTCGGCGAGCCGCTGCCACGTGACCTGGAGAGCCTCAGCGTGGTGCACAAGCCTGCCGACAACCCGGCCCTCGAGATCCGGGCTGGCGACGAACTGTGGCTCGGTGGGGCCCGGCTCACCCTGACCGCGGTCGGGGAGCGCGCCCAGGAGAACCTGACGACCCTCGGTCACATGGTCGTCTACGTCAATCCCGATCCAGCCGCCGGGCTGCTCCCCGGAGCGGTGCACGCCGAGGGCCCCCTCGGCGTCCCGGAGCCGGGGTGCGAACTGAGGCTCGTCCGCGCGTGACCGGTCGCCGCCCGTCCGTGGCGGCGACCGGTGTGCGACGGAGGAGCCGGGAAGGAGCAGTACCCCCATGAACGGCCCCGATGACAGGACCCCCGCCGACTCCTGCCGCGACTGCGGCGGGACGCTCGTCGAAGGCTCCATGGCACTGCCACTGCTCGGCTCCCCTCGCTTCGCCTACCGGCTCGGCACCACCGAGGTCACCACCGAGGTGGCGGCCCTCATGTGTCCGAGCTGCGGAACCATCACGCTGCGCGGCCGGAACCCCGATCGGATACGGAACGCGGTGGCGGCGGATTCGGTCCGCCACCGCCGCTCCTCCGGCTGAGCGACCAAAGGCCCCTGAGAAGAGGACTCATGGCATACCTTCCCCTGGCTCTGCTGCTGCTCGGCGGCTTCGTTCTCTCGTTGCTGGCGAGCATGGCCCAGCATCGCTACTACATGCGCACCGTGAACCGGCTCGCCGCTCAGGAGCACAGGGCGGGTGTCACCCTCGTCTCCGGCCGGGCCACCGGGCGGTTCCGCGGCGCGGTCGTCCTGCTGGTCGTACGGCGGAGCGACAAGGTCGTCGAACGGGCCCTGGTGATGCAGGGCGCCTCAGTCCTCGCCCGCTTCCACGAACGACCCCAGCTCACCGGGGAGTTGGCCACGGCACCCTCCCGGGCACCCTCCGCGGTGACGGCACGCGCGGTCGAGGACGCCCGCGACCGCTTCCGCCGGATGCAGTCGGGCGCCACGGCGGACAACGGCGTCGTCGGGGTCTCGGGCGGCCTGAGCGGCCTGGGCGGCTGGCTCCGCGCCTAGCGCGACCAGCGGTTCTCTTGGCGTCTCCGACCCCGCCATCTCGCGTTCGACATTTCGAACTTCATTCGGTCAGGCGAACGGCCACCCCGCGACCCCGGACCTTGTCGCGAGCACTGCACACGTGCTACCAAGGAAATCACTAACGTGCATATCAAGTGCACATATGTGCAAACACGCCCGTGGGTGGAACACCAGCAGGGCGGCAGGAAGGGACCGGAGCATGAGCTACAGGGAACAGTTGCGGCAACGGGAGCGGGAGCTCGGCCGGCCGGTCCGGGTGGGCCTCGTGGGCGCTGGGCAGATGGGACTGGGCTTCGTCGCGCAGGTGGCGCACCTCCCGGGCATGGAGATCTCCGCGATCGCCGACATCGACCCGGAACGCGGCCACGAGGCGTTCAAACGCTCCGACCGGGGCCACGCGCTCAGCGGCGGTACGCCCGACGAACGCGCCGCCGCGGTGCTGGGAGGCCGACCGGTCGTCGTCACCGACGCGCTCGACCTCGTCCCGCTCCCGATCGACATCATCGTCGACGCCAGTGGTGTACCGGACGTCGGCGCCTCCGTCGCCTTCTTCGGCCTCCTCGCGGGCAAGGACATCGCGCTGCTCAACGTGGAGTGCGATGTGACGGTCGGTCTGCTGCTCGCGACGGTCGCGCGGCGGATGGGCCGGGTGTACACGGTCTGCCGCGGTGACGAGCCGGTGGAGTGCAAGCGCATGGTGGACTACGTCCGCGACATCGGCTTCACCGTGGTCTGCGCCGGCAAGGGCAAGAACAACCCCCTCGATCCGACGGCCACCCCCGAGGCGCTCGCCGACCAGGCCAGGGCCAAGGGCATGAACCCGAAGATGCTGGCCAGTTTCGTCGACGGCTCCAAGACGATGATCGAGATGGTGGCGCTGGCCAACGCGACCGGCCTCCGGCTCAGCCGGCGCGGTATGACGGGTCCCCACGCGACGGTCGCCGACCTGGCCAAGACCTTCCGCCCGGAGACGGACGGGGGCGTGCTTCCCGCGGCCGGGGTGGTCGACTACTGCACCGGCCCGGTCGCGCCCGGCGTGTTCGTCATCGGTCACTGCGACGACCCGGTCGTCACCGCCGAGATGGAGTACCTGTCGATGGGCGAGGGGCCGTACTACTCCTTCTACCGCCCCTACCACCTGGCCAGCGTCGAGGCTCCGCTCTCCGTCGCCGAGGCGGTGCTTGACCGCACCCCGAGCCTCGCACCGACAGTGTGGAACGCCGAGGTGGTCGCGGTCGCCAAGCGGGACCTGCGGGCGGGCGAACGCATCGACGGCATCGGCGGATCCACCGTGTACGGCCTTGCCGAGAGCGCCGAGGCGACGGCGACCGAGGATCTGGTGCCGCTCGGCCTTGCCGCCGGAGCCGAGCTGGTGCGGGACGTCCCCGTCGGCACCGTGCTCACCCACCAGGACGTACGGGTCGACCACAGCACCATGATCGCGACGCTGCGTCGCCTTCAGGACCGGCTGCTCGCGGGCGAGCGGATCGACCTGCCGGCAGCAGGTACCGCCCAGTCGCTGGCCGCGTGAGGAGCGCCGTGAGCACGGACCTGATCCAGGACGCCGAGTCGGCTCGCTCCGCCCTCACGACCATGTGGACCATCCGCCGGTTCGAGGAGGCCGTCGACGACCTTTTCGCCCGCGGCATGATGCACGGCACCATGCATCTGTCGATCGGTCAGGAAGCGGTGCCGGTCGGGGCCTGCGCCGAGCTGCGCGACGGCGACTACATCACCTCCACCCACCGCGGCCACGGACACTGCATCGCACGCGGCGCCCGGCTCGACCGCATGATGGCCGAGTTGCTCGCCAAGGAGACCGGCTACTGCCGTGGCCGCGGCGGATCCATGCACATCGCCGACGTCGCGACGGGCAACCTGGGCGCCAACGGCATCGTCGCCGGTGGCGTGCCCATCGCCGCCGGCGCCGCACTGGCGAGTCGGCTGCGCGGCGAGGACCGGGTCGTCCTGAGCTTCTTCGGGGACGGCGCCGTCAACGAAGGGGCCTGGCACGAAGGCGTCAACCTCGCCGCCATCTGGGACCTGCCCGTGGTGTTCATCTGCGAGAACAACAACTACGGGATGTCCATGTCCGTCCAGCGGGCGTTCCGCGTGGACCACCTGGCCGACCGTGCCGCCGGGTACGGCATCCCCGGCGTGACCGTCGACGGCAACGACGTGGCCGCGGTGCGGCAGGCCGTGCGCACCGCCGTCGAACGGGCCCGCGCCGGTAGCGGCCCCACCTTCGTGGAGGCACTCACCTACCGGTGGAAGGGCCACTCCAAGAGCGACAAGAACCTCTACCGCACGCGCGACGAGATCGATCTGTGGCGTGACCGCGATCCGATCGCCCGCTACACCGCCGCCCTGCTGGACGCGGGCACGCTCTCCGAGGCCGAGGCGCAGCGGTGCCGGGCCGAGGCCCGTGACGCGGTGCGCGCGGCCGTCCGTACGGCGAACGCCGCTCCCGACGCGAGCGCCGCCGAACTCACGTCCGCGGTCTACGCGGTCTGATGCCGTCCGCGCCCTCATGAAGCCTCGTGCTCCCTCGTGCTCCCTCTCTCTTGATCCCTGGAGATTCGATCCCTTGGAGACCCGCGCATGACCACCACGCTCCCCGGCCCCGCGGCCGCGGCGGCGCAGCCGCCGGAGGACGGCCCGGCGCACCGCACCCTCACCTACGCCGAGGCGGTCCGCGAGGCGCTCGCCGAAGCCCTGCGGAGCGACCCCCGGGTCTTCCTCCTCGGCGAGGACATCGGCGTCTACGGAGGCGCCTTCGGTGTCACCGGCGACCTGGTGCACCGCTTCGGCGAGGACCGGGTGCGCGACACGCCGATCAGCGAACTGGGCATCGTCGGCGCGGCGGTCGGCGCCGCGCTCGCCGGTATGAGGCCCGTCGTGGAGATCCAGTTCTCCGACTTCACGGCCCAGGCCATGGACCAGATCGCCAACCAGGCAGCGAAGATCCACTTCATGCTGGGCGGCGCGGCCAGTGTTCCGCTGGTGCTGCGCGCGCCCGGCGGCTCCGGCACCGGGGCCGCCGCCCAGCACTCCCAGAGCCTGGAGGCCTGGTTCGCGCACGTCCCCGGGCTGAAGGTAGTCATGCCCGCCACTCCGGCGGACGCGAAGGGTCTGCTGCTGGCCGCGATCGACGACCCGAACCCGGTCGTCTTCCTGGAGCACAAGCTGCTCTACAAGCGGAGCGGGCCGGTGCCCTCCGGCGCCGACCGGGTTCCGCTCGGGCAGGCCGCGGTCCGTCGGCAGGGCCAGGACCTCACCATCGTGGCCACCGGCGTCATGGTGTCCCGGGCAGAGGAGGCGGCCCGGCAGCTCGCCGAGGACGGCATCACCGCGACCGTCGTGGACCCGCGCACCCTAGTCCCCCTGGACGACGCGACGATCATCTCGGAAGTGGCCGCGACCGGGCGTGCCCTGCTGGTCCAGGAAGCCCCCCGGACCTGCGGCTACATGGCCGAGATCGCCGCGCTGATCGCCGACTCGGACGCGTTCGGCCGACTGCGGGCTCCGATCCGCCGGCTCAGCGGTCTGGACGTGCCGATCCCCTACGCCCCCCAGCTGGAGCGCGCGGCCGTGCCCCAGGTCCCCGACATCGTGGCGGAGGCCACCCGTCTGGTCAGGTCGTGGTGATGGCCGAGATTCCCTTGTCAGAGACCCCACTGTCAGAGACCCCACTGTCAGAGATCCCTCTGGTCATGCCCAAGATGTCCATGACGATGGCGGAGGGCACGTTCCTGACCTGGCACAAGGCGGAGGGCGACGAGGTCCGTGCCGGCGACGTGGTGTGCGAGGTCATGACCGACAAGGTCGACATGGAGGTGGAGTCCCCCGTCGACGGAGTCCTGGTCCGCCTGGTGGCTCAGCCGGACGATGTGGTGGCTGTCGGGGAGCCGATCGCCTTCCTCTCCAGTACCGCGGACGACTTGTTGGGCGATCTCTTCGACGGACCGGCCGAGTCGGATGCGGCCCTGCCCGCTCCAGCGGCTCCACCGGCGCTCGCCACCACGCCCGCTCCGCCACCGCCCCTCTCGGCGGTCGTGTCGGCCGTGCCGCTCGCCCGGCGCATGGCGGTGGAAAGCGGTGTGGACCTCGGGGCCCTGAACGGGACCGGGCCGGGTGGAACGATCAGGGTGGTGGACGTGGAGGCCGCCCTCTCCCTGTCGGGGCCGCCCACGATCCCGGTGCCTGAGCGTCTACCGGTCGCCCCCGGCACACCCGCACGGCGGCTCAGATCCCGCAGAGCCGTCGCCCGCCGGACCAGCGCGAGCGCCGCCGTCCCCCAGGCCGTCGTCTTCCGCGACCTCGACCTCACGGCCCTCGCCGAGCGGCGCGGCCGGTGCGGCTGGACGGGCCTGATCGTCCGGGCGTACGCGAACGCGCTGCGGGACAGCCCGCTCAACGCCCGCTGGACCGGGGAGGGCGGCGAGATGTGGTCCGACGTCGCGGTGGCGTTGATGGTGGACACCGAACGCGGCCCGGTCGCACCGGTGTTGGCCGACCCCGACCGGCTGCCGACCGAGGAACTCGACGAGCTGGTCGGGCACGTGGCCGCCCACGCCCGTAGCGGCAGGGTGCCGGTGGAGCACCTGACCGCGGCCACGACCACCGTGCACGACCTCGGTGACCTGGGTGTCGACGCCTTCCAGGAACTGCTCAACCCGCCCCAGGCGACCGTGCTGTCGGTGGGGGCGGTGGCCCCGCACGTCGTTCCCGTCGGCGACGGAGTCGGGCTGCGCACCCGCTGCCGGGTCGCTCTCACCGTCGACCATCGTGTCGGCGACTGCGCCGACGCCGCACGCCTGCTCAACGCGGCCCAGCGGCGCCTGGACAACCCGGGCTGGTTCGGATGGCGGTGATCCTGAAGACCGGCCGGGAGTACCTCGCCCCCGGCCGCTCAGGCCAGGTCGAGCAGTCCCTCTGCCAGCGGGGCGTCGCAGATGAGGACGTCCACGTACCGTCCGCGCAGCGCGCCGAGTACTCCTCGGGCCTTCTCGACGCCCGCGGCCAGGCCCACCACCGTGGAGATCCGGCGGAGGTCCTCGAGCGTGACGGCCAGCACCCTGTCCTCGACCGCTCCGTGCACGGGGCTGCCGTCCTCGTCGAAGAACCGGGCGCACACGTCGCCCACCGGATCCGCCGCCTCGAAGGCCGCCCGGTCTCGATCGCTCAGGTGGAGCGACTCTATGACCGCCGCGGAGGAGCCCACCCCCACCGCCCCGACGCCGAGGAAGGCCACGGAGGACTTGCGGCCGGCCTCCAGCACGCTGCGGATGGACGGCTCGGCCATCAGGGTGTCCCGTGACGCCTTGGTCTCCAGCAGGGCGGGGGCGTGCAGCCGCTGGTAGGGGGCGCCCAGGCGGTCGGCCAGCTCCCGCACCAGTTCCTCACCGGTGATCTCCGAGGTCACCGAGGAGAGTCCGCCCACCAGGGGGAGGATCTCCACCGCCAGGTCCTGCCCGGAGGGGACGGCACCCACCATGGCCTGGAGCGTGCTGCCCCAGGACAGCGCGATGCTGTTGCCGGGTTTGACCGTGTCCAGCATCCAGGAGGCCGCCAGTTCCCCCACCTTGGCCAGCGCCGGCTCGTCCGCGCGCACCGAGGCCACGCGGCAGGAGGACACCCCGAAGGCTGCCTGCAGTCGTTCCTCCAGGTCCAGTTCGCGTCCGGCCGGATCGTTGATGCGGATCTCGACGATGCCCTGGTCGCGTGCGGCGGTGAGGATGCGCGAGACGTTGGAGCGGCTGACTCCCAGGGCACTGGCCACCTGCTGTTGCGACAGGTTGTCCTGGTAGTAGAGCCGTGCCGCCTTCACCAACAGGTCGCGTTCGCGGGACGCCGGCATGTCCAACCCCCTCGCCTGTGGCCCTGTCGTCACATCTGCTCAGATTGTTGCACAGCCGACCAGCCGGTTGTCAGGGGTGCACTTCCGTGCAACCATTCTCACGTCCGTGAACTCAACAAGCACATATGTGCATACGCGAGTCCCGGGTGGACCACCGGGCGCATCGACGGGCCCGAAGAAGGAGCCGGCAATGATCGAGACCCAGACGGAGACCGCCTACCTGGAGTGCACCTGCGGCGGAGAGCGACTTCATCGGCTCACCTATGTCCACGGCTGCCTGCTGACGATCGTCTGCGACACCTGCGGGAAGACCACGGCGATGCCCAGAGAACTGGTCATGGGGCAGTACGCCCGTGACTTCCGCGACCGCCTGGGCCGACTGCCCGCCAGGCTCCGGTCCGACGCCCGCGACCATCCGGTGCGCTTCGCCGTCGGCCTGCCGGGCAAGGCGATCGGCAAGGTGGGCCAAGTCCTGCACGAGATAAGGCTGATCGCCCGCACCTGAGCTGCGCGAGAACAAGCAGCTGAGCTGCGCGAGAACAGGCAACGGCACCCCGCTGAACAGTCAGAACGACGGGCGGCTAGCATATGAGCGCCGCCTAGCTCGAAAGATACGCCTGTGACTGCCAACGAGGACTCGTTCACCAACTGGAATACCCGCGAGGAGATCGCGGAGTCGATGATCCCGATGATCGGGAAGCTGCACCGCGAGCGGGACGTCACCGTCCTGCTGCACAGCCGCTCCCTGGTGAACAAGTCGGTGGTCAGCATCCTCAAGACCCACCGCTTCGCCCGGCAGATCGCCGGTGAGGAGCTGTCGGTCACCGAGACCCTGCCGTTCCTGCGGGCGCTCACCACGCTCGACCTCGGCCCGTCCCAGATCGACCTCGGGATGCTCGCCGCGACGTACAACGCCGACGACCGCGGCCTCTCGGTCGAGGAGTTCACCGCCGAGGCCGTCGCCGGCGCCACGGGTGCCAACAAGATCGAGCGCGGCGAGGGACGCGACGTCGTCCTGTACGGCTTCGGCCGGATCGGCCGTCTCGTCGCCCGCCTGCTGATCGAGAAGGCGGGCTCCGGCAACGGCCTCAGGCTGCGCGCCATCGTCGTCCGCGGAGGCGGCGGGCGGGCCTCCGAGGATCTCGTCAAGCGCGCCTCGCTGCTGCGCCGTGACTCCATCCACGGCCAGTTCCAGGGCACGATCACCATCGACGAGGCCGGCAGCACGATCGTCGCCAACGGCAACGAGATCAAGGTGATCTACGCGAACGACCCGTCGGAGATCGACTACACGGCGTACGGCATCAAGAACGCCATCCTCATCGACAACACCGGCAAGTGGCGCGACCGCGAGGGCCTGTCGCAGCACCTCCGTCCGGGCATCGACAAGGTCGTCCTGACCGCACCCGGCAAGGGCGACGTCCCCAACATCGTCCACGGCGTCAACCACGACACGGTCAAGCCGGACGAGCAGATCCTGTCCTGCGCGTCCTGCACCACCAACGCGATCGTCCCTCCGCTGAAGGCGATGGCGGACGAGTACGGCGTCCTGCGCGGCCACGTGGAGACCGTCCACTCGTTCACCAACGACCAGAACCTGCTGGACAACTACCACAAGGCCGAGCGCCGCGGCCGCTCGGCGCCGCTCAACATGGTCATCACCGAGACGGGCGCCGCCTCGGCCGTCGCCAAGGCGTTGCCCGACCTCAAGGCGCCCATCACGGGCAGCTCGATCCGCGTCCCGGTGCCGGACGTCTCGATCGCGATCCTCAGCCTGCGGCTCGGGCGCGAGACCACCCGCGAGGAGGTCCTCGACCACCTCCGCGACGTGTCACTGACCTCGCCGCTCAAGCGCCAGATCGACTTCACCACGGCCCCCGACGCGGTCTCGAGCGACTTCATCGGCTCGCGCCACGCCTCGATCGTCGACGCCGGCGCCACCAAGGTCGACGGCGACAACGCGATCCTCTACCTCTGGTACGACAACGAGTTCGGCTACTCCTGCCAGGTCATCCGTGTCGTCCAGCACGTCTCCGGGGTGGAGTACCCGACGTACCCGGCTCCGGCGGTCTGATCACGGCGTCCACAGGTCACCGAGACCGTCATCGGCGCGAGCAGAAAATAGTTCCGACGACGATGTCGAGAACCCGTGCCTGGCTCCGTCCCCGAGGTGCACGCGACCACAATGGGTCGCACCAGCACCGAGGAGAACCACGATGGCCAAGTACCTGCTGCTCAAGCACTACCGGGGCGCCCCGGCCGCGGTCAACGACGTGTCCATGGACAAGTGGACGCCGGAGGAGATCTCGGCCCACGTGCAGTACATGAACGACTTCGCCGCCCGGCTGGAGGAGACCGGTGAGTTCGTCGACGGTCAGGCACTCGCCCCCGAGGGGACGTGGGTCCGGTACGACGGTGAGGGGCGCCCGCCGGTCACCGACGGCCCGTTCGCCGAGACCAAGGACCTCATCGCCGGCTGGATGGTGATCGACGTCGACAGCCACGACCGCGCCGTCGAACTGGCCGGGGAACTGTCGGCCGCCCCCGGGGCAGGCGGGAAGCCGATCCACGAGTGGCTGGAGCTGCGCCCGTTCCTGACCGCGATGCCCACCATCACGGAGTGCCACTGAGGTGAACGAGGTCCTCCTCCGGAGCCTCACGCCGAGCGTGCTCGCCGTCCTCGTCCGCCGCGGAGCCGACTTCGCGGCGGCCGAGGACGCGGTGCAGGACGCGTTGGTCGAGGCGGTCCGCGTCTGGCCGGCCGACCCGCCGCGGGACGCGAAGGGCTGGCTGGTCACCGCGGCCTGGCGCAAGTTCCTCGACGCGACCCGCGCGGACGCCGCCCGCCGTCGGCGTGAGGAGCGCGTGGACGAGGAGCCGCAGCCCGGACCAGCACCCTCGGCGGACGACACGCTCCAGCTCTACTTCCTGTGCGCCCACCCGTCGCTGACGCCGTCGTCCGCGGTCGCCCTCACGCTACGTGCCGTCGGTGGGCTGACCACCCGCCAGATCGCCCAGGCCTACCTCGTGCCCGAGGCGACCATGGCCCAGCGCATCAGCCGGGCCAAGCGCACGGTCTCCGGCGTGCGATTCGACCGGCCCGGCGATGTCGCCACCGTGCTGCGCGTCCTCTACCTGGTCTTCAACGAGGGCTACTCCGGCGACGTCGACCTCGCGGCCGAGGCCATCCGGCTCACCCGGCAGCTCGCGGCCGCCTTCGACCACCCCGAGGTGGCGGGGCTGCTCGCCCTCATGCTGCTCCACCACGCCCGGCGCGCCGCCCGCACCGCACCCGACGGCAGCCTGGTGCCGCTCGCCGAGCAGGACCGCGGCCGGTGGGACACCGGGGCGATCGCCGAAGGCGTCGAGATCCTTCAGGCTGCCCTCGCCCGCGACCGGCTGGGCGAGTTCCAGGCCCAGGCCGCCATCGCGGCACTCCACGCCGACGCGCCCACCGCCGAGGAGACCGACTGGGTGCAGATCGTCGAGTGGTACGACGAACTCGCGCACCTGACCGACAGCCCGGTCGTCCGGCTCAACCGCGCGGTCGCCGTCGGCGAGGCCGACGGCCCGCGCGCCGGCCTGGCGGCACTCGCGGCGCTGGACGCCTCACTGCCCCGCCACACCGCGGTGGCGGCGTACCTTCACGAGCGCGACGGCGACCTGCCGACGGCGGCACGGCTCTACGCCGAGGCGGCCCACAGCGCACCCAACCTCGCCGAGCGCGACCACCTCACGCGTCAGGCAGCCCGACTCAACGCCCGCCGGAGCCGCTGACAGGGCACGCGCGCGGTCGCGCGTATCGATCAGGATTGAAGAAGCCCGGCGATGCCGGCGCGGCTAGCGTGATCGTCATGACCTACCTCACATCCATCACCCTTGAGGTGGCCGACCCCACGGCCGCCGACCGCTTCTACACCGCCGCCTTCGGACTGGGCTCACGGGTGCGTCTGCGGGCTTCCGACGCTCCGACGACCGGCTTCCGCGGGTTCACGCTGTCGATCACCGTGTCCCAGCCGGCCGACGTCAACAGCTTCATCGACTCCGCCCTCGAAGCCGGTGCCACCTCGCTGAAGCCGGCCACGAAGTCCTTCTGGGGCTACGGCGGCGTCGTCCAGGCCCCGGACGGGACGATCTGGAAGGTCGCGACCTCGTCGAAGAAGGACACCGGCCCGGCGACCCGGAAGATCGACGAACTCGTGCTCCTGCTGGGAGTCGAGGACGTGAAGGCGAGCAAGCGGTTCTACGTCGAGCAGGGCCTGGCCGTGGCAAAGAGCTTCGGGGGCAAGTACGTGGAGTTCGCCGCTGCCGAGGCGAGTCCCGTCAAGCTGGCGCTGTACAAGCGCCCTGGCCTGGCCAAGGACGTCGGCGTCCCCGCCGACGGCACCGGATCGCACCGGATCGTGCTCGGTGGCACCGCCGCGTCCTTCACCGACCCGGACGGGTTCGCCTGGGAGGCCACGTCTGTGACCTCCACGTCTTCCTGACCCGCGTGGCGCTTCAGGCCCGTGGCGGCACCAGCCCCCGCCGTACGGCGAACAGCGCGGCCTGGGTGCGTGAGGTGAGCCGGAGTTTGCGCAGCACGTTGCTGACGTGGGTGCGGGCGGTGCGCTCGCTGATCACCAGCTCGTCGGCGATCTGCTGGTTCGAGCGCCCCTCGGCGACGAGGACGAGGACGTCACGTTCACGGCCGGTGAGCGCGGAGAGCCCGGTCGGCGGAGAGACCATCTCCTGGGTGAGTCCCCTGGCCACCGCGGGATCGAGGAAGACCTCGCCCCGGGCGGCGGCGCGGATCGCGGCGACGACCTCGCCCGCCTCGGCATCCTTGAGCAGGTAGCCGGCCGCTCCCTGGGCGAGAGCGGCGTGGACGCGTTCCATCTCGCCGAAGCTGGTGAGCACCACGACCCGTACGTCAGGGTGGCGCTTCTTGATCGCTCCGATCGCCGTCGCCCCGTCCATCTTCGGCATGAGCAGGTCGATCAGCACCACGTCCGGGAGTTCGCGGTGGGCTGCCATCTCGTCCAGCCTGGTGAGCGCCTCCTGCCCGTCGGCGGCCTCCGCGGCCACCTCCATGTCGTCCAGGACCTCGAGATAGGCGCGGATTCCCCGGCGTACGACGGCGTGGTCGTCGACGATCAGGACGCGGATGGGGCGGGGCCCGGTGTCCCGCGCAGGGGCACCGTCCCCGGGGCGCTCCGGAAGCCGTCCGGCTCCGAGGGGGCCTGCTCCGGCACCCGTACGGGGAGGGGTATGACCACGCGCACCGTCGTACCGCTCTTCGCGCCGGACCTGATCCTCATACTGCCGCCCCATCGTTCCGCCCTTTCCCGCATGGTCGTCAGTCCGTAGCCGTGGTCCCAGCCCCGGCCGGCCGTCCGGCCGCCACCGGATGCCGCCAGTCCACGACCGTCGTCGTGGACGCCGGCGGTGAGGGTGTGGTCGCGGACGCCGAGGCGGATGGTGACGGTGGTGGCCTCCGCGTGCTTGACCACGTTGTGGATGGCCTCCGCGGCGATCCGGTACATGTCCTCGGCCAGTTCCGCTTCGACCGTGTCCAGTTCCTGGCCGCACAGCAACCGGAACCGGAGGCCGGTGCGGTTCTCGGTGCTCCTGACCAGGGCGCTCACCGCGTCCTCCAGCCCGAGCCGGGTGGAGGAGGGCGGACGCAGTTCGTGGACCATCGCCCTCAAGTCGGCGAGGACGGTCCGCGAGAGTGCCCCGACCTCGCCCGCGAAGGCCCGCACGGATTCCGCCGGAACCGCTTCACCGCGCGCGCCCAGCACCCCCACGGCGTTGGCCTGCATGCCGATGGAGAACACCTGCTGGACGATCGAGTCGTGCAGGTCGCGGGCGAGGCGCTGGCGCTCGTTCCGGCGCGCTCCCTCGCGCTCGCGCTGGAGCAGCGTGGCGTAGTCGACGGCGAGGGCTGCCTGTTCCGCCATGGCGGCGAGGAACTCCAGGGTCCGCCCGCCGATCTCCTGCCCCGGCGCGAAGTAGGCGTTGAGCACGCCTTCGGCGCGGCCCCGGGCCATCAGCGGAACGCTGACGAAGGAGTCCCAGTTCAGCTCGCCGAGGTAGCCGTGCAGCGGTTCCCAGGCCGGGTCCTCGCGGATCTGGGCCCACCGGTGGGGGACGACGATCGGTGTGCGCTCCTTCAGGGTGTCCAGCATGCACAGCCTGGCGCCCCGGTCTCGGCACTCCAGCAGACGGTCGAGGAACGCGTCCCAGTGGCGCAGTCCCGCCGACCCCATGAGCCGTAGTTCCCGGCCGGTGCTGTCCAGGATGAGGATCTGCGCTCCGGCCAGGCCGTCGGCCTGCACGATCTGCTGTGCCACGGCGTCCAGTGTCGAGCCGAGCGAGCCCTCCGAGGCCAGCGCGATCGACGTCTGGGCCATGGCCGCGATCCTGCGCTGACGGTGCCGTTCGTCGGTCACGTCGCGGAACGACACGACCGTGAACGCCGGGTCCGTCCGCAGACCGCGGGCACGGTAGGCGAACTCGCGCCGGGGTCCGGAGGCCGGTGCCCAGAGGGCGACCCGCTCGTCCGGGTGGTCCACGGTCTCCGACGTCTCCGAGAGCTCAGGGGACTCCTGGGACTCCGGGGGCTTCTCCAGCAGGCCGGTCTTGCCCGCGGCGGTGGCCTCCACGAGCGCGAACGGGGCCCGCACACCGAGCAGGTCCGCCTCCGCCGCCGCCCCGAAGAGCACCACCGCCGCCGGGTTCAGCCGGGCGAACCGGCCCGTGGGGTCCAGTACGGCGAGACCATCCGGCGCGACGACGGCGACATCGTCCCACCCGACGAGCGGTGTACCGGACATGACCGATCTCCTCATCATCGTCCTCGTCGTCCTCGTCGACGAGGGGCGAGCCGGTTGGCGAACGGGGGCGACTCACGGTCGGCGTGCAGCATCGTAGCCCGGTGGATTCGGCGCGGACCTACGTCATTCGACCTGTTCATCGCCAGGTCGAAGCGCCGAGCGGGTTGGGTCATTGCTCGCGTTCCCGCAGGGACTGCCCCTGCTTACGTTGAGGGGGAGCCTGCGGACGAGGAGGTCTGAGGGATGGACGTGTCCATCGGCACGATCTGGGAGGCGGTCTGCCGTGCGCTGCCCGATGCCGTCGCCATCGCGGAACCGGGCCGGGAGACCACCTACGGTGAGTTCGACGAGCGCTCCTCCCGGCTGGCCGCCGCGCTGGAGGAGGCGGGGGTGGGCGAGGGCGACACCGTGGCCTGTTACCTGTTCAACGGGGCCGCCTATCTGGAGACCGTCTTCGCCGCCTTCAAGCTCGGTGCCGTGCCGGTGAACGCCAACTACCGCTACACCGGCGAGGAACTCTCCGAACTCCTCGGCGACGCCGACGCCGCCGCGATCGTGTTCAGCGGAGCCCTGGCCGAGCGGGTCACGCATGCCGCTGGGCACGTCCGCACGCTGAAGCTGCTGGTGAGAGCCGGGGATCCGCCCGGCGACGGTCCGGCCGGACCGGACGTGCCCGAGTGGGAGGAGCTGCTGGCGGGGCACGCGCCACGTGAGCCGCGGCGGCGTCCCGGGTCGGACCGGCTCTTCATGTACACCGGCGGGACCACGGGCAGGCCGAAGGGCGTCGTGTGGCGGCAGAGCGATCTGCTCCACTCCCTGGTGGTCCCGATCTTCCACCCGCTCGGTGTCACCGAACTCCCGGCGACCCTCGACGCGGCCGTGGCCATCGCCACCGGGGCACACCAGGAGGGCCGTGCCCCGACCACCATGCCGGTCGTGCCGCTCATGCACGCCACCGGGCTGTTCAACACCATGGGTGCCCTGATGGTGGGAGGCAGAGCCGTCACCGCCCGGCAGGGCGGTCTCGACCCGGAGCACGTCTGGCACACGATCGCCGAGCGGCGGGTCGACACGGCCATCGTCGCGGGCAACGCGGTGTGCCGGCCGCTCGTCGACGAACTCGTCCGTGCGGAACGGGCCGGAGCGCCGCACGACCTGCGTTCCCTGCGCAGGTTCATCAGCTCCGGAACCGCGCTCAGCGACGCGCTGAAGCGGGCGCTCCACGAGCGTGCCGAGGTCACGGTCGTCGATGCCATCGCGTCGAGCGAAGGGGGGCCTTTCGCCTTCGCGATCACGTCGTCGGTACGGGACCTGCCCGCCCGCTTCTTCCCCGTTCCGGCGACACGGGTGCTCGGCGCCGACGACCGCCCCGTCGAACCCGGCAGCGGCGAGACGGGACACCTCGCCTACCGGGGGCCCATGCCCCTCGGCTACTACAAGGACACCGAGAAGAGCGCGACGACGTTCCGCACCATCGACGGGGTCCGGTACGCCATCCCGGGCGACCTCGCCACGATCGAGGCCGACGGCTCGATCCGGTTCCTCGGCCGCGGCGCCGGCGTGATCAACACCGGAGGGGAGAAGGTACACCCCCAGGAGGTCGAGAACGTCCTGCTGACGCATCCCGCGGTGACCGACTGTGTCGTGGTCGGTGTCCCTGACGCGACCTGGGGAGAACGGGTGGCAGCCGTCGTGGCGGTCCGGCAGGACAGCGCCGTCACGGCTGCGGAACTGCGCGACTGGGTCCGGCGATGCCTCGCCGGCTACAAGGTTCCGCGTTCCGTCGTCCTGACGGACGGCCTCCCCCGGACCCCGACCGGCAAGCTCGAACTCGCCTGGGCCAGGAAGGCCGCCCAGGACTCCGACGCGGGCGACGGATGGTGACCGTCGTGTACGTCCCCGGCGACCGCTCTGTACCTGCCCTCGACCCCAAGGAGCCCCGATGACTCCCGACACCTCCACTCCGACCGCCGGGGCGCTGCTGGTGATCAGCGCGCACGCGGGCGACTTCGTCTGGCGGGCCGGCGGCGCCATGGCGCTGGCAGCCGAACGCGGTCAGCGCGCGAAGGTGCTGTGCCTGAGCTTCGGCGAGCGCGGCGAGTCCGCCAGGGCCTGGCGGGACGGCCTGCGCCTCGACGAGATCAAGGATCTGCGCCGCACCGAGGCCTCGAACGCCGCGGCAGCGCTGGGCGCGGAGATCGAGTTCCTGGACGCCGGGGACTACCCCCTGCTGGAGACACCGGAGTTGGTGGACCGCATCGTGCGCGTCCACCGGGAGGTGAACCCCGCGGTCGTCCTGACCCACACTCTCGCCGACCCCTACAACGGCGACCATCCGGCCGCCGCCCGCATGGCGCTCCAGGCACGCGTCCTCGCTCAGGCGGTCGGCTACGACGCCCCCGGTGAACCGCTCGGCGCTCCCCCGGTGTTCTTCTTCGAGCCGCACCAGCCCGAGCAGTGCGACTTCAAGCCGAACGTCCTGCTGGACATCACCTCCGTGTTCGACAGGAAGCGCAAGGCCATGGAGTGTCTGCCCGCCCAGCAGCACATGTGGGACTACTACACCGACCTGGCCAAGCGGCGCGGCGTACAGCTCAAGCGGAACGCCGGCCCCAACCTCGGCCTCTCGCACGGGACGATGGCAGAGGCGTACGTGCGGCTCTACCCGCAGACCACGGACGTACTGGCGTGACGGCGCGGAGCGGGACGGCTGCCCGTGGGGCCACGCACGTCTGGGTTCCCTTCCGGGAGACGGCCCTTTACGTGGCCTTCGCGGATGACGCGGGTCTCACGGACGACACGAAGCTGTTGGACAACGCCGTCCCCCAGGGTGACATCACGCGCGACGACCGCTACGGCGCACCGATGTGGCGCATCGACGCCCAGCGGCTGCACGCCGTGGTGGAAGCGCTGTGGAACGAGGACCACCAAGTGCGGGTCCATCTCGACCAGGAGCCGAACCCCGCACGGGAGCCGACCGTGACGAGCCCCCCAACCACAGCCCCCGCCTCGTCACGGCACGGTGCCGCGTACGAGGGCACCGTCACCGTACTGTCCCGGCGAACGGTCGCCGACGGTGTCCTGTCACTGGAGCTCGCCCCAGGCTCCGGCGAACCGCTGCCGCCCTGGCAACCGGGAGCGCACATCGACGTCGTGCTGCCCACGGGTGTCACCCGGCAGTACTCGTTGTGCGGCCCGGCGGAGCTCAGGGACCGCTGGCGCGTCGCGGTGCTGCGGGAGCCCGACGGGCGCGGCGGTTCGCGGTGGATCCACGACAACGTCCGTGAAGGCACCCGGCTGCGGGTACGGGGACCGCGAAACCACTTCCCGCTGCGGCCCGCCCGGCGGTACCTGTTCGTCGGCGGCGGCATCGGCATCACCCCGCTGCTCCCGATGACGGCCGCGGCGGAGGCGGCCGGCGCCGAGTGGTCGCTCCTCTACGGCGGCCGGACACACGCGTCCATGGCGTTCCTGCCCGAACTCGCGGGCTACGGCGACCGGGTGACCGTACGGCCGCAGGACCGGTACGGGCTGCTGGACCTCGCCGGTTTCCTGGGCGAGCCCGATCCGTCCGCCCTGGTGTACTGCTGCGGCCCGGCGGGGCTGATCGACGCGGTCGAGGCACACTGCGCGGACTGGCCGCCGGGCTCCCTGAACGTGGAGCGGTTCGCCGCCGCGGCCGGCGAGCAGCCCGCCGTGGAGGAGGGCGAGCAGCCGATCGAGGTGGAACTCCGGGCGTCCGGGATGACGCTGACCGTGCCGCCGGAGCAGTCGGTCCTCAGGGCCGTCGAGGAAGCGGGTGTCCCGGTCCTGTCCTCCTGCGAGGAGGGCATCTGCGGTTCCTGCGAGACCGCCGTCGTCGAGGGCGAGGTCGACCACCGCGACTCCCTGCTCACCGACGAGGAGCGGGCCGCGGGCGACACGATGCTCATCTGCGTCTCCCGGGCACGCGGTGCCCGCCTGGTCCTGGACCTCTGAACCCGCGACGCCGAAGGGAAACGACCCGTCATGACACAGCACGTGCGCAACGGCTGGTACCTGGGAGCCTGGTCCGACGAGATCGACCGGACGCTCACACGGCGCTGGATCACCGACATCCCGGTGCTGTTCTACCGACTGCCCGGCGAGACCGTGACCGCCGTCGAGGACCGCTGCCCCCACCGCAAGTACCCGCTGTCCCTGGGCCACCTCGACGACGAGGGCGTCCTCCAGTGCGACTACCACGGCTACCGTTTCGACGGCCGGGGCATGTGCGTCGGGGTCGCCGAGCAGGCCGACCGGCCCAGGGCCACGCTGCGACGGTTCCCGCTGGTCGAGCGGGACGGAGCGATATGGATCTGGCCCGGGAGCCCCGAACTGGCCGACGAGAGCCTGCTGCCCGACACCTCGTGGCTGACCGACCCGGGCTGGACCCAGGTGCACGGTGTCGTCCCGCTGAAGGCACGGCACCTGCTGCTCCTGGAGAACCTGCTCGACCTCACCCACGAGACGTTCCTGCACCCGACGAGCATCGGCAACGCGGCCGTCGCGGCCACCCCGATCGACGTCACCGTGGACGGCGACCGCGTCAGCTTCAGCCGCCGCATGATCGGCATCCAGGCTCCCCCGTTCTATGAGAAGTCCTGCGGACTGACCTCCCCGGTGGACCGCTGGCAGGACGGCGACTTCTACCCGCCGGGCATCTTCGTCCTCAACATCCGCGTCGCGGCCACCGGCACCGAGGAACCGGACGGCTTCCACATGAAGGTGCTGTACGGGCTGACGCCGGCGCACGGCAACGAGACGCACGACTTCTACGCGCTGGGCCGCGACTACCTCACCGACGACGAGGAGCTGACGAAGTTCCAGCACGAGCAGCAGCTCGCGGTGATGCAGGAGGACGTCGACGCGCTGGAGGCACAGGAGGTCATGTACGCCACCGATCCGGGCGGTGTGGCCGAGTCGAGCATCAGGTCCGACCTCGCGGCCCTGCGTGGACGCCGTGTGCTGGCGAAGATGCTGGCCCGCGAACAGCGGGACGACAGCCCGCGGCGCGGCGGGGTGTCCGCATGAGCGTCTTCGTCCTGCTGCACGGGGCCTGGCACGGCGGCTGGGTGTGGCAGCGCGTGGCGCCGCTGCTGCGTACGGCCGGGCACGAGGTGCACACGCCCACGCTGACCGGTGTGAGCGACCGCGCCCATCTGCTCCATCCGCAGGTCGGTCTCGGCACGCATGTCCAGGACGTCGTGGCGCTGGTCGAGGCCCACGACCTCAGGGATGTCGTGCTCGTCGGGCACAGTTACGCCGGCCAGGTCGTCACCGGGGTCGCGGACCGGATACCGGAGCGGGTGGCGAAGCGCGTGTACCTGGACGCCTTCGTCGGCGAGGACGGGGACGCGGCGATCGACCTGCTTCCCACCACCGTCGCCGCCCACTACCGGGAGTCGGTGTCCGGACCCGGGTTCGGCTGGCTCATCCCGGTGCGCTCGCTGAGCGTGCTCGGTGTCGAGGACCAGGCGGACCTGGACTGGCTGGGCCCCCGGCTGACCCCGCATCCGTGGCTGACTTACAGCAAGCCGCTGCGGCTCACCGGCAAGGCGGACCATGTCCCCGGCGCCTTCGTCGAATGCACCGACTGGATGCGGGTGTTCACCCCGCACGCGGAACGGGCCGCCGCCCGCGGCTGGCCGGTCCACGAGATCGCCACCGGCCACGAGGCCATGGTCACCGCGCCCGGCGAACTGGCCGGACTCCTGCTGGAGATCGCGTCGGCCTGACCCCGGCCGGGCCACCCGTACCGGCACGTGTACGAGCCCGACACTCACCGTTCTTCCGTCCGAGCCCCCGAAGGAACCCGGCATGGAATTCCTCGTCCGCACCGAGAACAAGCTGCCCGTGGACACTCCCGACGACATCCGTGAGGGGTTGCGCAAGGCCGAGCGCGAGCGAGCGCGGGAGCTCCGCGAGGCGGGCCTCCTCAAACGGCTGTGGCGGGTACCGGGCCGCAACGCCACCGTCGGCCTGTACGAGGCCGCCGACCCGGCGGAGCTGCACGACGCGCTGGTCTCCCTGCCGATGTGGAAGTGGATGGACATCACCGTGGAGGCGCTCGCCACCCACCCGCAGGAGAGGGCGCGATGACCGGCACCACGCCCAAGGTTCCCGGTACCTACGTCTTCGACGCCGCCGAGAGCCGCCGCGGCCGAGCCCTGAACCGGCTCTGCGGTTCTCTGAAGGATCCCGGGAACCGCGCGAGGTTCACCGCGGACGAAGCGGCGTACTGCGACGCGTACGGGCTCACGGCACAGCAACGGGACGCCGTCCTGCGGCGGGACTGGAACCGGATGATGGAACTCGGTGGCTCCATCTTCTACGTCTTCAAGCTCGCCGTCCTCGACGGGAAGTCCATGCAGTACCTGGGTGGGGTGTTCACCGGCATGACCACCGAGGAGTTCACGGAGGCGCTCAGGGCGGGAGGGCGGAGCTTTGGCTGAGGTGATCTGGGGACTGGCCACCTCGCACGTACCGTCGATCGGTGCGGCCATGGACCGGGGGAAGACCCAGGACCCCTACTGGAAACCGCTGTTCGACGGGTACGCGCCGGCGCGGGAGTGGATGGCCCGGCACACCCCCGATGTCGCGGTCGTCGTCTACAACGACCACGCCAACGCCCTCGACCTGAGTGCCACCCCGACTTTCGCGATCGGCACCGCGCCGTCGTACCCGGTGGCCGACGAAGGGTGGGGCAGCCGCCCCGTACCGGCCGTCACCGGCGCCCCCGAGTTCTCCGACCACCTCGTCGAGAGCCTGATCGACGCCTCCTTCGACCTCACCGTCTACCAGGAACTCGATGTCGACCACGGCCTGACCGTCCCGCTGTCGGTGTACTGCCCGGACCCCGGTGACCGCTGGCCGTGCGCGGTGGTGCCTCTCCTGGTCAACGTCATCCAGTACCCGCAGCCGACCGCCGCCCGGTGCCTCGCCCTCGGCCACGCGCTCGGTGAGGCGATCCGCGGTTACCCCGGGGACCTCAAGGTCGCCGTGTTCGGCACCGGCGGCATGTCCCACCAACTGGCGGGCGCCCGGGCGGGACTGATCAACCAGGACTTCGACCGGATGTTCCTCGACGCGATCGAGCACGCCCCGGAGAAGCTGGCCTCGCTGACACGCGAGGAGTACATCCGCGAGGCAGGCTCCGAGGGCATCGAACTCGTCATGTGGCTGATCATGCGCGGCGCCCTGGGGCCACGCATCCGCCGGGTGCACGAGACCTACCACGTACCGGCGTCGAACACGGCGGCTGGGATGGTGCTGTTCGAGAACCTGAGGACGTGAGACACGGCGTGGTGGTTGATGACGGACCGCTCGTGCACCGTTCTCAGCCCAGAAACGCCGCCGCGGCCTGTTCGGCGTCGTAGGAGTACAGCCACGCATTGTGCCCCAAGGGGTCCTCGGCGGCGAAGGCCCGGTCACGTTCGCGCTGCTCAGGACCGTCCGGCAGGTGGTTGTGGACGAGCCTGCCCCGGCTTGCCTCCTGCACCCGTGTCGCCCTGGGCAGGCGCAGGCGCTCGTACGTCGCCAGTGCCGAGGGCGGATCGGTGCTCCTGTCGGCCAGGCAGGCGGCCAGCACGGCGGCGTCCTCGATGGCCTGACCGGCACCCTGGGCGTAGAAGGGCAGCATGGCGTGGGCGGCGTCCCCCAGCAGGGCCAGACGGCCGCTGACCCACGTCGTCAGAGGGGCGCGGTCCAGGACGGACCACCGTCCGACCCGCTCGGCGGCCCCGATCAGCGCCGTGAGCCCCGGATCCCATGCGGCGAACTCCGCGGCGAAGTCCTCGACCCGCCCTTCGGCGGACCACGACTCCACATCGGTCGCCCGCACGGGGCTGAACGCCACCAGGTTCACCAGCCGCCCGCTCGACACCGGGTAGTGGACGACATGGCGACCGTGCCCCAGCCACAGGGTCATCACCGGCCGGCGGGCGGGCTCGGGAGCGGCGTCCACGTCGACCAGCGCACGCCAGGCGCACACCCCCGTCTGCCGCGGTCGGCCCACCTGCGTGACATACCCCCGCAGCATGGAATGGATCCCGTCGGCGGCGACCACGACATCAGCTCGGACGGCCGAGCCGTCGGCGAAGTCCACGGTGGCGCCGTCGTCGTCCTGCGTGAACCCGACACAGCGCCGACCGAGCCGGACCAGGTCCGCGGGCAGCACCGAGCACAGCACCTCGAGCAGGTCGGCACGGTGCAGGGTCCAGGTGTGCTCGCCGTAGCGCTGCCGGCACGCCTCGCCCAGCTCCTGCGAGAACAGTTCCGCGCCGTCGGCCCAGCGCCGGAACTCCCAGCCGCGCTGCAACGCGACACCGACGTCGTCGAGTGTGGTCGGCGGATCGAGCCGGCGCAGCAGCCGAGCCGCGTTGGGAGCCACGACCAGTCCGGCTCCGACCTCGCGCAGCTCACGCGCCTGCTCGAACACCTCGACGGACAGGCCCGCTCGGCGGACGAAGGCCGCCGTGGTGAGTCCGCCGATACCGCCACCGATCACGGCGACCTGTACCCGCCGATCCGCACGCTCTGTCATCCGCCGGCCTCCTGGTCCCTTCGGCGCTGCGGGCAGCACCATGTATCCCACCTGACGGCACGTCACGTACCAATGGAACGAGCGGTGTGGCGTCGCCGTCCAGGGGCCGAACGGATGGGCCCGCGCCGAGTCCGCGTCATACCTGAGAGGTATCGGCGCAGGTCGTCCGAGTGGTACCGCGGTACCACAGGGGTCTCGAAGATTCCCCCGCGGTCCCAGGGCTTCGACCGGCCCCGCTCGTAGCTTCGTATGCAGATGCCGCGGTGCTTCCGCGGCCGTTGTCGAGGCGAGAGAGGCCCATTCCGATGATCGAGGCGCGTGAGCTGACGAAGCGGTACGGGGACAAGACGGTGGTCGATCACTTGAGTTTCACCGTGAAGCCGGGTGAGGTGACCGGCTTCCTGGGCCCCAACGGCGCGGGCAAGTCCACCACCATGCGCATGATCATCGGCCTGGACTCCCCCACCGCCGGTTCGGTCACCGTCAACGGGCGCTCCTACTCCCGACACAGCGCGCCGTTGCAGGAGATCGGCACGCTGCTGGAGGCCAAGTCCGTCCACCCCGGGCGCAGCGCGGTCAACCACCTGATGGCGCTGGCGCACACGCACGGTATCCCGCGCAGCCGGGTGGAGGAGGTCATCGAGCTGGCCGGGCTGACCAGCGTGGCCACCAAGCGTGTGGGCGCCTTCTCGCTCGGCATGGGCCAGCGGCTCGGCATCGCCTCCGCGCTCCTGGGCGATCCGGGGATCATCATGCTCGACGAGCCGGTCAACGGCCTCGACCCCGAGGGCGTGCTGTGGGTGCGCAACCTCCTGCGGCGGCTGGCCGAGGAGGGCAGGGCCGTGATGCTCTCCTCGCACCTGATGAGCGAGACCGCGCTGATCGCCGACCACCTGGTGATCATCGGAAGGGGCCGGCTCCTCGCGGACACCACCGTCGAGGACTTCACCCAGGAGGCCGGCGGCGGCGGGGTGAAGGTCGCCAGCACCGAGGCCGTGCGGCTGCGGTCGCTGCTGGCCGGCCCGGACGTCACCATCACCTCCTCCTCGGAGGAGGAGCTGCTGGTCACCGGACGCGACACCCGGCAGATCGGGGCGATCGCCGCCCAGCACGGGGTGGCGCTGTACGAACTCACCCCCCAGTCCGTCTCCCTGGAGGCGGCCTTCATGGACCTCACCCGCGACGCCGTCGAGTACCAGAGCGCACCCGCCGACACCGAACGAAAGGCCGCCTGAGATGCCCGCCACCGCACTGCGGCGCAAGCAGCGCCCGGACCAGCCCCGCACCCTCTCCGCGGCACCCGATCCCCAGACCTCCAGGGCGAGTTACAAAGTCACCGGCATCCGCGTCCTGCGCTCGGAATGGGCCAAGTTCTGGACGCTGCGCTCCACCTGGATCACCCTGGCCGTCGCCGTCGTCCTGCTGGTCCTCTTCGGCGCGATCGCCTCCTACACCTACAGCCCCGACGCCATCGCCAGTGACGGGCCGCCCGGGCCGGGCTCCGGCGGCGACAGTGACGCGGTCAGCCTGGCCCTGACCGGCGTGACCTTCGCGTCCCTGGCCATCGGAGTGCTCGGAGTCCTGCTGGCCGCCGGCGAGTACAGCACCGGCATGATCCGCTCCAGCCTCGCCGCCGTTCCCCGACGCCTGCCCGTCCTGTGGTCCAAGGCCGCCGTGATCGGGCCCATCGCCCTCGTCCTCACCACCCTCGGTGCCCTCGCCGCCTTCCAGCTGGGCACCCCGGGCCTGGACGGCGAGAAGATCTCACTCGCCCTGAGCGACGACGGAGTCCTGCGCAGCCTGGCCGGCGCCGGTCTCTACCTCGGCCTGGTCGCCATCTTCGGCGTGGCCCTCGGCATACTCCTGCGCTCCTCCGCCGGCGCCATCGCAGCCCTGGTCGGCGTCCTGCTGATCCTCCCCGGTCTCGCCTCACTGCTGCCCGACTCCTGGTACGACACCCTCAGCCCCTACTTCCCCAGCAACGCCGGCTCAGCCATCTATGCCCTCCACGAGTCCTCGGACGCCCTCTCCCCCGGAGCCGGGCTCGCGGTCTTCGCCGGCTGGGTGGCGCTGACCCTCATCGGCGCGGCCTACCGACTCCGCAAGACGGACGCCTGACCAGCGAGCCGAGGACAATGAGGTCCATGAGTCCGGAACGCGCGGCGGCCGCCGCGGACACCACCCGGGGGACGGCGCTCCCGCCGTCCCCCGGGATCGACGCCGCCTTGGCGCACCCGCTCCTGGGCCGTCTGCTGCGCGGCCAGAGCCGTCGGCAGCGGCTGGACCGCCGGCATCCGTGGCTGCTCGACACCGCGGTGGTCCTGCTCGTACTCGCCATCAGCCTGCCGGACCTGCTCACCAGCGACAGTCATGGCCCGTTCGGGGAGACGGGCAACGGCGACCAGTTGCCGATCGGAGTCCTGTTCGTCCTGGCCGCCGGGCAGATCGTGCCGCTGTGGTGGCGCCGCAGGGCCCCGGCCGTCACGTTCTTCGTGATCGCGTCGGTGTCCCTGGTCCAGTGGTCGCTGGGCGTCTGGCAGCAGGCCGGCATCAGTACGCTGGTCGCCCTGTACAGCCTGGCCCTGCACGGTTCGCTGCGGGTGCTGGGCTGGGCCGCCGCGCTGACGTTCGCCGAACTGATCCTGGCCGTCTGCGTCCTGATGGATGTCGAGCACTGGCTGCTCGGTCTCTTCTTCCTGCTGGGGACGACGACGGCGGCCATCGCCGTCGGACTGACACTCCGGATCCGCCGGATGTACCTGGCGGCGCTGGAGGACCGCGCCAGACGTCTGGAGATCGAGCACGACCAACGTGCCCAGCTCACCGCCGCCGCCGAACGCTCCCGGGTCGCCCGCGAAATGCACGACATCGTCGGCCACAACCTCTCCGTCATGGTCAGCGTCGCCGACGGGGCCGCGACCCTCGCCACCAACAGGAACGAGCAGTCCGCCGAGGCGCTGCGCATCCTCGGCGACACCGGCCGCCAGGCCATGAGCGAACTCCGACGCGTGCTGGGCGTCCTGCGCGAGGAGCACCAGGACGACGTACGGATGCTCAGCCCGCAGCCGGGGGTCCGTGATCTGGATCCCCTGCTGGCGCGGGTCCGGGCGGCAGGGCTGAGGGTGGCCTACCGGACCGTGGGCGATCTCGACTCGCTGAGCAGTGGTGTGCAGCTCACCGTGTACCGCATCGTCCAGGAAGCCCTGACCAACACCCTCAAGCACGCCGGCACAGGCTCCACCGCCGAGGTCACGGTGGCCACCGACGCCGGCACCGTCCACATCCGCGTCTCCGACACCGGCGCCCCACCCGGAGCACCCGCGCAGGCCCAGCCGGAGCCGGGCACCGGCCACACCGGGCACGGCCTGGTCGGCATCCGTCAGCGGGCGGCCATGTACGCCGGCACCGTCACCATCGGCCCACGCGACACCGGACACGGCTGGCTCGTGGACGTGATACTCAACGTGCCGTCCACACCGTCCCCGTCGGCACCGGGAGAACACCTGCCATGACCACCGTCCTGATCGCCGACGACCAGCCCCTGCAACGCATGGGCTTCCGCATGCTCATCGAAGGCACCCCCGGCCTCACCCCGGTCGGCGAAGCCGCACACGGAGCCGAGGCCGTCCGCCTGGCCGCCGAACTACGACCGGACGTCGTCCTCATGGACATCCGGATGCCCGGCATGGACGGCCTCGAAGCAACCCGCCAGATCGTCGCAACCGGCGGCCGCACCCACGTCCTCATCGTCACCACCTTCGACCTCGACGAGTACGCCTACGAAGGGCTGCGCGCCGGCGCCAGCGGCTTCCTGCTCAAGGACGCGCGCCCCGAGGAACTCGTCGCCGGCATCCACGCCGTCGCCACCGGCGACGCCGTCGTGGCCCCCCGCCTGACCCGCCGCCTGCTCGACGCCTACGCCCACCAGGTCCTCGCGCCGTCC
>NZ_VJZC01000511.1 GCF_009377185.1 Streptomyces spongiae
CTCCGGCCCCCACCGCCCTGCCGCCCGGCTGCGCCTTCGCACCGCGCTGCCCGCTCGCGGAGGGCCGCTGCCACCGTGAGGAGCCGCAGCCGTGGCCGGCGGGCGACGGCCACGAGGTCTCCTGTCACCGCTGGGACGAGGTCCCCCACCCGGCCACCGAGTTGTTCCTGGAGCAGCGAGCATGAGCCCGAGCCACCCCCTCCTGGAGGTCCGTGACCTGGTGGTCCGCTACGGCCCGGTCACCGCCGTGGACCACGTCTCGTTCACCCTGGACGCGGGCGAGACCCTCGCACTGAACGGCCCCTCGGGCTGCGGAAAGTCGTCCACGGTCACGGCGGTCCTGCAACTGCGCCGCCCGGACGCGGGTGAAGTGCGCTTCGAGGGCCGTGAGTTGACGCGCCTGACCGAACGCGAACTCCGCCCGGTGCGTCCTCGTATGCAGCCGGTCTTCCAGGACCCGTACGGCTCCCTCAGCCCTCGTCACCGTGTCCGCGACGCGGTGGCGGAACCGCTGAGGGTCCAGGGCCGCTGGGACGCGCGGGGCCCATCACGGGTGGCCGAGCTGCTCGACCGGGTCGGCCTGGACCCGGCGTACGGCGACCGCTTCCCGCACGAACTCTCCGGCGGCCAGTGCCAACGCGCCGGAATCGCCCGCGCGTTGGCGTCCGAGCCCCGTCTCCTCGTCCTCGACGAACCGGTCTCGGCCCTGGACCCGTCCGTCCGCGCCGGGGTCCTCAACCTGCTCGCCGACCTCCAGGACGAGCTGGGACTGGCGTACCTGTTCATCTGTCACGATCGAGCAATCGTACGGCACTTCGCGGACCGGTCGATCGAGATGCGGGACGGGCGGGTCACACGGTCGGGGCGTCAATGACCCGTGTCGCCCGCACAACACTCGCCGCGTGGCAGCGCACGCCGCGGTACGTCAGCAGTCTTCCGGTCTGTGACGGAGCCCCGAACCCCCGGCAGGCCACGGGCGTTGTACGCGGCGGATGCCGGCACCGCCCGAGCGAAAACCGTGCCAGGCAGAGCGCCGTCCCGTGTCGCGAACGGCGCGGTCCCGGCGAGGACGTCCACGCGCTGCTCGGTGTAGCGGTTGTCGGTGAGCACTTCGCCCGGATACCAGTTGTTGAGGACCTCGTGGTCGTCCCACTGGTTGATCTGCGGGACGGCCGCGGCGAAGGCGCGGAGGTTCTCGTCCATGAGGTTGTACTTGTGCCGGCCGCGGAACTCGGCCTTCTTTGCCTCCCTCAAGGGCACCCGCAGGGGAGGGAAGATCGCAGAGCCCCGGTTCAAGTCCCGCAAGGACAACCAGCACGCCGTCCGCTTCACCGCGAACGCACGCTGGTCGATCACCCCCGGCCGGGACCTGCGCCTGCCGAAGATCGGCGACGTGCGGGTGAAGTGGTCCCGGCAGCCTCCGTCCGTGCCCTCCACGGTGACCGTGATCAAGGACGCCGCAGGGCGGTACTCCTGCTCGTTCGTCGTGGACACCGACCCCGAGTACCTGCCCGAGACCGAATTACTCACAAGGAACGCCGAGCACGTCATCCCCGACGCGTCCACCCTCCAGGCATGGCGCAAGAGCACCTACAGCGGAGGCTCGGGCGGCGGATGCCTCGAAGTCAGCGACGGCCACCCCGCGGGTGTCCCTGTGCGTGACTCCAAGGCCCCGAAGGGCCCCGCCCCCGTCAGAACCTCCAAGGCGTGCGCGGGGGTGCTGTTACGTACGTCGAGCGCGGTCGGAGACGAGAAACTCGATGCCTCGGACTGCTGGACGTACGCCCGGATCCACCGGTGGGTGGTGGAGTGGATGGCTTGCCACCATCTCAGGCGTCCAGGAAGTCCCCCACATTGGGCGCCGCATACCCGACGCTGCGCCCCTCGCTGTCGAGCAGTCGACCCATCTGATTCACGGTGTGCAGGCAGGCGGCCCGGTCCACGATGGAGAGATTTCGAGAGCGCTCTGTGATCGTCGCCTCCAGCTGCGGCAGATTCCCGAGCGATCGTAGCCAGACCATCAGCAGGAGGTTCCGCTCTCCCGTAAGGGCGCAGCACAGGCGTACGTCAGGGAGCGCCGTAAGCGAGCGTGCCGTGGACTCCATGTGCTGCGGTGCCACGCTCGCCCACAGTACGGCCGAGTGCGGCCAGCCCGACAGGGACTGTGCCATCTCGCAGCGCAGCCGGAGCAACCGGCTGGTCAGCAGGCGCTTGACGCGGCGGCGCGCGGTGGGCTCGCTGATCCCGGCGCGGTCGGCGATCGCGGTGTAGGACATGCGGCCGTCCTCGTGCAGCAGCCGGAACAGTTTCCGGTCCACAGCGTCCATCCGGGCACCTCCCACCGTCGTGGACGGTGCGCCGGCCGGTTCCAATGCGTGTCGCTGTGACCGTTCGAGGCTGCGCAGACGCCATCGGCTCGGCTCGCCGTAGCCCACGGTCCGTATCTCCGCTCGGTACGCCCGGACACCGGACAGCTGCCCTACCGTGCCGCGCAGGAACGCCGACACCTCCGCGGATGTGCGCAACGTCGCCACGACCAGCAGCCCGTACAGGCCTGTGAGGTGGTGGACGTAGCGCACGTGGGGCTCGGTACTCAACGCGGTGGCAATGTGGTCCAGCCGGCCGGGAATGCAATCGATCTCGATATACACCATGCAGAACTCACTGTGCAGGGCCGTGCCGGCCACACAAGTGACCCACGCCAGTCCCTCCTCGGCCAGCCGCTCCCAACGGCGTGCCACAGTCACCGGGTCGAGCGCGAGCGCCCCGGCCATCTGAGCCCAGGAGGCGCGCGGGGAGAGCTGGAGCGCATGGATCAGCTCCAAGTCCTTCTCATCGACGGAATCGTGCGACATGCCTCTACTTATCACGGTGTACGAGCTGCGTATAGGCCTCCCGTTCGCCTGTCGTGACGGAATGCTGCGTTTCGGTAGTCGTTCCACGAAGCCCGCCGATTCTGGTGGCCCGAACACTCTTGGGGCACCGAGGAGGTCCGAGATCGTGAGGATTGCGCAAGTCGATCAAGACAGTGAAGGCGGTCGACATCAGCGTGACCGAGCTGTCCGCGAGGCGGTGCGGTCCGGTCTGATCGGCCCCGCCCATGTGGCGGCGGGGTTCCTGGACGCCGACGGGATCCAGGAGTCCGTGCGCGACCTCCAACGAGCCTTTGGCGACGCACCAGTGCTGCACACGTTCGCCGCCAAGGCCGCGCCTTTGGTCCCCGTGCTGCGACTGCTCGCCCGGTCCGGCATGGGGTGCGAGGTCGCCAGCCCGGGCGAGTTCGCCCAGGCCGTCGCTGCCGGCTTCCCGCCGGAACGCATCGTGCTGGACTCACCCGCGAAGACCCGTGCCGATCTGGTCCACGCGCTCGCCTTGGGAGTGGCGGTGAACGCCGACAACTTTCCCGAGTTGGACCGCATCGGCTCACTACTCGCTGTGCGCGAGAGCACCTCGGTGCTCGGGCTGCGGATCAACCCACAGGTCGGCGCCGGAGCCATCGACGCGATGAGCACCGCCTCGCTCGGCTCGAAGTTCGGCGTGCCAATGCGAGATGCCGGAGCACGGAAGCGCATCCTCAAGGCTTTCGCCGAGCGGCCCTGGCTCACTCGGCTGCACGTGCACGTCGGTTCGCAAGGCTGCTCCCTGGAACTCATCGGCCAGGGAGTGCGCGCCGCGTACGAACTCGCCGAGGAGATCAACGCGATGGCGGGCCGGCAGCAGGTGACCAGCCTGGATATCGGCGGCGGCCTGCCGGTCAACTTTGACGACGACGAGATCCGCCCGACCTACGCGGATTACGTCCGGGAGCTGCGCGCCTCCGTTCCCGAACTCCTCGGCGGGCGCTACGACCTGGTAACAGAGTTCGGTCGTTCGCTGGTCGCCAAGAACGGCTTCACGGCCGCGGTCGTGGAGTACACCAAGGACACCGGCGGCCGCCGCATCGCGCTGACACACGCGGGCGCGCACATCGCCACCCGTACCGTCTTCATGCCGGAGGCGTGGCCGCTGCGGATCGCCGTGTACGACTCCGACGGCAGGCCCAAGCATGCTCCGGAGCGGGTCCAGGATGTCGCGGGCCCGTGCTGTTTCGCCGGAGACCTCGTAGCCCGCGGACGCAAGCTGCCCGAACTGGCACCTGGGGACGTCGTGGTGCTGTTGGACACCGGCGGCTACTACTTCTCCTCCCCCTGGTCGTACAACAGTCTCGCCCGGCCCGCCGTACACGGCTTCACCACGCGCGAATCGGACATACGGTTCGCCGCGGTCCGCCCGGAACAGACCCTCGTCGAGATCCTGGCGGAAAGCGGCGTCGACCAGGCAGACGCACTCCTCTTCAGTGACGTGGACAGCACCCCGGCCCACAGGGATCGAAGGCCGACACCTACGGCCCCTACCCCAACGCGAACATGATGGGCGCCCTCGGGCTGTGCCGAAGGCACCCGGCTGAGGACGCTGCTCTCGGTGGGCTGGACGCTCCTCATCCCGGCAGCGGTCATGTACGCCCTCATCCTCCTACGGCTCACCTGACCGCCTGCATTGCCAGGTACCGAACCGAACTCCACTGCGAAGGAAGAAAGTTGAACGAATTCGATGTACTCGCCGTCGGCGGCACCGTCATCGACGGCACCGGGGGCCCGGTCCGACGGGCCGATGTCGGCATCCGGGGCGACCGCATCGTCTTCCTCGGACGGGCCACGCCTCACGCCACCGCACGGGAGGTACTCGACTGCACCGGCCACGTCGTCGCGCCCGGCTTTGTCGACCTGCACTCGCACGCCGACTACACCGTGTGCGACACGCCCAGCGCCGAAGCGTGCATCAGACAGGGCGTCACCACCATCGTCACGGGCAACTGCGGCGCTTCCCCCTTCCCCATCACTCCCGAGCGGCGACATGCGTGGGACACCACGCTCGCACGCGGCGGCCTCAGCACCGCCGACATGCCCTGGGAGGACTTCGACGGATTCGCACGCGCGGTGGAGGAGGCCGAACCGTGCGTCAATCTCGCCGCCCTCGTCGGCCACGCGGCCCTCCGCGTGGCCACTGTCGGCACCGAACGGCGCCCCGCGACAGCCGACGAGACCGCCCTCATGCGCAAGCTCCTCGCCAGGGCTGCCGAACAGGGGGTGTTCGGTCTGTCCACCGGACTCATCTACGCTCCCGGGTCGTTCGCCGACACCGACGAGGTCGTGGCGCTGGCCACCGAGGCGCGGCAGGCCGGACTGCTCTACAGCACCCATGTACGCGACGAGGGCGACCATCTCGTCGAGGCCGTGACCGAAGCTCTGGAAACCGCCCGACGCAGCGGCGTGCGCCTTCAGATCTCGCACCTCAAGGCCCTGGGCCCCGCCAACCACGGCAAGGTGCACGAGGCGCTGGCCCTCATCGACTCCGCTGTCGCGGAAGGAGTGGACGTGGCGTGCGATGTCTACCCCTACGCCGCCTCCTCCACCCGGCTCACCTCGCGCCTTCCCGACTGGGCGCTGGACGGCGGTCTCGACGCGCTCCTCGCCCGACTGGAGAACCCGAAGACCCGCGAGGCGATCGCTTCGGAACTCCGGGCGAAGACCGGACACACCTTCCTTCCCGAAGGCACCGTCATCGCCGCGATGCCGCCGGGCCGCTACTGCTCGTGGGTGGGAAGCACGATCCAGGACATCGCCGCCGCCACTGGCCGCGATCCCGCCGAGGCATCCCTCGACGTACTGCGCGCGCACGAGGCCCAGGTCTGGATCGTCAACCATGCGATGTCCGAGGCGGATGTGGAAACAGTGCTGCGCCACCACGGCAGCGCGGTCGTCAGTGACGGCTGGGTACTGGACACCGCCACCGACGGCAACCCCCACCCCCGTCACTTCGGTGCGTTCGCCCGGGTCCTGTCCCGGTACACCCGCGACGGCCAGGTCCTCACGCTCCAGGAGTCCGTCCGCAAGATGAGCGCGCTGCCCGCCTCTCGCCTCGGCCTCACCGACCGAGGCATCCTGAGCGAAGGCGTGGCCGCCGACCTCGCCGTCTTCGATCCCAAGACGGTCAGCGACACCGCCACCTTTGACGCGCCGCTGTCTTATGCCGTGGGCACTCGTCACGTCCTCGTCAACGGCCTCCCCGTACTGCGTGACGGCGTCTTCACGACGCACCGCCCTGGCACGGTGCTCCGCAAGACGGCCGGGCGCTCCCTCTCCCACCACACGAGGAGGTCACCTTGAGTTCCACACCCGCCCCGTCACAGCCGACTGAGCCCCAGTCGGGAGCCCTGCACACCGCGTTCCGGGAACTTCGTGACCTTTCCGCCGCCGGCCACCATCCTCATCGTCGGCTTCGGTATCGCCGTCAGCGAGGCGAGCCGGCTGTTCTCGGCGCTGCTGTGCCGCGAATACCTGAGTTTCGCACTGTCGATGACAGCGATGGGGCGGTCCGCTCGGAGTTCCACGCCTCCGTTTCCTCCTTCGCGCCTGGTCAGGAGTCGTGATGACCCTCTCGTCCCCTCTCTCTTTGGCTTCGAATGCTCTGGCCGACACGTTCTTCGACTGGGGCCTGATCGCCCGGACGTTTCCGCGGTTGATCTCCGAGGGCCTGCTGAACACGTTGACGATCGCCGCAGGGGCCATCGTGCTCGGAGTCGTGATCGCTCTTGTGGCCGCGATGCTGCTGCTGTCGAACCGGTGGTGGGTGCGGCTTCCCGCCCGGCTCTACGTCGACGTCTTCCGCGGCCTTCCGGTGATCATCACGGTGATGCTGGTCGGCGTGGGTCTGCCCGCCGCCGGCATACGCCCCTTCGGCACCGACCCCTTCGGCTACGCGGTCCTGGCGATCGGCATGATCTCCGGCGCCTACACCGCCGAGATCTTCCGCTCCGGCATCCAGAGCGTCGACACCGGACAGTTGCAGGCGGCCCGCAGCCTCGGCCTGAGCTATCTCCAAGCGATGCGCCTGGTAGTGGTGCCGCAGGGCATCCGCCGCGTACTGCCCGCCATGACCGGCCAGTTCGTCAAGGACATCAAGGAAAGCTCACTGGTCTACCTCCTCGGCCTCGCCGTCGGGCAGCGCGAGCTGTACTTCATCGCCCAGGAGGAAGTCGCCCGCACCTACAACTCCTCACCCCTGATCGCCGCGGGCATCTGCTACCTCGCGCTGACCATCCCCATGACCTACTTCGTGAACTACCTGGACAGACGGCTGCGCGAGGGCCCGCGCCCCGGCAACAC
>NZ_VJZC01000512.1 GCF_009377185.1 Streptomyces spongiae
GGTGCTGAGGGGGTGCGCACGGGGACGGACTCGGAGACGGCCCGCACGGAAGCGGGCTCCCCGCCGGACGTCGCCCCGGCCTCCCTCGACCGCCGGGCGCAGACCATGGTCGACGCGCTGGTGCCCGACCGCCCCTACGACGACGTGGTCCTGCTGCTGGCCCGCACCCGGCGGCTGGCCGCGGACCGGGTGGCGTACTGGGACCTCCCGGCCGACCCGGCGCTGGTCGCGGAGGCCCGCAAGACCACCACCCGGCAACTCGGCGACTGGGGCCTGGAGCACCTGGCGTTCACCACCGAACTGGTCGTCAGCGAACTGGTCACCAACGCCATCCGCCACGCCACCGGCCCGATCCGCCTGCGCCTCATCCTCGATCGCACCCTGATCTGCGAGGTCTTCGACGGCGGCCCCACCGCTCCCCACCTACGCCACCCGCGCACCACCGACGAGGGCGGCCGCGGTCTGTTCCTCATCGCCCAGTTCACCCAGAGCTGGGGGACCAGGTTCCTCCCCGAGGGCAAGGTGATCTGGGCGGAACAGTCACTGACGGGCGGGCTCTAGGCACCTCCACCGTCCCGGAGGCCGAACAGATCCGCCCACGCCTCGGCGCCGAGGGCACGGGGCAGGGCGGTGGGCGCGATCCGGTGCTCTCGCAGCCGGCGCCGGACCTCACGGCGGGGGATCTCCGGGGCGGCGACCGCGAGGATCCGCTCCAGGCCGTTCCCCGGGCCGGTGAACACGCGCTGCACGAAGTCCTGGTAGCGCCGCTGGTCACGGACCGGCACGAGGGGCCGTGGCCGGCGGGTCATGGTCATCAGTCCGCCGTCGACGCCGGGGCGCGGGCGGAACGCCGAGGCGGGCACCCGGGACACCAGCCGGAACTCGAACCACGGCCACCACTGCGCCGTCATCAGGGTCGCCCCGCCGACACCGGCGCGCCGCCGCGCCACCTCCCACTGCACGAGCAGGACGGCCTCGGTCCAGCCGGGCGCCCGCAGGATGCGGCGCAGCATCGCGGTGGTCTGGTGAAAGGGCAGGTTGCCGACCAGGACATGCGGCGTCGCCGGGAGCCTGAAGTCCATGAAGTCGCCGTGGACGATCTCGGTCGCCGGGCCGGTGCGGCGGGCCAGCCGCTCGGCACGCCTGCCGTCGATCTCGATCCCGGTCAACGGACGGCCGAGCCGCTCCAGCGGCAGGGTCAGCGCGCCGTCACCGGCGCCGATCTCGATGATGGGCGCGTCGGGACGGGACGCGAGGCCGTCGACCGTGGCGACGAGCCGCTCGATGACGGTCCGGTCGACGAGGAAGTTCTGGCCGAGCTCGTGTCGGCCGGGTCGGTGGGTGCGCACAGGTTCTCCGCGGCTTCGAGGGGAAGCCGGGCAGCACGGAAGGGCCGCCCGACGAGGTCTCTCGGGAGCGGCGGATCACTTCGCGGATCACCTGAGGGAGATCGAGCGGCGTCAGCAGAGGTACGGCCGACTCGAGCCGAAGGTCACGGAAGGGACCACCGCTAGAAGCGGCGGGTCCTGGTCATTGCTGCGCTCGCACACATGAGGGCCACGCTACAAGGCGCTACCTCACCTCGGGCAACTGGTTTTCCGGGCCCGCGCTGGGAGAACACCGAGACGTTTCTTCGATCCACGAAAGGGTGAACGGGGACTGGAGCCGCCCATAGCACCACGCAATCCACCTACGTTGCGCACATGGTCACATCCACCCACGAGGCCTCGCACCGGATCTTCCAGGAACATCCGGAGGCCCTCGCTCCCGTCTTCGAGGCGTTGGGGCTTCCACCACCCACCAAGGCAATCGTCGAGGCGCTCACGCCCGACGCGACGGAGATCAGGCCGATGGAGCGCCGTGTGGACACGGTGCTCAAGGTCGAGCCGTCAGACGGAGACGGCTTTCTACTCGCCGTCGAGGCCCAGACCCAGCGGGCCCCGGACAAGGGGGCCAACTGGGCCTACTACGTGGCATATCTGCGCGCGAAGTTCGACCTGCCGGTACTGCTCGTCGCGGTCTGCAGGCGCCGGTCCACCGCAACCTGGGCGGCCGGGCCCTTCGAGTGCCGCGTCGGCCCCTGGGTGACGCAGTCGACACGTCCGTTCGTACTGGGGCCGGACAGCGTTCCGGAGATCACCGACGAGTCGATGATCGTACGGGAACCGGCGATGGCCACGGTCGCGGCCATCGTTCATAGCGAAAGCGCGAACATCACCGCCATACTGGACATACTGGCCCGCGGGATGCGGTCGTTCGACAAAGCCACAGCGAAGTACTGGTGCGAGTTCCTGGAAGTCGGCCTGAAGGACACTCCGGCCAGAGAGACATGGAAAGGGCTGCAGAAGATGGTCGCCACTTACTTCCCGGGCCACGGGACCCTCTTCGAGGAGACGTACCTCGAGGGCAAAGCCGAGGGCAAGGCCGAAGGCGAGGCAACGTTGATCCTGCGCCTGCTGGAACGGCGCGGCATCCCCGTCCCGGAGGACGTCCGCGAGCGTGTCCTCGGCTGCACCGACCTCGACACCCTCACCCTCTGGTTCGACCGGTCCCTCACCGCCGCCACGGTCGAGGAACTGTTCGCCCAGGCCCCCGAGACCCAGGAGAACGGCGCGGAACGGCCCTGACCACCTGCCCGCCTCGCACACGACACCGAGGGCGCACGGCGAACAACAGCCGTGCGCCCTCAGCCGGGCGGCGCCACACCGTGCCCCGCACCGCGCTCAACGAACAAGCACACGCCCCCAGAAAGGGTGAACGACTCGACGTTCGCCAGATCCTGGCTCACGGCCCCCATAGCGTGCGACACGTGAAGCGAAACCTCGAGTTGAGCTCGATGAGCGAAGAGCTGCGCGACAAGCTGAGCGGCCGCGTCATGGTCACGTCACTGATCATGGCCATGGGACTGGCCCCTGAGCAAGCGATGGACGACCACAACGCACACCTGAACGAAATCAGCCGCCGCGATTCCCTGACCCTTGAGGAGGTGACCTACCTACGCGCCAAGGCGGGCAGCTGGACCGAGGAATACACGGAAGGCTGGGCCGACGGACTCGCCGAGGGGTGGGCCAGGGCAGTCGTCCGGATCTTGCAGGTCCGGGACATCACCGTCACCGGTAACACCTACGAGCGCATCACGGCCTGCTCCGACCTGACCATCCTCAAACGTTGGCAGGAGCTGGCTCTCACCGTCACGGACGTCAGCGAACTCTTCGCCACGGCGTCGACCAAGGGCTGACGGGTTCCTTTGCCCACCCCTCGCCCCAGAGCGTCATGAACCCGTTCTAATAAGATGCGCGTTCTGCCGGTCGCTCCGGCAACTGCGTACCGTACTCCCCGGGAGAGTGTCCTTTGACCGTAGCGATCCACCCGACGTCCGAGAACTCCGAGGGCTCCGAGAACGCCGAAGGCTCCGCGAGCGAGGGGTACTGGGTCGAGCCGGCCGCCGAAGGCAGCGTGGCTGAGTCGTCCGGGGACGGTGTGCATGAGCTCGTGGCTGCTGACGCCCGGGAGTTCGGGGTGTACGCGCGGACCGGGGGCTGGGCGTTCGCGTTGAAGGTGGCGCGGAGTGTGCGGCCCGGTGGGCAGGTCGCCGGGGAGACGCCGAAGGTGTCGGCGAAGGAGTTCGCCGAGCTGGCCGGGTGCTCGCCGGAGCGGGTCATGCGCTACTACAAGGCGTGGGACATGGCCGCCGACGACGCGCTCGTCCCGCAGTTCGAGGCGCTCAGCCCGGGGCAGGAGGTCGAACTGCCGGACGCGGACGTGTGGTTGTCCTACTACAGCTCCCGCAACAGCGCCACCTCCGTACGCGGCACCGCGATCACCGCCGCCGCCGAGGCCGAGGGCATCCGCCCGACCAAGGCGCTGGAGGTCGCGGAGAACCCCACCGCGCTGCGTGCCGCGATCCTCGCCGACCCCTCCACCGCCCAGGCGGCCCGTGCCGCGCTCCTCGACCGGATGCGGGAGGACCCCTCGCTCCAGGCCGAGCTGGCGCGTGACGTCGTCCGCACCGAGGAGCTGAAGAAGGCGGTCGCCACCGAGAACCGGGCCGCCGACCGCATCGGGTACGTCCGCCAGGTCGTGGACAGCGGGCAGGTGAAGACCCCCGCCGGGCAGACCATCGACGCGCCCGCCGAGCTGCGCGCCGAGGCCGAGCGCCGTCTCTCCCTCCTCGACGAGCTGGACGACGACGAGGACGCCGGCGAGTGGGCGACCGAGGCGTACGACACCGTGAAGTCCCTCGTCGTCCAGACCGTCGAGGCGAACCCGGAGCTCCGGGTCCAGGAACGCCGTACGAAGTTCTACAGCAGCCTCCAGCGGGCCACGAAGGTCTTCGAGGAGCTGACCCTGGACGACGCCGGCGACCTCGACGACATCTACGAGACCGACATGCTCGACCAGTTGGAGTCCCTCCAGCAGGCCCTCACGGCCTGCATCGAGAACCTGCGGAGGGCTACGGCACCAGCGGGAGCAGCGGCGGCAGCGGGAGCAGTGACGGTACCTGCCGCACCGGCTGACTGATCTCCGCTGCCTCGTCGGCTGTCTACTGCTCCTGGTCCTGCTCGCTCTCGCTTTCGCCCGCGCCTGCCTCGTACCCCTCGTCCGTCACGTCCTCCTCGTACACCGGGTCCTCCTGCTCCCCCTCCTCCGAGGGCTGCGGCTTGCTCGCGAAGGTCTCCTGGAGGCGCTGGGCACCGAGTTGGACGGCCTGCCGGGTGGTGTCGGTGTTGATGCCGTACAGGCCGCCGTGCGTGAGGAGGGCGGCACCGTCGCCGACGCGCAGGGCGGCGACGTCCAGCGTCAACCCGCCCTGCTCTCCCTCGACATCACCCGTGACGGTCATGCGGAGCGCCTGGCCGGCGTCCCCGATGCCCGGGAGCCCGACGGGGGTCACCCGGATGTCGTACGTCCGGCCCGAGGCCGTGGTGGAGGTGAACTCCTGGCACTGCTCGGCCAGTTGGCCCAGGTGGTCGAGCCTGGCGTCGATCTCCGCCTTGCGGTACGTGCCCACCTGGTACCGCACCTGGGCGCCGTACTCGGTGTCGTCGAAGCCCGCGACCGCCGTCGCTCCGGTCGGCTCGCCCAGCAGGTTCTCGGCGTACACGGCGTCGAGCAGCTCCTGGCACTCGGGGCGGTCCGCCTCGCCCTTGAGCAGCCCGTCCCGCCAGGTGGCCGCGCCCGCCGTCGTGCCCCAGTTCGTGCCGAGGTCTCCCTTGCCGATCAGGGCGCGCCCCAGCCGGCTGTCGGCGAGGCCGGGGGAGTCCGGGGCGGAGGGTTCGGCGGTGGAGGTCTTCCGGGGCGACGGGGCGGCGGACTCGGGCGCGGGGATTCCCGCCTGCCACAGCCAGGCCGCCCCCACCACGAGCACCACGGCGACGAACACCAGGGTGGGAAGTCGATACGGATGTCGCATGGCGCCGCTCTCCCGGGAACGTGACGTTTCGTCCCAGGTCAACACCGCGGGGGAAAGCCCACCAGTGCAGGGGGGTCGTCCGGGTGAGCGGGTCCCACGGATGGCACAGACGGCATTCCCAGCGAAGCGCCTAGCGGTCGAACCTCGTCCGGTGCGCGAGCACATCGCGGGCCACGTCGGCGGCCGTACGGCCATGGGCGAAGGCGTGGGCGCGCAACCGGGCCAGGGCGTCGTCCGCGGTGACGCCGAGCTGCACCATGATCATGCCCGTGGCCTGCGAGACCTCCCCGTGGTCCGTGGTCAGACCGCCCGGCAGGGCCTCGCCACCGCCCGGCAGGGCCTCGCCACCGCCCGGCAGGGCCCCGTCACCGCCCGGCAGGGCCCCGTCGCCACCCAGCCCACCATGGAGCACCATCAGCGCCATCGTCATCACCCCGGCCACCAGACGTGCCGTGCGCAGATCACGTCCCGTCAGTTCCCCCGGGGTGTCGCGGTACAGGTCGAGCGTGCCCACGCACACCGCGTCGTCGCCGAGCGGCAGCGAGTACACGGCGCGTGCGCCCGCCGCGACGGCCTGCCGCGCGAAGACGGGCCAGCGTCGGGCGTCGGCACCGCGCGTCAGGTCGGACGCGAGGACCGGCGCCCCGACCGCGACCGCCTCGCGGCCCGGCCCGTCACCCACGGTCTCCTGCACCTCCGCCACCCGCGCGGCCGCCTCGTCGCTTGCGCTCAGCCCCACCGGCATACCGTCGACCCGCAACGACACGCTCGCGCCCGTCACCGGCAGCAGCCGGACCGCGGCCGCGCACAGCCGCCCTGGGAGTTCACCCGGCGGAGCACCCCGCACACCCTCGAACTCGAACTCGAAACCCGGGACGTCGTCACGGTCGTCCCTGGGAGCCACGGCCACCGCCTCCCTCGTTCCGCCCGCCCTGCCGGAAGCGCCGTACGCCTACCCGCGGCCCGCATCACGAAAACCCCCGGCCGCGGTCGCTGACGTGCCCTTTCCCAGGGCAGCCGCCCGCGGAGCCGCAGCCCCCGGAGTCCCAGCCCGCAAAGCCCCAACCCTCGGAGTCCCAGCCTCGGTGCTACGACACCCCGCCGAAGAACGCCCCGCCCTCCGTCCCCGACGACGTCGCCGCGTCGGCCGGTGAAGCGGTCGGTTCCCCGGTCGGTGTACTGAGCGATCCTCCGGTCGATCCCCCGGTCGATCCCCCGGTCGACGTATCGGTCGAGGTCTCGGTCGAGGTCTCGTCCCGTGTCCCCGACGATGCCTCGGTCTCCTCGGCCCGCCTCCCGGGCGATTCCACGGACGGTGACGCGGTCGCGCGCCCTGCCGCACGCTTTGACGGAGTCGGTTCCGCACCCAAGGTCTGATCCGGTGCCGGCGCGGTCCCCGTCACCTCCACCACCGCTCCCTCGGCCAGCCGCTCGTACACCCACTTCGCGTCGTCGGGGCGCAGGCCGATCCAGCGACGCGTCCTGTCGTAGGTGCCCTGCGCCTTCTCGTCGTACGTCATGGCGCCGATGAACGTGGTGCTCCCGTCCGGCGCCCTGAGCTCGATCACAAAGGGGATCTTCACGGTGTAGGCGTCGTCGAAGCCGACGTCCACACCGGTCTCCGCCTTGGCCTTCACCTTGCCGGTGACCGTCATCCGGCCCGTGGGCGTGGGTGCCTCCTCCGCGCCCGAGGAGACGGGGAGTTCACGTTCGCCGATGACGAGCACCCGGCGGGACAGATCCACCGTCGCGTCGGCGGGCGCGGGTGTCGAGGGCGGGGGGGCGGGGCT
>NZ_VJZC01000513.1 GCF_009377185.1 Streptomyces spongiae
GGGCGGCGACGTACGGGGCGGTGCGGGCCGGTGAGGACGGCTGGACCTCGGCCGGCAGCGTGGCCGCGTTCGTGCTCGCCGCGCTCGCCCTGGGCTGCTTCGTGGGCGTCGAGTGGCGTGCCGCGCACCCGCTGCTGGACCTGTCCCTGTTGCGCAGGCCGGCGTTCGTGGGCGTGATGGTGGGCGCGCTCGCCTTCAACGGGACCGCGTTCGGGGTGATCCCGTATCTGTCGATCTGGCTGCAGACGGTGCGGGACATGAGCCCGGTGCGGGGCGGGCTCGTGCTGCTGCCGTTGACGGGCGCGGCCATGGTGGTCGCGATCCTGGGCGGGCGGCTGCTGCACGGGGCGCCCGCGCGGCTGACCATCGGCGGTGGGCTGCTGCTGGTCGGGGCGGGGGCGTGCGGTCAGGCGGTGCTCGACGCGGGGGACGGCTGGACGGTGCTCGTGCCGGGGCTGGTGCTGGTGGGGATCGGCACCGGGCTGGTGTCGCCCGCGATCGCGGGGGCCGCGCTGGCGGCCGTACCGCTGGAGCGTGCGGGGATGGCGGGCGGCGCCGTGAACACCGCGCGGCAGCTCGGGTACGCGCTCGGGGTGGCCGTCTTCGGGACCGTCCTGACCTCGCGGATGCGGGACTCGCTGCCGGACGACGCCGCGCACACGCTGGCCGGAGGGGGCGCGGGCGCGCTGCGGGGCGCCTTCTCCGAGCACGCGCTGCGGGCGGCCTTCGCCTCCGGGCTGGACGCGGCGTTCGTGGCGGCGGGTGTGACGGCGGTGGTGGCCGGTGCGCTGGTACTGGTGTTGGTGCGGTCTCCGCGGGCCACGCAGGTTGTCACCCGGAGGCACGCACCGACTGAGGAGGTCGCGGTGTCGCGCGACTGACAACTGCTGGGGCCGGGAACCGAAGCGGCGTGACCCGGCCCCAGCGGCCGCGACGCCGGTCACGCCCCGCACGCGGAAGGAATTCTTCCGGAACCGTGTTCGCACCGGCGCACACCGTAATCGCGGCGTACAGATTCGGTGGAGATTACGGGATCGAAACTTACTGCACCGTAAGGAATTCTGTCCGGCTTCTCCCGCTCCACAGGCATTTCTACAGGCTGTCCAGGGCAGTTGGCGTCCCTTTGGTGCGTTCCGTCACCCCTCCCGCCGTGTCCGCGCGTGGGGTAGCTTTCACGGCGCTGCGGGGAGCGCCACGAGGAGCCGGATTGCGCGAGTTCACCAACCCTCCGTTGGCGTCGGCGCCGCCGGTGGGCGGCCTGGCCGACGTCATCTACGAGTACGCCCAGGACGATCCGCTGTACGTCTCGCTCGGCCGCAAGGACGAGCAGGGGCGGTGGCGTGACGTCACGTCCGCCGAGTTGCGCGACGAGGTACTCGCCCTCGCCAAGGGCATCCTCGCGCAGGGGATCCGGTTCGGCGACCGGGTCGCCATCATGTGCCGTACACGCTACGAGTGGACGCTCTTCGACTACGCCCTGTGGTCCATCGGCGCCCAGGTCGTCCCGATCTACCCCACGTCCTCCGCCGAGCAGGTCTTCTGGATGCTGCACGACGCCCAGGTGTCCGCCATCATGGTCGAGCACGAGGACCACGCCATGACGGTCGCCACGGTCGTCGACCGGCTGCCGCTGCTGCACAAGCTGTGGCAGCTCGACGTGGGCGCCGTACAGGAGCTGTACGAGGCGGGCGCGCACCTCGACGACGAAGTGGTGCACCGTCACCGGCGCGCGGTCACACCCGAGTCGACCGCGACGATCATCTACACGTCCGGCACCACCGGCCGCCCCAAGGGCTGTGTCATCAGCCACGGGAACTTCATGTTCGAGTCGGACACCGTCATCCAGCGCTGGGAGCCCCTCTTCCACTCCAAGAGGGGCGACGAGGCGGCGACCCTGCTGTTCCTGCCGCTCGCGCACGTCTTCGGGCGTATGGTGCAGGTCGCCGCGATCCGCGGGAAGGTCAAGTTCGGCCACCAGCCCCAGCTCAACGCGGCGGCCCTGCTGCCCGACCTGGCCGCGTTCCGTCCGACGTTCTTCCTGGCGGTGCCGTACATCTTCGAGAAGGTCTTCAACGCCTCGCGCCGCAAGGCCGAGAAGGAGGGCAAGTCCGGCCCGTTCGAGAAGGCCGTCGAGATCGCCGTGAACTACGCCGACGCGGTGGAGGCGAAGGCCTGGGGCATCGGGCCGGGCCCCTCGGCCGGTCTGCGCCTGCAGCACCAGATCTTCGACAAGCTCGTCTACGCCAAGATCCGGGCCGCGATGGGCGGGCGCGTGCGGCACGCGATGTCGGGCGGCTCGGCGATGGACCGCCGACTCGGCCTGTTCTTCGCCGGCGCGGGCGTCTTCATCTACGAGGGGTACGGCCTCACCGAGTGCACCGCGGCCGCGACCGCCAACCCGCCCGGGAAGACCCGGTACGGCACCGTCGGCCAGCCCATCCCGGGCATGACCGTGCACATCGCGGACGACGGCGAGATCTGGCTGCACGGCGAGAACGTCTTCCAGGGCTACCTCAACAACCCCAAGGCCACCGACGAGACGCTGCACGACGGGTGGCTGGCCACCGGCGACCTCGGCTCACTCGACGAGGACGGCTACCTCACCATCACCGGGCGCAAGAAGGAGATCCTGGTGACCTCGGGCGGCAAGAGCGTCTCGCCCGCCCTCCTGGAGGAACGGGTACGGGACCATCCGCTGATCGCCCAGTGCATCGTCGTCGGCAACGACCGGCCCTACATCGCGGCCCTCGTCACGCTCGACGGGGAGGCCGTGGAGCACTGGCTGCAGATGCGGGAGAAGCCGAAGCTGACTCCCGCGGAGCTGGTACGGGACCCCGACCTCGAGACCGAGGTGCGGCGGGCCGTGGTCGCGGCCAACACCCTGGTGTCACAGGCCGAGTCGATCCGTACGTTCCGGATACTGGCCCACCAGTTCACCGAGGAACACGGGTTGCTCACACCGTCACTGAAGCTGAAGCGCAAGGCGATCGAGAACGCGTACGTGGCGGAGGTCGAGGCGCTGTACCGGGCGTAGCCCCGCAAGGGGCGCGCCCCTTTAGGGGCGCGGGGCTGTGACATATGCGGCTCCGCCGCGTGGGCGCGACCAGCCACAACGAACCCGCACCCGACCACGACTTCAACCCGGCAGACGCATAGTTATTGACGGTCCATCAGATCTGCCGCACGCTTTCGGTCACTCGACGCAAAGGGGCCGACCGTGTCGCGTTCGATCCGTACCGTCACCGCAGCCGTGGCCGCGTTACTTCTCGTCACCTCCTGCAACTCGGCCGCGAGCAACGAAAGTTCCCGGACAACCGGCGGAGCCACCCGCGGAGTGACCGACGACTCGATCAAGGTCGGCGGGATCGTCTCGATGACCACGAGTACCGGGTACTCGAAGAAGGACACGGACCTCGGGGCGAAGGCGAGATTCGGCCGGGCGAACGCCGAGGGCGGCGTCAACGGCCGCGAGATCGACTACCTCGGCGCCGAGGACGACGGCCAGGACCCCGCGAAGAACCTCGCGGCGGCGCGCGAACTCGTCCAGCAGGACAAGGTGTTCGCGATCGCGCCGATGAGTTCCACCACCTTCTCCGGCGCCGACTTCCTGCAACAGCAGAAGGTGCCGACCTTCGGCTGGGGCACCCTGCCGTCGTTCTGCGGGCCGTCGTACATCTACGGCTTCGGCGGCTGCATGGTCCCCGCACCGGGCGGGACCATCTCGCAGACCTGGCCGGAGGGCCTGAAGAAAGTGACGGGCGGCTCCGAGGGCAAGTCGGTCGCGATCCTCGCCAACGACAGCGACGCCGGCACGTTCGCGATCCGCACCTACAAGCAGAGCTTCACGTCGGCGGGCTACGAGGTGACGTACGCGAAGGCGGCCGTGCCCGCCGGTTCCGTACCGAGCGACTGGTCGGCGTACACGAAGGAGATCCTGCGCAGTGACGGCGGGAAGGCCCCGGACGCCGTGGTGTCGGTGATGCAGACCCCGTACAACATCGGCCTGTTCACCGCCGTCAAGCGGATCGGCTACCAGGGCGTGCTCTCCGATCCCACCGACTACGACCCGGCCCTGCTCGCCAAGGACGCCACGGAGAAGGCGCTGGACGGCGTGCATGTGCTGATCCATTTCCAGCCGTTCGAGCAGGACAGCGCGGCCATGCGGCAGTTCGCGGACGACATCCGGAAGGCAGCGGGGAAGCGAGTACCCCTGAACATGCACATGGTCACCGGGTACATGAGCGCCGATCTCTTCCTCGCCATCGCCGAGAAGGCGGGCGAGGACCTCACCGTGGAGTCCTTCCAGAAGGCGGCGAACGGCTTCTCCGACACCGCCACGTTGGTCGGCGACCGGGCCGAGCCCAAGGGGCAGAAGGAGTCGTTCGGGTGCGGGGCGCTGGTCCAGTTGAAGGGCGGGAAGTACGTGGTGTCGGCGCCCTTCACCTGCTACCGGCCCATCCCCTTCAAGTAGCGGTCGGCCAGGAGGGCTTGGGATGTCCGACCTGCTGGGATTCGTGCTGAGCGGACTGGTCTCGGGCGCGCTGTACGCGCTGCTGGCGACCGGGCTCGTGCTGTCGTACTCGGCCTCGGGGCTGTTCAACTTCGCGCACGGCGCCACCGCCTACCTGTGTGCGCTGGCGTTCTACGAGCTGCACTCGGGCTTCGGCTGGCCCGCGGTGCAGACGGCCCTGCTGCTGGTGTGCGTCGTCGCGCCGGGCCTGGGCTGGGGTCTTGACCGGCTGATGTTCCGCAAGCTCGCGCGGGTCGGTGAGACGGCCCAGATCGTGGCCACCATCGGGCTGTTGGTGGCGCTGCCCGCGCTCGGGCTGTGGACCGTGGAGTTGCTTGAGGACGCGGGGGCGCCGGTCAGGCCGGCCGAGAACCAGTTCGGGCTGCCCGGGGTCGGGCCGAGCCCGGCCACGTCCTGGCAGCTGACGGACGGGGTCGGGGTCGACTCCGACCAGTTGATCACCTGGGTGGTGACGGCGGTGGTGGCCGTGGGGTTGTGGGTGCTGATGCGGCACACCTCGCTGGGGCTGCGGCTGCGCGCGGCCGTCGACAACCGTTCGCTGGTGGAGCTGCGCGGCATGAGCGCGGACCGGCTGTCGTCGATCGCGTGGATGCTGTCGAGCGGGCTCGCCGGTCTGGCGGGTGTGCTGGCCACTCCCCTGCTCGGCCTGTCCGCGCACGACTTCACCCTGTTCCTGTTCGTGTCGGCGACGGCCGCCGTACTGGGCCGCTTCGCCTCGGTCCCGCTGGCCTTCGCGGGCGGACTCGGGCTGGGCGTCCTGCAGAACCTGGTCGCGGGATACGCGTCGTTCGCCGAGCGGATCACCGGGTTCCGTACGGCCGTCCCGTTCCTGATCCTCTTCGCCGGGCTGCTGGTGCTGACCCGGCGGCAGCGGACGGCGGGGACCGCGTCGGTCGACGCACCGCCGGTGGACTATCTGGCGGGACGGTCGTGGGGACGGCGCTGGGGTCCCTGGACGGTGGCTGCGGTGCTGCTGGCGGTGGCGTTCTACACGGTGACCACGCCCTTCTGGAGCGGCATCCTCGCCCAGGGGCTCGCGATCTCCCTGGTGTTCGTGTCGTTCACCGTGGTGACCGGGCTCGGGGCGATGGTGTCGCTGGCGCAGGCGACGTTCGTGACGGGTGCCGCGCTGGTGGCGGGGCTGCTGATGAGCCACGGGTGGCCGTTCGTGGCGGCGGCGGCCGTGGGAACGTGCGCGGCGGCCGTGCTGGGCGCTCTCGTGGCGCTGCCCGCGCTGCGGCTGGGCGGCAGGTCGCTGGCCCTCGCGACGCTCGCGCTGGCCTTCCTCGCGGACCAGGTGCTCTTCCAGATGGGATGGCTGCGCAACGGCGACACCGGGTGGGCGATCCCGCGGCCCGTCATCGGCCCGCTGGACCTGTCCGACGACCGGGCGATGGGCGTGGCGATGATCGTGCTCGTCACGGTGGTCGTGGCGGCGCTCAGCGCGCTGCGCGACTCGCCGTCCGGGCGGGCCATGCTGGCGGTACGGTCCGCTCCGGCGGCCGCGATGGCTTCGGGCATCTCCGTCGTCCGCACCAAGCTGACCCTGTTCACGCTGTCCGCCGGGCTCGCCGGCTTCGGGGGCGTGATGTACGCGTCGTACAGCACCCGGATCACGGCGACCGACTTCACGGCGATGACGGGGCTCGTGTGGCTCGCGGTGGTCGTGGCGGCGGGGGTGCGGCGGCCGCAGTACGCGGTGGTGGCCGGGCTGGTGTTCGCGGTGATGCCGCACCTCATGGCGGACTACGTGACGGAGTCGGCGCACCTGCCGGTGATCCTGTTCGGGCTGGCGGGGCTCGCCCTGGCGAACGATCCGGACGGGTACTGCGCGGCGCTGCCGACGCGGCTGCACCGCAGGCGTGCCACGGCGGTCACTTCGGACGACGCGCCTGAGCGGCCCACGCCCCCAGCGGCGCCCAGCACCGACGCGGCCCTCGAACTGCGCGGTGTGCGCGCCGGATACGACGGCGCCCCCGTCCTGCACGGCGTCGACCTCGCCGTTCGACCCGGTGAGATCCTCGCCCTGCTCGGGCCCAACGGCGCCGGGAAGTCGACCACGTGCCGGGGGGCCGCCGGGCTGCTGCCGCCGCTGTCCGGGCAGGTGTACGCGGCCGGGCGTGACGTCACGCGGGAGGGAGCCGTCGGGCGGGCGCGGGCCGGCGTGCTGCTGGCACCCGAGGGCAGGGGCATCTTCCCCACGCTGAGCATCGACGAGAACCTCGCGCTCCACCTGCGGGCCAGGGGCGAACGCGACGCCGTCTACGACCGCTTCCCCGCGCTCGCCGCGCGACGCGGGGTCGTTGCCGGGTCGTTGTCCGGCGGCGAACAGCAGTTGCTCGCGCTCGCGCCCCTCCTCCAGCGCCCGCCCACGGTCCTGATCGCGGACGAGCCCTCCCTCGGTCTCGCGCCCCGCGTGGTCGAGGAGGTGTTCCGCCTCCTCGTCGAACTCCGGAACGCCGGCACGGCGTTGCTGCTCGTCGAGGAGAAGGCCGCCGAGGTCCTGGAAGTCGCCGACACGGTCGCGTACCTCGCTCGGGGGCGGGTGGCCTGGTGCGGGCCGCGTGCCGAGGTCGAGGCGGACCGTCTGACGGAGGCGTACCTGGGAATCGTGGCGGGCGGGCGTGACGACGCGCCCGGTG
>NZ_VJZC01000514.1 GCF_009377185.1 Streptomyces spongiae
CCCCCACAGCCGGAGACACGGGCACCGTTCCGGCTCCCCGCGCCGCCCAGCCTCGCCCGGACCACACCGGCACTCTTCCGGCCGCCCGGGCCGTCCCTCTCCGCCCGACCCGCACCGGCATCCGACTCCGGGGCGCTGTCACCACCGCCCTCGGACGCGTCTCCGCCCGTTCCGATTCCCACGGCAACCAGCCCCGCCGGGACCACACCGGCACCCGACTCCGACGTCCCGTCACCACCGCCCCCGGACCCGCCTCGGCAGCCGGAGACACCGGCGCCGTTCCCGACGGCCGCGCCTGCCCCCCCGACGCAACCAGCACCGGCACCGGCACCGGCACCGGCACTCGGCTCCGGTGCCCCAACACCGCAGGCACCCCCACCGTTCCGGCTGCCCGGGCCGCCCCGCGCCGCGTTCTCCGCGCGGGGCCGGCGGAGCGGGCCCGTTCCGGGGCTGCGGTTTCGGCCCGCCGCACCCGCCGATCCCGGGAAGGCCGCGGAGATCGACCGGCGGCTGGAGGACTGGGCCCATGGGCTGGACCTCTTCCCGCCGGCGTGGACGGGGGACTTCTCGGGGTTCCAGTTCGGACGGGCCGTCGTCCTGCAGCATCCGGGCGCCGCCGACCTCGAACGTCTCACGGTGGCCGGGGAGTTGCTGCTCGCCGAGAACCTCGTCGACAGCTGCTACTGCGAGGAGGACGAGGGCAGGGGCGGAGCGCGCCGCGGGCTGGGCGGCCGGCTGATCATGGCTCAGGCGGCGCTCGACCCGTACCACGGCACCCCCGAGCTGGAGGAGGAGTGGCGGGACGGCATGCGCGCCGACGGACCGCTGCGCTCGTACCACTTCGCGCTGCGCGACTACGCCGCCTTCGCCACCCCCAGCCAGACCGACCGGTTCGTGCACGACATGGCCCGCCTGCACATGGGCTACCTGGCCGAGGCCGCCTGGTCGGAGACCCGGTACGTGCCGCGGGTCTGGGAGTACCTGGTGATGCGGCAGTTCAACAACTTCCGCCCCTGTCTGTCGATCGTCGACGCCGTGGACGCCTACGAACTGCCCGAAGCCCTCTACGCCCGGCCCGAGATCCAGCGGATCACCGCTCTCGCCTGCAACGCCACCACCATCGTCAACGACCTGTACTCCTTCACCAAGGAACTGGCCAGCGATCCGACCCACCTGAACCTGCCCCAGGTCATCGCCGCCAACAAGCGATGCGGGCTGAAGGCCGCCTACCTGGAGGCCGTCGAGATCCACAACCGGATCATGGCGGCGTTCGAGGAGGAGTCCGCGGTCCTCTCCGCCACCTCGACCCTGGTCGAGCGCTACGCCCGGAGCCTGGCCGCCTGGGTGTCCGGCAACCACGAGTGGCACGCCACCAACACCCACCGCTACCACCTGCCCGACTACTGGTAACGCGCGGCCATGGCCGACGCCCCACCCCACGAGGAGTCACTCTTGACCATCGTCGACCCCGCCCCGGCGACCACTTCGGTACCCGCTCAGTCCACGTACCAGACGCGCGTCGCGGACTACTGGAACGCCGAGGAGAACCCGGTCAACCTCGAGCTCGGAAAGATCGACGACCTGTACCACCACCACTACGGCGTCGGAGACGTCGACTGGTCGGTGCTCGACGACCGCACCGATCCGGCGGCGCGCGGGGAGCGCGTCACCACCGAGCTGCACCGCCTGGAGCAGGCCCAGGCCGACCTGCTCGCCTCCCACCTCGGTCCCCTCTCCCCCGCCGACCGCGTCTTCGACGCCGGCTGCGGGCGCGGCGGCGGCAGTGTGGTGGCCCACCTGCGCTACGGCTGCCGCGCCGACGGTGTCACGATCTCCCGGAAGCAGGCGGACTTCGCCAATGAGCAGGCCCGGAAGCGGAGCATCGACACCCAGGTCCGCTACCACCACCGCAACATGCTCGACACGGGCCTGAAGTCCGGCGCGTACGCGGCGTCCTGGAACAACGAGTCCACCATGTACGTCGAGCTGGACCTGCTGTTCACCGAACACGCCCGGCTGCTGCGCCGCGGCGGGCGCTATGTGACGATCACCGGCTGCTACAACGACACCTACGGGCGCGCCTCACGCGAGGTGTCCCTCATCAACGCCCACTACATCTGCGACATCCACCCGCGGTCGGAGTACTTCCGCGCCATGGCCCGCAACCGCCTCGTCCCGATCCACGTCGAGAATCTCACCGCCGCGACGATCCCCTACTGGGAGCTGCGCAAGCAGGCCGACCATCTGGTCACGGGCATCGAGGACACCTTCCTGAGCGCCTACGAGAACGGCAGTTTCCAGTACCTGCTCATCGTGGCCGACCGCGTCTGACCCCGCCGGGCGGCGTCACACGTCCGCCGCGACCGACGCCGTACCGGGATCCACCGGTACGGCGACGGCGCGGCGGACGGCATGACGCTGTGTGTCCGGCTCTGCTCCAGCCACCCAGTCTTAACGCAAGCTTGACGCCATCGGGGCCATCATCCACAGGCCCATGCGTCACTCTCCGCTTACGCTGGTGGCGCCGTCCGGGTGACCCGTGTGACGGCCGTCCCCGCACCGAGCCGCACATCAGGAGAGCACGTCGATGGCCACCACCGAACACCCGCCACCGAGCCGGTTGCGGACGTGGATGCTGGAGGGCCTCTCCGACATGGCGGGGAACCAGCAGAAACCGCACGCCCAGCCCGAGGCCGCGCACGCCGCGCACAAGGGCCAGCGGTGGTGGCGCGTGATGTGCCTGACCGGTGTCGACTACTTCTCCACCCTCGGCTACCAGCCGGGCATCGCGGCCCTCGCCGCCGGTCTGCTGTCGCCCATCGCCACCATCGTGCTGGTGATCGTCACCCTGGCGGGCGCGCTGCCCGTCTACCGGCGGGTGGCCGAGGAGAGCCCGCACGGCCAGGGCTCGATCTCTATGCTGGAACGGCTGCTCACGTTCTGGAAGGGCAAGCTGTTCGTCCTCACGCTGCTCGGGTTCGCCGCGACCGACTTCCTGATCACCATCACCCTGTCGGCGGCCGACGCCTCCACGCACCTGGTGGAGAACCCCCACCTGACGGACGTCCTGCACGACAAGCAGTTGCTGATCACCTTGATCCTGGTCGCACTGCTGGGGGCCGTGTTCCTCAAGGGCTTCCTGGAGGCGATCGGCGTCGCCGTGGCGCTGGTGGGTGCCTACCTCGCGCTCAACGCGGTGGTCGTGGTGACCGGCCTCTGGCATGTCGCCAGTGAGGGGCACGTGGTCACGGACTGGTCCTCCGCCCTGACCGCCGAGCACGGAAACGTTTTTACAATGGTCGGCGTGGCCCTCCTGGTCTTCCCGAAGCTGGCGCTGGGCCTGTCCGGCTTCGAGACCGGCGTGGCCGTGATGCCGCACGTCGAGGGTGACCCCGGCGACACCGAGGACAGGCCCGTCGGCCGGATCCGCGACACCAAGAAGCTCCTGACCGCCGCCGCGGTGATCATGAGCGTGTTCCTGATCACCACGAGCTTCATCACCACCCTGCTCATCCCGGAGAAGGAGTTCGAGGCCGGCGGCGAGGCCAACGGCCGTGCCCTCGCGTATCTCGCGCACGAGTACCTGGGCAACACATTCGGCACCGTCTACGACGTGTCGACGATCGCGATCCTCTGGTTCGCCGGCGCCTCCGCGATGGCCGGGCTGCTGAACCTGATGCCGCGCTATCTGCCCCGTTACGGCATGGCCCCGCACTGGGCCCGAGCCGTGCGCCCCATGGTGATCGTCTTCACCCTGATCGGCTTCCTCGTCACCTGGATCTTCGACGCGGACGTGAACGCCCAGGGCGGCGCGTACGCCACCGGCGTGCTGGTCCTGATCTCCTCCGCGGCCATCGCCGTGACCATCGCCGCGCGCAAGGCCCGTCAGCGGGGCTGGACCATCGCCTTCGCGGTCATCTCCGCCGTGTTCCTCTACACCACGGTCCTCAACGTCATCGAGCGGCCCGACGGTGTGAAGATCGGTGCCTGCTTCATCGCCGGCATCATCCTCGTCTCCCTGCTCTCCCGGCTCGCCCGCGCCTTCGAACTCCGGGTCACCAGCGTCGAGCTGGACGACATGGCGCAGCGCTTCGTCCGGGACGTCGCCAGCCGCAGGATCCGGTTCATCGCCAACGAGCCGGACAACCGGGACATCGCCGAGTACCGCGAGAAGATCGAGCAGATCCGCCACGACAACGACGTGCCGACGGCGGAGGACTTCGTGTTCGTCGAGGTCACGGTCACGGACCCGTCGGAGTTCGAGGCGGGCCTCACCGTGCGCGGCGAGGTCCTGCACGGCCGCTACCGGGTCCTGACCCTGGAGAGTTCCTCGATCCCCAACGCACTGGCGGCCCTGCTCCTCCACGTCCGGGACACCACCGGCCAGATACCGCACGTCTACTTCGAGTGGACCGAGGGCAGCCCCTTCCACAACTTCCTCCGCTTCTTCCTCCTCGGCCAGGGCGAGGTCGCGCCCGTCACCCGGGAGGTCCTCCGCGAGGCCGAAGCCGACCGCTCGCGCCGGCCTCGCGTCCATGTGGGCTGAGGTTCAGCGGCGGGCGGCAGCCACCGGGTCCTTCTCGCAGACCGTGTCCCGTGCGGGCAGGTCGCCCGTGCGGAGGTAGTCGTTGACCTGGTCGTAGACGCAGCGGTTGAGGTAGAGGCCGTAGACGCCGTGCACCTGTGCCTTCAGGGTGATCAGGCGCGAGTTCGGCATCTTCCGGTGGAGTCCCTGGCCGTTGGCGTAGCTGGTGCGCGTGTCACCGGTGGCCTGGACGATCAGTCCGGGCAGGTCGTTGCCGTCGGTCATGGGCGGCTCGACCGGCTTGCCCGGCCAGAAGGCGCACGGGTGCACTCCGTTGAACACCGGACCGAAGACGGGTGCCGTCGCCCGGCTGCGCTCGACGTTGCGCCGGTACCAGGACAGGTCGCGCGGTGCGGAGCGGTCCGCGCACTGCAGGGCCATCTGGAGGGAGTTCTGGATCTCCTGCTCGTCGCTCGGCGGGCCGAGCGCCGCGCTCAGCGTCTCGGTCGGCTCGACGGTGCGGCCGCGCGCCGCGTCGTGCAGGACCTTGATGGTCTCGGCGGTCCGCGCGAAGTCCCGGTCGTCGGCCATGGTCATCCCCAGTACCTGCGGCACCTGCTGGCCGTCGGCGGTGTACGGGCCCACCTTGAGCGGGGTGCGGGCGGCCTGCCGGGCGACGCTCTCGACGGTCGCCCGGACCTTCGCGGCCGTGTCACCGAGCCCGTAGGTGCCGTGGCGGCGGGCCGCCCACGCCGCCACCGCGTCGAGGTACTCCTCGTTCGCCGCCGTCGCTTCGCGAAACCCGGTGACGTACCACTGGGCCGGGTCGATCGCGCTGTCCAGCAGCAGCCGGTCGACGCGAGCCGGGAACATCCGCGCGTAGACCGCGCCGAGGTACGTACCGTACGAGATCCCGAAGTACGAGGTCTTCCGCTCCCCCAGCACCGCCCGGAGCAGGTCCATGTCACGGGCGGTGTTACGGGTGGAGAAGTGCTGGAGGTACGACAGGTCCTTGCCGTACGTGCGCTGACAGCTCTTCACGAGGTCCGCCTCGTAGCGGGCCTGGGCCCGGAACCCCTCCTCGTCGTACCCGGCGGAGCGCAGCCAGTGCCCGGAAGTGCCACAGCGCAGGGGGCTGCTGCGGCCGACGCCGCGCGGGTCCATGCCGATCAGGTCGTAGCGGGCGGCCAGTTCCTTGCCCATCGCGGGCGCGTCCATCAGCGGCATGTCGAGCGTGGTCCCGCCGGGGCCGCCGGAGTTGTGCATCATCAGCCCGATGCGGTTCCTGGTGTCGGTGGCCTTGATGCGGGAGAAACCGATGGTGAGGGTGCGTCCCTCGGGGTTCCGGTAGTCCAGCGGCACGCGGATCGTGGCGCAGCGGGCACCGGCCTCGTCCAGTTCCTTGTGGTCGCACGCCGTCCAGCGCGGTCGCTGTCCGGTGAAGCGGCGCAGGGAGGCGGGGTCGTCGCCGGTCACGGCCGTCGCCTGCCCCGGGGACCGCTCGGGGTCCGGCTGGGCGAGGGTGGGGCTCGCGGTGGCCCCCATGGCCACGGCGAGGGCACCGAGGGCGAGGGTGCGCGTGACGTGGCGCGCACCTCGTCTGGCTGCGGACGGCCGTGCCGGGGGCGATAACGCAGGAGGTGAGGCGGCACTCGACGGCTCGGGGTGAAAGATCGTCATGGCTCACAGCTTCCGTTGGCTCCCGCGGACCGGCAATCCAGGGTGCCCCCGGTGGCACCCTGGGGTTGTCCCCCGGAAGGAGAGGCGACCTGAGCGTGTGGTCCGACCGGAGACCCGTTGGTACGGCGGAGGGTCACCGGCGTGCCTTCAGGGCCGTGGGGATGCGGTCGAGCACGGGGAAGGGGACGAGGCCGTAGTGGTAGAAGTCGACGGCGTCCGCGCCGCCTGAGGGTCCGGTGGCCGCCGCCGTCTTCTCGGCCAGCACGTCGGCGGAGTCGCTGTCGGGGGCTCCCGGCCGCAGTACGGCCCGTAGCGTGCAGCCGTCCGGCAGGGCGGTCCGGTAGGCAGCGGTGTCGGCCGCGACACGGGCGGGGTCGCGGGCGTAGGCGAGCAGGCCGTAGCCGGGGACCACGGCGCCGACCGCCGCCGGGTCGACGCCGATCCGCCAGGCCTCGTCGGCCGCGAGCGCGCCGACCGGGCGGCCGTCCGCGTAGCCCTTGACCGCGCCGGTCAGATCGAGGAAGACCAGCCGGGAGCCCTCGGCCGCCACGGCGTCGGCCACCGTCGCGGCGAGTGAGGTGACCGTGTCACAGCGGGTGCGGGCGTACGCGGCGACCGGCTCCCCTGCCTGCTCGGTCAGTTCGGCGAGAGTGAGGGGACCGGGCTGTGCGTCCCCACCATCGAGCAGCCGCCCCACCGCTCGCGTGGCCGCGGCGCGCGCGGCGGCGGCGTCGACCCCGGCGGTCTCGGCGCGCCCGGTGCAGTACGTGCAGAAGCACAGGCCCAGCAGGAACTCCTCGATCGGGCCGAGGGCGACGAAGCTGCGCTCGTGGTGGTAGCCGTGTCCGAACGTCCCGAAGTGCAGCGACTCGGCCACCACCGCGTCCACGCCCTGGCGGGCCACCGACCGGGCCAGCGCGACGGCGTACGCGCGTACGTCCGGGTGGGCGGGGCACAGGTC
>NZ_VJZC01000515.1 GCF_009377185.1 Streptomyces spongiae
CGCCTCCCCCGCCGCCTCCGCGACCGGCGGCGCGGACTTCGCGGCCCCGCTGCGCGCACTCGCCGCCGCCGGGGCCGTCGCGGCAGCCGCGCTCGGGTGCGTCTGGTGGAACAGACAGCGCCGGAGGGAGGACCGGGATGGCTGACGTGTCCCTCGCTGACGACGAGTCTCCCGAGCCCCGGGTACACAACGAGGTGAACGGGGCCGTTCACGGGACGGTGATCCAGTCCGGGCGGACCGGCCGCGTGACCGTCAACAACTACTACACCTCACCGGCTCGGACACCAGAGGACGAGCGGGATGATCGGGATGATCGGGACGAACTCGCCGAAGCAGCCGACGAGCTCGCCGACGCGGTCAGGGACCGCTGGCAGCGCGAGGAGAAACGACGGAGGCTCACGGATCCGATACTGCTGCCCGTGCGCTGGACGACGGCGGCCGGGAACCCGATGGACCACTGGGAGAACATCTGCGGCACTCCCCGCGGACGGACGGCCGCCCCCCTGGCCCTGGACGGAGACCTGGAACACATCGCCGGGACCTACCGGAAGATCCCTTCCGGCCGTCTCGTGGTGCTGGGCGAAGCCGGCTCGGGAAAGACCGTCCTGGGCCTGCGGCTGGTGCTGGAGCTGCTGGAGACGCGCCCACCCGGCGCTCCCGTTCCGGAGATCTTCAGCCTGGGGTCGTGGGACCCCCGCGCCGACTCACTGGAGAACTGGCTGAGCAGCCGGCTGAGCCGTGACACGTCCGGCCTGGCCACGGTCACCGCCGACGGGAGGACGCTCGCCACCGCGCTGGTCGAGAAGGAACTGATCCTGCCCGTCCTGGACGGATTCGACGAGATCGCCGACAAACTCCGCGCCGCCGCACTGGAGCAGCTCTCCGAAACCACCATGCCGTTGGTCCTGACAAGCCGCACCGCCCAGTACCGCTCCGCGGTGAGGAACACCAGAGGCCTGAAGCGCGCCGCCGCGGTCGAACTGACCGCTCTCGGCCCGGACGACGCGAAGGACTATCTGGTACGCGGCAGCTCCAGGGACGTCACCCGCGCATGGGAGGACGTGTTGGCCAAGCTGCGTGACAGTCCCGATGACCCGGCCGGCGCCAACCTCCGCGACGTACTGGCCACGCCCCTGATGGTCGCCCTTGCCCTCGCCGTCCACGGCGAGGGCGCGGAGGCGGGCTCGGACTCGGACTCGGGCTCGGGCGACGACAGCAAGGAGGCCGAAAGCCAGGGCGCCGAAAGCCAGGACGCCGAAAGCCAGGGCGCCGGTCCGAAGCGCGGCCCGGAGACGCTCCTGGACACGCGCCTCTTCCGCACCCGGGACGACCTCGAGAAGCACCTGCTGAGCAGCTTCATCCCGTCGGTCTACCGGCGGCGACCCGGCGACCGGCACACCGCGGCTTCCCCGGCCTGGAGCCCGGAACAGGCTCAACGCTGGCTCGGATACCTCGCGGACCACCTGCGCCAAAGACACAGACCCGACCTGGAGTGGTGGAAGCTCGGCACCTCGATGAGCCTCGGGGCGCGCACTGCCGTGATCTCGTTCCTGGCAGGACTGTCCTTCATGCTCACCACCGCGATCGGAACCATTCCCGTGGACCTGATCGCCACGTCTCACGGACTCGGGTTCGCGATCCGGCGCGGCGTGGTCGTCGGCGTGCTGCACGGGCTCGTGGGCGGAGTGGCGTTCGGCTACATCTACCGGCTCGCCGACCGCAGTGACCTGCTGAAGCCATCTCCTGTCCGGGTCCGTCTGTTCGGCGGTCCCAGGCAGCTGGGCGCGCGGTTCTCCGCGAAGGTCGTGACCGGAAGCCTGGTCGCGTTCGGGGTCGCGCTCGCCATCCTGCTCGTCGACCGGCTCGTCGTACCGCCGCTCGGGCTCGACGACGGGCTCGGGGGCGGGCTCCTGTCCGCGGTCGTGTTCCCCCTCGAGATCGGGCTCGGGGCAGGGCTCGCACTCGGCCTCATGGCCTGGCTGGAAACCCCCATCGACGTGAAGACCTCCGTCAGCTGCGCCGACCTGCTGAGGTCGAACCGCACCAACGTGATCGCCCATCTCCTCGTCTGGGCGTTCGCGCTCGGACTCGTCGCGGGGCTGGTGGGCAGCTTCACCGAAACCCCTCTCCGCAGCCTCCAGCTCGGGCTCGCGTTCGGCATCCAGGGCGCGTTCGCCGCCGGGATCGGCTACGGGCTCTCGCTGACCGCCTGGTGCCAGTGGGTGGCCCTCGTCCGCATCTGGCTCCCCTTGACGGGACGCCTGCCCTGGAGGCTGGTCGCCTTCCTGGAGGACGCCTGCGAGCGCGGCGCGCTCCGCCGGGCAGGCGCCGTGTACCAGTTCCGCCATGCCCGCCTCCAGGATCACCTCAGCGGAACCCTCGGTGAGTAACAGGGGGTTGAACACGTCCGCCGCGCCCGGTGGACTGGCGGACCTGGGTCAACGGCAGCTGCGGTACGGCCTGTTCACGCCTGCCCGGGCCGTGACCCCGAAGGCCGCCCGGACGCTCAGCCGTCACCGAAGAGTTCCGCGCGGCGGATCCGCCAGCGCTCCATCAACCCGGCGTACTCCACCTCGACGAACTCGAAGAAGGCGAGCGTCTCCGCGATGCGGCGGCCGGCCGGAGTGGCCGCGCCGAGGTTGTCGACGCCCTCGCGCAGGGAGTCCTCCCAGCGTTTGATGACTCCGTCGCGGTTGGCCAGCACCTCGTACCACTGGTCGCTGTGCATGCGGTAGATGTCGCGGCGCGAGCCGGGTTCGCGCTCGCGCGAGACCATGTGCTGCTGCGAGAGGTAGCGCACCGCGCCGGAGACTGCGGCCGGGCTGATCTGCAACTGCTCACCGAGCTCGGCCGAGGACAGGCCCCCGGTGTCCGAGGCGAGCAGGGCCGCGAACACCCGCGCCGGCATCCGTGGCATCCCCGCCTCGACGAGCTGTGCGGCGAACCGCTCGACGAACCGGGAGACGGCCTCGGGGTCGCGGTCGGGCTGGGGGACGCCGTCGGGGCCCTGGCCCGGGGCGACGGCCGGGTTCCGGCCCGAACCGGAGCTCTGGCTCGCGTTCGGGTGCCCCTCAGATCGTCCCGCGTGCCCCGCGCTCACGTCCGTCCCGTCCGTCATCAGCTGATCGTCTCCCTGGCCTGTGTATCACCGTCGAGTCTATCCGTCGTTTATACGGTTCCTTAACTTCACAAATTTGTGAAAGTACCGTACGTTCAGAACCATGACGAATGCAATCACCGTCTCCGGACTGCACAAGTCGTTCGGGCGGACGCATGCGCTGGACGGCCTCGACCTGGACGTCGAGACCGGTGAGGTCCACGGGTTCCTCGGCCCGAACGGCGCCGGGAAGTCCACCACCATCCGCGTCCTGCTGGGCCTGCTGCGCGCCGACTCGGGCGCCGCGCAGGTGCTGGGCCGCGACCCCTGGGCGGACGCGGTGGACCTGCACCGCCGGGTCGCGTACGTCCCCGGGGACGTCACCCTGTGGCGCAACCTCTCCGGCGGCGAGGTCATCGACCTGTACGGGCGGCTGCGCGGCGGCCTGGACAAGGCCCGGCGGGCGGAGCTGATCGAGCGGTTCGAGCTGGACCCGACGAAGAAGGGACGGACGTACTCGAAGGGCAACCGTCAGAAGGTCGCCCTCGTCGCCGCCTTCGCCTCGGACGTCGACCTGCTCATCCTGGACGAGCCGACGTCCGGCCTGGACCCGCTGATGGAGGAGGTCTTCCAGGCTTGCGTCGAGGAGGAGCGCGACCGGGGCCGCACCATCCTGCTCTCGTCACACATCCTCAGCGAGGTCGAGGAACTGTGCGACCGCGTCAGCATCATCCGCAAGGGCCGCACGGTGGAGAGCGGCTCGCTGGCCGACCTGCGGCACCTGACCCGTACGAGCGTCACGGCCGAACTCGCGGGCCCGCCCAACGGGTTGTCGCACCTGCCGGGCGTGCACGACCTCGACGTCCAGGGACTGCGGGTGCGCCTCCAGGTCGACACGGACAAGCTCGACGCCGTGCTGCGCTCGTTCGCCGAGTCGGGCGTACGGTCGCTGACCTCGACCCCACCGACGCTGGAGGAGCTCTTCCTGCGGCACTACCAGGACGAGGCGCCGGCGGCCGAGGGTGCGCAGGGAGCGATGGCCCGATGACTGCCACGACCGCCACGTCCGCGTACGCGCCCCGCACCGGTGGCTCCCGCCAACTCGCCGGTACCGGAACCCTGTTGCGGTTCGCCCTGCGCCGGGACCGCGTGATGCTGCCGGTGTGGATCGCCGTGAACGCCCTGATGGTGCTGTCCATGCCGAACACACTCAAGGGCCTGTACGCCACCGCCGCCGAACGCGCCGACCTGATCCGGCAGATGGAGACCAACGCCTCGCTGCGCGCCCTGATCGGGCCGGTGTTCGACGACTCCGTCGGCGCTCTCACCGCCTGGCGCGTCGGCGTCTACGCCGCCGCGCTCGCGGCCGTCATGAGCCTGCTCGTCGTCGTCCGGCACACCCGGGACGAGGAGGAGAGCGGCTGCCAGGAGATGGTCTCGTCGGGGATGGTCGGCCGACGCGCCCCGCTGACGGCGGCGCTGCTCGCGGCCGCCGTCGCGAACGGCGTCCTCGCCCTGCTGATCACCGCCGGACTCGCGGGCCACGGCCAGGCCGGTGCCCTCGCCGTCGGCCTCGGTATCGCGGGCGTCGGCATGGTCTTCGCCACGATGGCGGCGATCGTCGCCCAGCTGACCGAGAGCGCACGGCTGGCACGCGGACTGACGGCCGCCGTGCTGGGAGCGGCGTTCGTGCTGCGGGCGGCCGGCGACTCGGCGACGGACGACGGCTCCTCCGTCCTCACCTGGCTGTCCCCGCTCGGCTGGCTGGAGAACCTCCGCGCCTTCGCGGACGAACGCTGGTGGGTGCTGCCGCTGTTCGCCGCGGCGATCCTGCTCCAGGGCGCGGTGGCGTACGAGCTGGCCGGGCGCCGGGACGTGGGCATGAGCTTCCTGCCGACGCGGCCGGGCCCGGCGGACGGCCGACTGAGGACGGCGGGCGCCCTGGCCTGGCGGCTGCAGCGCGGCAGCGTGCTGGGCTGGAGCATCGGCTTCTTCCTCGCCGGCGTCGTCTACGGCGGCCTGACCGAGGGCGCGGCCGACCTGGTCGGCGACAACGCGAACGCCCGCGAGATCTTCCAGCGGATGGGCGGCCAGTCCGGGCTGACGAACACGTTCCTCGCGGCGATGATCGGCATGCTGGGGCTGATCGCCGCGCTGTACGTCGTCGCCTCCGTACTGCGCCTGGCCGGCGAGGAGACGTCCGGGCGGGCGGAACCGGTCCTGGCGAACGCGGTGGGCCGCCTGCGCTGGTCCGCGGGCCACCTGGTCGTCGCCTTCGGCGGATCCGCACTGATCATGCTGCTGGCCGGCCTGGGCTTCGCCGTCGGCTACGGCAAGGAGACCGGGCCGATCCTCGGGGCCTGTCTCGTGCAACTGCCCGCGGTGTGGGTCATCGGCGGAGTGGCGGTACTGCTCCACGGCCTGGCCCCACGGGCGGCCATGGCCGCATGGGCGGTGGCCGGAGCGGTCCTGCTGATCGGCTGGATCGGCCCGGCACTGAACGTCCCGCAGACCGTCCTGGACCTCTCACCCTTCGGCCACCTCCCGAAACTGCCGGGCGGAGAGATGGAGTGGGGACCGGTACTGACCCTGACGGCCGTGGCTGCCGCCCTGGTGACAGCGGGCCTGGCAGCACTGAGGCGCAGAGACCTGGTGACGTGAGCGGGGGTGCCCTTTCAGCAGGGGGCGCCCAGGCTTTTCAGGGGCGCGGGGAACTGCGCGACCAGCCACAACGAACCCGCAGGTTCAAACGGCCCTCAGCACACCACGCCGCTGTCAAAGCTCAACACGCAGCCCTTCCAACCCCCGAATCACAAAGTTCGCCTTCCGCTTCGGCTCCTCCACAAGGCGCAACGTCGGGGCCCGCTCAAGCAACACGGACAAAGACGCACCCAGCTCGATACGGGCCAGCGGCGCGCCGATGCAGTAATGGATGCCCGCACTGAAGGAGATGTGCGGGTTGTCCGCCCGGGACAGATCCAGCTTCCCGGGATCGGCGAAGACGGACGGGTCATGGTTGGCGGAGCCGAAGAGCATGGCGATCTCCGCCCCACGCGGCACCGTCGTCCCGTCGATCTCGATCTCGTCCAGCACCCACCGCTCGAACAGCTGAAGCGGTGTGTCGTACCGCATCAGCTCCTCGACGGCGGAGGGAACCAGCGAGTGATCGGCCCGCAGTGCGGCGAGCTGCTCCGGGTGACGGAACAGCGCCCACCAGCCGTTCACCGTCGCGTTGACCGTCGCCTCGTGCCCCGCGTTCAGCAGCAGCACGCACGTGGAGATCATCTCCTGCTCGGTCAGCCGGTCGCCCTCGTCGTACGCCGCGATCAGCCCGGAGATCAGGTCCTCCCCCGGCTCCTCGCGCCTCGCCCCGATCAGCTCCCGCAGATACTCCGAGAACTCGACCGACGCCCGCACCGCCTTCCGCGCCGTCTCCTGGGACGGGTTCAGCTCGTACATCCCGCAGATGTCCGCCGACCACGGCCGCAGCTGCGCCCGGTCGGACTCCGGGATGCCCAGCATCTCGGCGATCACGGCGACCGGGAGCGGCTCGGCCACATCGGTCAGCAGGTCCCCGCCACCGGCCGCGACCAGCCCGTCCACCAGTTGCTCCGCCAGCCCGCGCACATACGGCCCCAGCCGCTCCACGGTCCGCGGTGTGAACGCCTTCGACACCAGCCGCCTGATCCGCGTGTGGTCCGGCGGCTCCAGATCGAGCATCCCGTGGTCATTCAGCGTGTGGAACGGTTCGTGCTCCGCCGGGGGCGCCGTCCGCCCGAAGTCCTCGTGAGTGAACCGGTGCTGGTAGGTCCGCCCCAGCCGCCGGTCCCGCAACAACGCGGAGACGTCCGCGTGGTGCGGCACCAGCCACTGGTCGGTGGGCTCGAAGTAGTGGACCCGGCCCAGCGCCCGCAGCTCGGCGTACGCGGGATACGGGTCGGCGACGAACCCGGGGTCCCACGGGTCGAAGGCGAGAACGGTGTCGGAACCGGCTGTCATGCGGGGACGCTAACCCGCCACGCCCTCGCCTGAACAGGGGTGTCCCGGCCGACAGCCCTGTTCCTACCC
>NZ_VJZC01000516.1 GCF_009377185.1 Streptomyces spongiae
ACCACCAACCGGGGCGACCACCCCACCCACCGTCCGCTACGCCGTCACCGGTCGGCCGCCACACCGCAGCCGCACCGCAGCCGCACCCCGCCAACGAGCAACAGCGCGAAGCGGCCCGTTCTTTCGCGGGCGGGGTGCACCTCACCTCCGGCAAGTCCGCGACGTTCTGGGTCTACTCCGCCCGGACGAATACGCGGACCTGACGGCCCGCTACCGCAACACAGGCCGGGCCGACCTCACCGTCAACGGCGGCACCTCCACCCGCGTCAACATCGCCAGCACCCTGCACTGGAACCAGTTCAACGACTACACCGTCCCCGTGACCCACACCAAGGGCGCCAACACTGTCCTTCGGGGCGGGGCGACTGCGTTTCCCGGTGCCGAGGGCGTCGATGGCGGCCGCCTCGTAGGAACGTTTTCTGCGTGGCCGTGCTGTGCCGGAGAAGGGCGGGTCAGCGCTCCAGGAGCCGCATTCCCGCCTCGTTGTGGCTGTCGCCGGCGGCCGGCGTGAGGTCGTCGAGCTTGGCGATCTGCTCGGCGCTCAGCTCGATGCTGTCGGCGGCGGTGTTCTCCTCGACCCGTTCGACGCGCTTGGTGCCGGGGATCGGGGCGATGTCGTCGCCCTGGGCCAGCAGCCAGGCCAGGGCCACCTGCGCCGGGGTGGCGCCGACCTCGTCGGCGACGGCCTTGACCTCGTCGGCCACGCGCAGGTTGCGCTGGAAGTTCTCGCCCATGAAACGCGGGTTGGTCCTGCGCCAGTCGTCCTCGGCGAAGTCGTCCGTCGAACGGATCTGACCGGTGAGGAAGCCGTGACCCAGCGGCGAGTACGGCACGAAGCCGATACCCAGCTCGCGCAGCACTGTCAGCACCTCCGCCTCCGGGTCACGGGTCCACAGGGAATACTCCGACTGCAGAGCGGTGACCGGGTGGACGGCGTGGGCGCGGCGGATCGTCCCGACCCCGGCTTCGGAGAGGCCGATGTGGCGGATCTTGCCCTCGGCGACCAGTTCCGCCAGCGCGCCGACGGTGTCCTCGATGGGCGTGTCCGGGTCGACCCGGTGCTGGTAGTACAGGTCGATGTAGTCGGTGCCGAGCCGCTTCAGGGAGCCTTCGACCGCGGTGCGGATGCTCGCGGGGCTGCTGTCCAGGGAGCCGGCGGCGCGGCCCGAGTGCGAGAGGAAACCGAACTTCGTCGCCACGACGACCTCGTCACGCCGGCCCTTGACGGCCCGTCCGACGAGTTCCTCGTTGGTGAAAGGCCCGTACACCTCGGCGGTGTCGATGAAGGTGACGCCCAGGTCGAACGCCCGGTGGATGGTACGGATGGACTCGGCTTCGTCCTGACTGTGTCCGGTGTAGAAGGCGTTCATGCCCATCGTGCCCAGGCCGATGCGGGAAACGTCCAGGTTCCCCAGCTTGATGTGCTTCATGAGTGGTGGTGCTCCGTGTCTCTCGGGTGTCTGCGGACGCCCGGCGCCGTACGCCGTGGCGTTCGCCCTGCAAGGTCGAAAGGGATCTCTTTCGCCGGCCTGTTGGACGGGCCGGTCGCATGGCAGGCCGCGCTGTGCCTGGCTCCTCCCGATGGCTTCACCGGGGGGGGCAGGCGCTGCGGCTTCTCGGTCAGTCGGAGGTCTCGGCCGACTCGGCCGGCTCAGCCGACTCAGAGTCGTCGACCGGCTCGGACTCGTCCATGTCGTCAGTGGTGGCGGCCCAACTGGCCAACAGTTTCAGGGCTTCCTGCGATCGTGACGCCGGCTCAGCGGTGTAGGTGAGCAGGCTCTGGCCGGCGTCGCCCCCGAGAGGGAAGGTCTCGAAGGGCAGGTCGAGGTCGCCGACGACCGGGTGGTGGAGGCGCTTCAGGCCGGTGGTGTGGATGCGGACGTTGTGGGCCGCCCAGCGGCGACGGAAGTCCTCGCTGCGGGTGGACAGTTCCCCGATCATGTCCGTCAGCCGCCGGTCGTAGGCATCGCGGCCGGCCTCGGCGCGCAGCATGGCGACCACGTCGTTGGCGACCTCGTCCCAGTCGCGGAAGAACTCGGGTGCGTGCGGGTCGAGGAAGACGAACCGGGCGTTGTTCGGCGGCCGCGCCGGGTCGGCGTAGACCAGTGAGAACAGCGCCCGCCCGAGAGCGTTGGCGGCCAGGATGTCCAGGCGTCCGCTGAGGACGAACGCGGGCGTGCCGGTCATCGAGTCGAGGACTCGCTGCACAGCGGGCCGGACGCGCTGCTGGGCGGGCTTGCGGCGCGGGGGACGGGTCGTGCCGGCACCGCGCAGGAGGTCGAGCAGGTGGATTCGCTCGGCCTCGTCAAGCCTCAGTGCCTGCGCTATGCCCTCAATGACGCTCTCGGAGACGCCGGTGGCGTTGCCGCGCTCAAGCCGGGTGTAGTACTCGCTGGAGATGCCCGCGAGCAGGGCCACCTCCTCCCGGCGCAGCCCTGTGACCCGCCGACGGTCTCCCCCGTATGAGGGCAGTCCGGCCTGCTCAGGGGTGACCCTGGCCCGTCGTGTGCCCAGGAATTCCCGGATCTCCGCACGGAAATCACCACGGATATCGCGATTGGCGCCATAAGGGTCGTTTCTGCCTGCCATGTGCTCCACTCTACGAGCGCTTTTCTCTGGCTGGGGGTCCCTGTCAGTGCCCCCCTCATCAGGGACTCCCACACGCCCGTGACAAAGGGTTCTGTTGGTGGTGCACCGCCCACGGCGGTGTGAACGGCCCGGACACGGAGGCGCTTCCGCAGCCGTATCCAGCCTCTCTGCGGCGCCGTCGGCGCTGCGATCCTCTTCATCAGAAGGATGAGTCATGCGTCGATACACCAAGCCGGCCGTCGTAGTCACGGCGCTGGGAGCGCTCGGCCTCGCGGCCTTCGGATCGGGTGCGGCGGACGCGGCCGGCACGGCCAGCACGGCCAGCACGGCCAGCACGGCCAGCACGGCCAGCACGGCCAGCACGGCCAGCAGCAACGCCGGCTCCGGCTCGTCGTCTCGCGTCACGGCGGAGTCCGTCTCGTGGAACCACGGAACCGCCCAGGTGAACAAGCGCGTCATGGAGCGCTTCACCAGTGAGTTCCTGCCCACCGGCGATCCCGCGCTGGCGAGGAAGTTCATCAGCCCGGACATCGTCATGCACTTCGGCGGAACGACGCAGCAGGGCCGGGACACCTACCTCGGCATCGTCGCCGCCAACATGAAGGCCTTCCCCGACCTCAAGTGGACGGTGGAGGACATGCGGGCCGAGGGCGACACCGTGGCCATCCGCTACACCATGACCGGCACGCACGAGGGCCCCTTCGCCGGAGTCGAGGGCACGGGCAAGAAGATCCACGCGGAGAGCTTCGCCTTCTACCGCCTGTCCCACGGCAAGATCGTCGAGGAGCGCGCCCAGCTCGACATGCTCGGCATCCTCCGGCAGATGGGCGCCATCCCCGCCTCATAGCAGCGGAGCGGAGCGCCGTACTTCACCCGCCTTCGCCCCTACGCCGATGCGATGACCGGCGCTCACCACTCTCGTCGGCACGTACGGGTCCCCCGTCGGCCCTACGCCGCGCATCCAGAGAACCAAGCAGGAACAGGACACCCCCCATGGCAACGAAACTGACCGGCACCGTCGCTCTCGTCACCGGCGCGAGCAGCGGCATCGGCGCCGCCACCGCCCACCGACTCGCCGAGGACGGCGCCTCCGTCGCCCTCGTGGCCCGCCGCAAGGACCGCCTGACCGACCTGGCCGCCGAGATCGAGAAGACGGGGGGCACAGCGCTGGTCGTGGAAGCGGACATCACCGACCGCGCCCAGGCCGAGGCGGCCGTACAGCGGACCGTGGAGCACTTCGGACGGTTGGACACCCTCGTCAACAACGCCGGGCTGATGCTCCTGGGGCCCGTCGTCGGCGCGGACGCCGACGAATGGGAGCGCATGATCGCCGTCAACGTCCAGGGCCTGCTCTACACCACCCGCGCCGCCCTCCCGCACCTGCTCAAGGCCGCCGAGGACGGGCCGCGCCGGGTCGCCGACATCGTCAACATCAGCTCCATCGCCGGCCGCGTCGCCTGGAACGGCTACGGCGTCTACAACCTCACCAAGTTCGGCGTGAACGGCTTCACCGAGTCGCTGCGCCAGGAGGTCACCCGGCGCCACGTCCGCGTCGGTGTCCTGGAGCCGGGCGGCGTGGACACCGAGCTCGGCTCGCACAACGACCACAAGCCCGAGGTCCGCGAAGCGATCGGCACCTTCTACGAGCAGACCGAGGTCCTCGCCCCCGACGACATCGCCGACGGCGTCGCCTACATGGTCACCCGCCCCCGCCACGCCTCCGTCGGCGAACTGTGGATCATGCCCACCGACCAAGCCTGACCCCGGCCGCCGCCGGCCGCCCGTCCGGTCTCCGGCGACGCCACAGCCACAGCCACAGCCACAGCCACAGCCACACATCATCACCACACCCCACGAAGGCGACTGAGCGCCGGGCTACGGCGCCCGAAAAAGGAACCCCTCATGAGCAAGGTCATTCTCGTCACCGGTGCCGGACGCGGTCTGGGCACGGACATCGCCCGCGAGGCCCTCGCCGCCGGCCACCAGGTCGTCGCCACCGGCCGCCGCCCCGAAGAGGTCGAGAAGACCCTCGGCGGACCGCAGGACAACCTGCTGGTCACCAAGCTCGACGTCACCAGCCCCGAGGACGCCGAGGCCGCCGCGCAGGCCGCCGTCGACCGCTTCGGCCGCATCGACGTCCTCATCAACAACGCCGGCAACTTCTTCGCCGGCTACTTCGAGGAGATCACGCCCGCGCAGATGCGCCAGCAGATCGAGACCAACCTCTTCGGCCCTATGAACGTCACCCGCGCCGTCCTGCCCATCCTGCGCAAGCAGCGCGCCGGGCACGTCATCACCCTCTCCTCCTCCGCCGGCATCATCGGCCAGGAGTTCTGCGTCGCCTACGCCGCCTCCAAGTTCGGCGTCGAGGGCTGGATGGAGTCACTGCGCTACGACGTCGAGCCGTACAACATCCACACCACGGTCGTAGAGCCCGGCTTCTTCCGCACCGAGCTCCTCGTGGACGCCTCCACCACCTGGCCCGAGCCGACCATCGACGACTACGCCGAGCGCACCACCGCCACCATCGCGGCCTGGAAGAGCATGAACGGACAGCAGACCGGCGACCCCGCCAAGCTCGCCCGCGCCCTGCTGACCATCGCCGCCCAGGACAAGCCCCTGCCGCGCTTCGTCGCCGGCGCCGACGCCATCGAAGGCGTCGAGGCCAAGGCCCGTGAACTCCTCGCCCAGGCCGAAGCCTCCCGCGAACTGGGCGGCGATCTGGGCTACGACGACACCAGCGCCTGACACATCCGGACCCGGGCTTTGGGCTCACACCGCAGCGGGGAGTCCAGGCCGCACGAGTGCGAGCCCTCGGACGACCGCAGACGTTCGGCCGCCTGGACATGGCGTTCAACAACGCCGGTGTGCAGGTACCGCCCAGTGACGCGGCCAACGAGCCGGCCGAGCACTTCGACCACGTGAACGCGGTCAACCTGCGCGACCGGCTTCACCGCTCACTGACCAAACGCCCTCCCCCCACGCTGACGCACGACGCCGGACCACCGCCTATGACCGGCACGCGCATCTCGGCAGGCCGACGGGATTCCCCACGTCCTGCCGCCGCATCTTTCACCGCAACCAACCAGCACGGAACCGCTGTTCACCCCAGTGGTGACCGGCGACACGGGTTTACGACGACACGGGTTTACGACGACGCGGTTTCTGCCTCCGGGCACGCCGACGAGCAAGGCCATCGACCTTCCGCCGATCCGAAAGCGTAGAGATGTCCACTGAACTCACCGAGTCAGCCGTTCCTCCCCCCACCAATCCGCCCACCGATCCCTCTGCCGAGTCTCCTTCGGCACCGTCCCGGCGCACGTTCATCGCGACGACCACTGCGGTCGGCGGTGCCGTCGTCGCGGGCGGCCTGGTCGCCGGGTCGGCCCTGCCGGGCGCCACGGAGGCGGCCGCCGCCGAGGCACCACCGAGCAGTCGCGTCTCGCTGACCGTCAACGGCGAACGGCACACCGTCACGGTCGACAACCGGACCTCGCTCCTCGATCTGCTGCGCGAGCACCTGGACCTGCCCGGCTCGAAGAAGGGCTGCAACGCCGGCGCGTGCGGAGCCTGCACAGTGCTGGTCGGCGGGCGGCGGGTCAACTCCTGCCTGACGCTGGCAGTACGGCTGGACGGCGCCGACGTCACGACGATCGAAGGTCTCGCCGACGGTGACCAACTGCACCCGCTGCAGAAGGCGTTCATCGAAGAGGACGCCTTCCAGTGCGGCTACTGCACGCCGGGGCAGATCATGTCCGGCGTCGGTTGCATCCAGGAGGGCCACGCCGGCTCCAAGGACGAGATCCGGGAGTGGATGAGCGGCAACCTCTGCCGCTGCGGCTGCTACGTGAAGATCGTGCGCGCGGTCGAGCAGACCGCCCACGGGAAATGAGGGCCCGGTCTCCATGTATCCCTTCTCCTTCACCAAGGTCTCGGACACCCGTGAGGCGGTCAACGCGGGCCGCGACGGCGGCCGTTACATCGCCGGCGGCACCACGCTCGTCGACCTGATGCGTGAGACCGTCGAGCGCCCCGGCGCGCTGGTCGACATCAGTGACCTTCCGTTGCGGCAGATAGCGGTCACAGGTCGCGGGGGCCTGCGCATCGGCGCCCTGGTGCGGATGGCGGATGCCGCCGCCCACTCCAGAGTCCGCGCCACCTACCCCGTGATCTCGCAGGCGCTGGAGCTGAGCGCGTCGGCCCAGTTGCGCAACATGGCCACCATCGGCGGCAACATCATGCAGCGCACCCGCTGTACGTACTTCCGTGACGTGACAGCCGCCTGCAACAAGCGCGAGCCCGGCTCTGGCTGCGCGGCCCGGGAAGGCTACAACCGCACCCACGCGATCCTGGGCACCTCCACCGACTGCGTGGCCACCCACCCCTCCGACGTGGCCGTGGCGTTCGCCGCCCTGGAGGCGAGCGTCCACCTGCTCGGCCCGGACGGCGCACGCAGCATCCCCTTCGCCGACTTCCTGCTGCGCCCCGGCAGCACCCCGAACCGCGAACAGGCCCTCCGCAAGGGCGAGTTGATCACCGCCGTGGAGATCCCCGCC
>NZ_VJZC01000517.1 GCF_009377185.1 Streptomyces spongiae
GGTCTGGGGGGCCGGAGGCCGCGGCGCGGAAACGCCTGGTGGCCCGTTGGGTGGCCCAGGAGGCGAACCGGCGGGCGGCCCGGCCGGCGGTTGCGGTGCCTGCCCGGCGTCCTGCTGTCCGCCGGAACCGGAACCACTCTGCGTACTCTGCGCGTACCAGGCTGGCGGCGTGTAGACGATTTCGAACTCGCCTGTCAGATCCACCTCGGGCTCGTCCCCGTCCGAGGACGGGCTGCCGCCGTTGTACTCGGACCGATCCCTGCTCACTGCATGCCTCCTGGTCAGCCTTTGTTGCTGAATTGGTCGTCGTCGCGGCCGGGCGGACCGGGTGGCAAGTCCACGCGGCTGCGATCGTCACCGCATCACCAGAAGACTAATCACTCGCATCGCGGTACGTAAAAGCACCCGTGGGCACAGGCGGTCCGCCCCCCGCGCCCTCCGAAGGACGACGACACGTCAGTCCATACGACGAGCCACGCCGAGCAGGCCCGTCTCCGCGTCCGTGGGTTCGGTCATGACGAACTTGCGGTGCTTGCGGGTGCACCACAGGGCGACGCCGTCGTGCAGGGTCGGCAGATGCTGGAGGGGCTCGTCCGGGATGCCCAGGGTGTCGCGTACGACCTCGGTCTCCTGGGGCGAGATGCGCTGGATCCCGACCAGATCGGCCTGCGCCAGCCAACGCGGCGCGTGCTCACTGACGAAGGGCAGGAGCGTCACCACGGCCTGCCACGGCAGCGAGGTCACCCGCCCGCGCGGCGGGCGGATACCGCAGTCCCGGATCAGCACCACAGGGCTCGAGACGGAGGGGCCCTGCGCGGGCACCCGTCCCACCGGATAGACCGTCACGCACTGCTGGCCGCCGCCCGCCGCCTGGGCCAACTGCTGCCAGGCCTGCGGACGGCCGGTCTCCACGCCCACACGCGCACCCGTCGCGGCGGCACGCAGCGCCAGCACCTGGGCGAGCCAGAGACCGCCCACGAGGACGACGTCGAAGGCCGTCGGACGGGACAGACCGAGCACGGCCGGGTGCGACTCGGGGTCGTTGCCGATGATCACGCCGTCGTCACCGAGGGGCATGCTGATCGCCGCGAGCTCGTCGGCGGTGACGACATGACGGTTCCGGCGCGGCCCGCGCAGCCCGAACCCCGGGCTGAAGATGCGCCGTTGCTGCTGCCCCGGCTGCGACTGCGGCTGCCGGATGATGGGGATCATGCCGGTGTCGGTGGGCGAGGCAACGTGCGCCGGTGTACGCCCGGAGGCGGCCCGGCCCTGCTGTCCCTGCCCTTGTCCCTGTCCCGGGGGCATGGTCGATGCGGGGTGGGACATCAGTACGTACCTCCGAGCGGCAGAGTGGCGAGTGCTCCGGGAACCTGCTCCCGGTCGAGGCGTACCAGACCGGCCTTCGCGGCACTCGCGGCCCGCTCCAACTCGCGTCCCACCTGGCCGAGTTCGCTGTCACCGCGGGCCGTGACGCGGATGTGCCCCGTGAGGGCGACGCCACGGCTGCCTGCCTTGCTCATGGTCACGCTGAACGTCGTGGCGAGCACCGGGAGCGAGGTGAACCGCGTGATCAGCTCCGGCAGTGACACCCCGCCCTGCCCCAACTGCGGCCACCGGGACAGCCAGTACGTCGTGTGATACCGGTCGTCGACCCGCCAGGTCCGCACCGACTCGACCGTACGGCGCTGGGGCTGCCGGCCGTCCTGCGCGTGCTGCGCGTTGGCCCGCGGGTTCAGGCAGCTGGACGTCGCGAGCGCCTGCACCAGCTCGTTCTCGTCCAGGATGGTCGCCTTGAACCCGGCTCCGGCCAGCCGGCTCGCCAGCTGGTCCGCCACCCGCAGCAGTGCGCGCTGGGTTCCGGGAACGCCGTCTCCGCGTGCCTTGACCGCCTCGGGGCACAGTTCCGGATCGAGCTTGAGGGCGACCCAGGTGAGCCGGAGCGCGGGAGAACCGGCGCGTGCCTGGAGGGGGCCGTACGACCGTGCGGCGATCGACTGCTCGGGCAGGTGCGGCGCGGGCGCGGGCTGGGTGTGCTGCACGACCTGCGCGGACGCGAGACGGATGCCGTCGACCTCCAGGGCGTCCTGGATCAGCTGGAGCGGCAGCTGCCGTCCGGCGGACTCGGGGCGCAGCGGCAGGTCCGCCGGCTGCACGAAGAGCACGGTGGTCAGGAAGGTCCCGTCACCGATCATGCCGATCGCGCGGTCGTCACGGGACACGAAGTTGTAGGTCCGCAGGGCCGGGTCGCACTCCACCACGGGGGCCAGCATCGTGTCGGTCCCTGGCGGTACGGGCTGCTTGGCGTCACGTCGGCGCTGCCTCAGCGCGCGCGTCGTCTCGTACCACTCGGGCAGCGGCCGACGGCCCCTGCGCAGCACCGCCAGGAGCAGCAGCAGCGCCGCCACGGCGCCGGCCGGGGCCAGTAGCCAGGACACGTCGGTGACCCAGGCGGCCAGCATGACGGCGGCCGCGAGCTCGACCAGAATGAGCTGCTGCAGTCGTACCGGCCCCAGACCGCCGGGGCGGGGCAGCGTGCGCGGTGACGCGGCGGTGGGAGCGGGAGCCGGAGGGCGCGAAGAGCGTCTGCGGCCCGGACCCCCCTGTTGCTGCTGTGCGCGGCGATCGCGCCGAGTGCTCGTAGCGCTGCTCATCCCCCGGGACATCCCTTTCGCGAAGTAGTGGCCGTGCGCCGACGAAGATCCGAAGGCCGGCGATCCTCTTGCCGGATTGCCGGAGATCCCAGCGGCGGGCCAGGGGCGTCGATGGCCCACATCTCTGTGCGAGTGGCTCACGGTACCCGCTGATACTCGTGGGGCGACACAGGGGACACCGAAACCCCAGGTGGCCAGCCTTTCACGGACGCACCCCGCGTGGTGGAGCGCTGTGGTGAAGCTCTGTGAAGATGCGGGGACGGCCGTACACCTGATGGATCGCCGCCATGCGGCGCAGTGCATAGTAGGGGCCTGCGCCTGCGCGTGCGTGCTCACCAACCGTCGTGCACCACCGACGAGATCGAGCACCAGCGACGGTCAGGTGCCGCTGACGACCGAGCACCTGCAGCGGTCAGGCGCCACGGACGATCGAGCACGACAACCACGATCGAGCACGACAACCACGATCGAGCACGACAACCACGATCGAGCACGACAACCACGATCGAGCACCACTAACACGATCGAGCACCACTCAACGGGAGACACGGGGACCATGGCACAGCAGCGTCGGGACGAGCTCGCCGCCTACACGTTCGCTCGCAAGCGCACCGTCGCGGCGTTCCTGGCGCCGTCGCCGGGAGGCTCCGAGGAGGGCGCACCGCGTCCTGTTCGCACGGTGATGCCGAGCCTCGCGGTGGGCGTGGTGCTGGTGATCGGCTTCATCGCCTGGGGCGTGATCAAGCCGACGGCGCCCAAGGGCTGGGACACCCCGGGTGAGTACATCATCGTGGACAGCGACTCCACGACGCGCTACGTCGTCCTCCCCGACGAGGAGACGAAGGCCAAGACGCTGCACCCCGTCCTCAACTACGCCTCCGCCAAGCTCCTCCTCGACAAGGGCAAGGGGAACGTCATCGAGGTGCCGGGCAAGGAGATCGACAAGAGCGGCATCCCGCACGGCGCGACGCTCGGCATCCCGTACGCCCCCGACCGTCTGCCCTCCAAGGACGACGCGGAGAAGGCCAAGACATGGGCGGTGTGCGAGCGCCCGGCGCCCGGGGCGGAGGACGCCATCGACCGCGCCGTCTTCGTTCTCGACTCCGACGACGCCAAGGTGCTGAACGACGACCGGAAGGTCGACGCCCGCGAGGCCCTGTACGTCGTCGACTCCAAGACGGACCAGCAGTACCTGGTCGACGGCAAGGGCAACAAGTTCCTGCTGGGCGGCGAGTCGGGTCTCGACGACACGGCCATGGTGCAGCTGCGCGCCGCGGTCGTCGGCACCGGCGCCAGGCCGCAGCCGGTGAGTCCGGAGTGGCTGGCCACGCTCAACAACGGTGGCGCCATCACCTTCCCGACGGTTCCGGGCGTTGGTGGGACGACCTCGGTCGAAGGGCTCCCCGAGGACGCCCGGACGGTGGGCCGCGTGCTCAAGGCGAAGGAGGCGCAGGGCGATCAGTATTACGTCGTCCTCCAGGACAAGGTCGCCCGTATCACGCCTTTCGTCGCCAACCTGCTCAAGAGCGGTCCCTCCGCCAAGGAGGCGTACGGAACCGACGAGATCGACGACATCCAGGCCGACACCTCGACCATCATCGAGGCCAACCGCGGCGACCTGGACACCTTCTACACGAAGAAGGGCTGGCCGACGGAGATCCCGCGGCAGGCCAACCCCGCGGCGACGGGAACCGATGAGGCCCGTACCACTTCGTGCAGCGTGTACGACGGCAAGTTCGGCGCCGACAAGAAGCCGCAGCTCGCGGCCTGGGCGGGCGCGACGTACCCCAAGAAGGTCATCGCCGACTCGCTGAGCGCGTACGTCTCGTCGGGCTCGGGTCTCCTCTTCCAGGAGATCACGGGCGCCACGGGCGGCGGCGGTGCGCAGTACTTGCTGACCGACACGGGACTGCGCTACTCGCTGCCGTCGAACAACGACAGCGAGGCGGCGAAGGCGAACGGCAGCGGTTCGTCCTCTGGTGCTTCGTCCGGGTCGTCGGGGGAGGACCCCTCGTCGGACAGCGGGGCGAGCGAGACGGACAAGGCGCGTACGAGGCTGGGGTACGAGAAGGTCTCGAACCCGGCGTACGTGCCGCAGACGTGGGCGACGTTCATCCCGAAGGGCCCGACGCTGGACACGGGCAGCGCTTCGCAGCCGCAGAGCCAGTGAGGTTTGGCCGCCGTGCAAGTGGGGCAGCGCGGCACGCGGCCAGAGGTCCTTGGCCGGTCAGGAGCTCGTGAGGGACTGCCTGGCGGACTCCTTGGCGACCGGCCAACGGGCTTGGCGGCTCGGGCACTTGACTGTAAGACGACGTCTGGGTCACAAGATGATCGCTCAAGTGTGTGAGCCGTGTAACTGATTGCTCTTGCCTGTCGATGTGAGACAGGCGGACGATAGAGTGTTTGCAGCGCCTTAGGGTGCGAAGCTTCCGGGCACCAGTACGGATGCCCGGATCAACGACGACATGGGGGAAGGTTTCACATGGCCGGTCAGTTCCGGGTAACAGAGGACGAGCTCACCAAGCTCTCCGGTGACATCAACACCGCGAACGGTCAGCTGCAGAGCGAGATCCGCCGCCTCAACGGAGTGATCGACCAGATCGCCGGCGGCTGGCAGGGCCAGGCGGCGAAGTCCTACCACCAGCTGCAGGAGCGCTGGAACGCGGACGCGAAGAAGATGAGCGACATCCTCAACGACATCAAGGAAGCCGTGGACTCCACGCGGAGCAACTACTCCGCGTCGGAAGAGCAGCAGAACTCCGAGATCAGCAAGATCATGTCGGACTTCGGCTGATCGAGCCGATGCGGCCGTCGGCCTGAGTTTCATCAGACCGACGCTGCTTTCCGCCGATCCGTCCGGCCCTCACCCCTTCCCACGGGCCTCTGTCGGTCTGGATCGGTCTCCACAGACTTCCTGACAACTCTTCCTGGATGGGAATGAACGATGTCGATCCTCGTTAATTACGCAACGATCACCAACGCGTCCACGGACGTGAAGACGACTGCCGGTCGTATCAAGCAGCAGCTCGACGACCTCGAGGCCGCGGTCAAGCGCGTCGCCAGCACCTGGGAAGGTGAGGCGCAGGAGGGTTACCAGCGCAAGCAGCGCGAGTGGGACCAGACCGCGCAGGACCTGCACCAGACCCTGCTGAAGATCTCCACGGCGCTGCAGAGCGCCGCCGAGAACTACCAGGCCACTGAGAAGAGCAACGCCAACACCTGGGGCTGAGCCCCGTCGGCGACCCGAGGACATGACATGAGCAGGATCGGCCCAGCCGACGCCAAGGCGTCCGCTGGGCCGAGCCCGTGTCCGGGGCCGCGCACGACAAATCCGGGGAATGTCCGCATTCTCCGCAGCATCTTCACCGCACTTTTCCAACGACACATCACCCGGCTTCGAAAGAAGCCTGGAAGCCCTGGGGGCCTGAACATGGGGGGCCTGACAGCCCGTTCGCGTCGGCACGTGAGTGGAACCCGCGCACTGCAGCGGGCTTTTGGCGTGCTCGCGGTCACCGGTATCTGCCTGGCGTCGGCCCCGCCCGCGCTGGCCGACTCCGACGGTTCCGAAAGTCATGGTCGTCCCGGCAAGGTCGACTTCGGCCTGGCGTCCAGCTCGGAGTGCGAGTTCGGCGGCAAGGTCATCCCGTCCACGCCCTGGTCGCTCCAGCGGATTCTCCTGGAACAGCTGCATGAACAGGCGACGGGAGAGGGCGTCACGGTCGCGGTCATCGACACCGGCGTCGACGACTCCAATCCCCAGCTGAGCGAGGCCATGGCCTCCGGTGGGAAGGACTTCGTCGGCAAAGGGGACGGAACCGAGGACATCGAGGGCCACGGAACGCGGGTCGCGGGCATCATCGCCGCCCGACCGATGAAGGGCACGGGCTTCGAGGGCATCGCACCGAAGGCCAAGATCCTCTCCTTCCGCTACACGGGCGGGGAGGAGAAGGAAGGCAACTCGGAGACCATGTCCGACGCGATCCGTGCGGCGGTCGCCAAGGGCGCGAAGATCATCAACATCTCCTCGGACACCGCGAACAAACAGGACAACGCGGGACTGGCCGGCGCCGTGGCAGACGCCGTCAACTCGGGCGCCCTGGTCGTGGCGGCAGCGGGCAACGACGGAGCCGACGGCAACCAGGCGGACACGTACCCCGCCTCCTACCCGGGCGTCCTGGCGGTGGCGGCCTCCGACCGCAACGACGAGCGCGCCTTCTTCTCACAGGCCGGCGACTTCGTCGACGTCGCGGCACCGGGCGTCGGCATGGTCTCCACCGTCCCGAAGAGCGGCCAGTGCACGGCCGACGGCACGAGCTTCGCGGCGCCGTACGTCGCGGGCGTCGCGGCCCTGCTGAAGCAGAAGCACCCGACGTGGAAGGCCGACCAGATCGCCACCCGCATCGAGGAAACCGCCCAACGCCCGGGCCGAGGCCCCAACCCCTTCATCGGCTGGGGCGTCGTAGACCCGGTAGCGGCCCTCTCGGACGACTC
>NZ_VJZC01000518.1 GCF_009377185.1 Streptomyces spongiae
GCCCGGCCCCCACCCCGGCCATCACGAGCATCGCCGCCGAGTCCCACCCCATCACGCTGTTACCCCTGCCCTCCGGCCGTTCGATCGACGGCCTTGGGGTATTTTCGGGCAGTCTCTGTCTCGTATGCAAGATGATGTTCATGTAAGTGAACAGATTTCGGAGCGGCCCGCTGGGTACTCGGCCGGACGTGAGTGGGAACGACCGGCTTCGGGGCTACCGGAGCAAGCGTGACTTCACACGGACCGAGGAGCCCGAGGAGTCCTCCCCGAGTTCGGTGCACGGGGAGTCCTGGCGCGACGAGCCCCGTTTCGTCGTGCAGATCCACGACGCGCGCAGGATGCACTTCGACTTCCGGCTCCAGGTGGGCGACGTACTGAAGTCCTGGTCCGTCCCGAAGGGCCCGTCCGCCGATCCACGGGACAAGCGGATGGCCATCCCGACCGAGGACCACCCGCTGGAGTACGAGGAGTTCGAGGGCGTGATCCCCAAGGGCGAGTACGGCGGCGGAACCGTCATCGTCTGGGACCACGGCACGTACGAGCCCCTGAGCCACGACCGGCGCGGCCGGCCCGTCCCCTTCGAGGAGGCGCTGGAGCACGGACATGCGACGTTCCGGCTGAACGGTTCGAAGCTGCACGGCGAGTACGCGCTGACGCGGTTCCGCGACGGGAGGGACAGGGGCGAGGAGGCGTGGCTGTTGGTCAGGGCGCGCAAGGGGCTCGGTGCCGGTGCGTCCGGGCGGGGAACGCCGGACCCCCGCCGTGCCCGTTCCGTCCGTACGGGCCGCACGCTCGCCCAGGTGGCGGCCGACGGCCGGGAGGAGTGAACGCCGATGACGACGGGCCTGCTCGCCACGCTTCCCGATGCCCGGCGGCGACTGCTGCGCCCGGCCCGCCCGGGAGTCGAGCTGGCCTCCGAGCCGATGCTCGCCACACTGAGCAGCCGGCGCGAGTTCTCCGCCGACTGGATCTTCGAACGGAAACTCGACGGTATCCGCGCGCTGGCCGTACGCGAAGGGGACCGCGTCGGCCTGTACTCCCGCTCGGGCAACCGCATCAACGCCACGTACCCCGAGATCGTCGACGCGCTCGCAGCCCAGGAGTGCGAGGACTTCACCATCGACGGGGAGATCGTCGCGTTCTCGCACGGCCGCACCGACTTCTCCCGCCTCCAGCAGCGGATGGGCCTCACCCGGCGCCGTGACGTCGAGGCCAGCCCGGTCGCCGTGACGTACTACGTCTTCGACCTGCTCCGCCTCGACGGCGCCGACACCAGACAGCTGCCGCTGCGCACCCGCAAGTCCCTGCTGCGCCGTGCCCTCGGCTACCGTGCCCCGCTGCGTATGACGACGCACCGCAACGAGGGCGGTGGCGAGTTGTTGGACTCCGTGTGCGACCGCGGTTGGGAGGGCCTGATCGCCAAGCGCGCGGACAGCCGCTACCAGACGCGCCGCTCCCCTGACTGGCTCAAGCTGAAGTGCTCCCGGGGCCAGGAATTCGTCATCGGAGGCTTCACCGAACCGGCCGGCAGCCGGGTCGGGTTCGGCGCCCTGCTGCTGGGCTACTACGAGGACGGTCGGCTGCGGTACGCGGGCAAGGTCGGCACCGGATTCGACCACCGCACCCTGGTGGATCTGTACCGCCTCCTCGACGGCATGCGCAGGCCGACGTCACCTTTCGTCGACCGGGTCCGCGAGCCGCGTCCGCGGTGGGCCGAGCCGGAGTTGGTCGCGCAGATCGCGTTCACCGAGTGGACGCGGGACGGGATGCTGCGTCATCCGCGGTTCCTGGGGTTGCGGGATGACAGGGCGGCGGGCGAGGTGGTCCGGGAGCGGCCCGAGCGGCCCACGGGACGTACGGCTGTCTGAGGCTGCTGACTGAGCCCGGAACCGGGAAGTGGTTCCGGGCTTTCCCCTCAGATCAGGTCAGGTCAGGTCAGGTCAGGTCAGGTCAGACGAAGGTGCCGGCGAAGTCGATCCGCGTGGCCCACTCGGGGTGGTCGACGAGAGGGTTGCGGTTGCCCTGTATCTCCGCGATGGCCGCGTTGCGGTGCTGTTCGTACTCGCTCACGGGCTCGCTTTCGTGCCACGCCAGCAGGGTGGCGAGCCGCTCCTCGGGGAGTTCGTTCTCCCCGTCACCGATCTGCCCCGGGTAGCGCAGCAAGAAGTACAGAGTCGCTCTGGCGACCGCGCCCTTGCCCTCCTCGGGTTCGAATCCGACCTCCTCGCGCATCCCGCAGTCCTGCCGCTGCGCCTCCTCGAAGCCGGGAAAGTCGAAGAACGGGAAGTTGCCGCGGAAGCTGTTGCACTGCGGCTCGCAGGCGAACAGGTGGTGCAGATCGCCACGCATGGGTTCCTTCTTGCGGAACCAGGACTGCGGCACGACGTGCTCGCAGTTGAAGGGAAGCGCGGCCTCCAGCTCGTCGAACTCGGCCTCCAACTGGTCCGGGCCCGTGGTGCCCTCGCGCTGCAGGAGTTCCCCTATCCGGGTCGTGCGGGCGGCGGCCACCGCCGCGTCGGCACGTATCAGCTCCTCGGCGGTGAAGGTCTTGCCGGAGTAGATGCTGCGCAGCCGGCCGTCCTGGTGCAGATCGACCCACGGGTAGACCAGCCGCATGGGCTTGTAGGTGGGCCGGGTGGTGTGGGTGCGCTCCAGCAGGTCCATGAGGTTCTGTCCCAGTGTCCTGCCGCGGTTCCTCAGCAGTCCTCTGCCGTCCTCGACGCTGATGCCCCGGTAGTACGCATCGCGTGCCGCGCTGTCGGCCTGACGGTCGTAGTACGGACGCTCCTGCCCGACGTGGAAGTTGACCAGGGCGGCGTCGACGTCCCGCTCCGCGGCGAAGGCGCCGTCGAGCGGGGGCAGCGTGGGTCGCAGGGTCGGTTGCGGTGCGGCGACAGGTGTCCCGTCCAGCACCCCGGCCTGTGCCCCATCCAGCGCTCCGGCCTCTGCTCCGGCCCCTGCCCTGGCCCCTGCTCCGGCCTGTGCTCGGTCCCGGGGGGCCTGGGTGGCGCCCACTGTGATCGTGACCTCCACCGGAGTGGTGACGCGCATCGCGCCGTCTGAGGACCGCCGTTCCAGGGGTGCGCCGTCCATCGGCACGGGGGCGGGGCCCGCGGTGAACATCTCGTCCCGCAGCCGAGCTTCGGGAGCCGTGAGCGTTGTCTCCTGCAGGGCTTGCAGGACGCGGCTGATCCGAACCCCTTCGTTGGCCTTCCACGCCAACCGGCTCTCGCCCATGGCAGGAGTCCAGGGGGTGCCGTCGATGCTCAACGGCTGGCCGTCGGCGCCGGTCTTGGGAACGGCCGAGTGGTGGAGCGCGACGACCTCCCACTGATCGTTGAAGACGGGCGAGCCCGACGAACCCTGCTGGGTGTCCGACTGGTAATGCAGGAACCGTTCCAGCACGTCGACGATCTCGTTCTCACGGAGGGCCAGCTGTTTCGGCTCGCCCCTGGGGTGCTGAATGATGTTGACGAACTCGCCGATGATCGCTTTCCCCTGCGCTCCGTTCAGCACCAGCCAGCCGTACGAGGAGAGCGTGTCACCCTCAGCATTGTCCGGGGCCACGGCAACCAGGCTGTAATCCAGCTCCCGGTCGGTCGTGAAAAACCTCTGGGGCTCCAGCCGGAAGGAAACGGCGGAGAGGGGACGGCCGTCCGCCCCTGCCTGGAGGTTGAATTCGACGAAGCTTCTGGCTGCTTCCTCATGGGAACGCAGCACGTGGTTGTTCGTCAGCAGCAGTGAGGGCGACACCATGAATCCGGTTCCGAATCCACCGTCCGGTCCGCTGATGGTGATCCGCCCCACGGAGCGGGCGACCTGTGCGCCTTCCACCAGGAACGCGGCCGGCATGAGGTCGTTGCGGCCGATGAGCCGTTCCAGTCCGAGGATGTCGCTGCCGAAACTCTCCGGCGGCAACGGCAAGGTGCTTCCGGCGGTCTTGGCGGGCTCCGTCGGAGTCTGCTGGATCGTTGTCGCCAGCGACCAGTCGACACCGAGGCGCGCCAGCCGCTTTTCGACACGCTCCGGTTCGTCGGCGTACAGAACGCCCCGCTCTTCGAGGGTTTTTTCGTTGCGTTCCCGTTCCGTGGTCCTCTGCGCGTAACGTGCCGACGCTTTCTTCAGCTGTGCCAGATAGGCCGTTTCTCCGTCCGTGGTGCTCTGCACGTTCGGCACCCGGTTCATCACCGTCATGCCTCCACCTCCGCGACCGGTCTCACCGGATGGGATTTCCCACCCCGCACTTCCATGTGAGCACAGCCCACTCATGATCTCCTCTTCGCCCAATTCGGTATCCCGTTCAAAGGTTTCGGCGTCAACGAGAGGAAAAGCGAGTGAGAAACGGAGAGAGCTTCCCGTGGTGGGCGCGTCAGTGGTTCATCAACACGAACACGCCCCAGCCGAGATATTCGCGTTCGTACGTGGCGTACTTGACAGGAGAGGCGGCGAGTTCCGCGCGCATCTCGGCGGCCAGTTCGTCATCGGGGTTGGCGTCGAGCCAGCGGCGGATGTTGAGCCACTGTGCCGCGACGTACCGGTCCCAGCTGTCCTGGTCGGCCAGCACCATCTCCACGACGTCGCAGCCCAGCTCACCGAACCGCCGGAGCAGTTCCGGCAGCGGGAGGAAGTCGTCCTTCCGTTCCGCGTGGCAGGCCTCGACGGTGGCCTGGTCCGGGGGCTCGCGACGCCAGTACGGCTCGCCGACCAGCATCATGCCGCCGGGGGCGAGGCTTCGCCGCAGCAGTTCGACGGTGCCTGGCATGCCGGACCCGATCCACGTGGCGCCCACGCACGCGGCGATGCCGACGGGATCGTCGGCGACATACCCCGCCGCGCCGCCGTGCACGAAACCAATCCTGTCGGCCACACCCAGTTCCGCGGCCCTCGCACGGGCGGCGGAGAGGAAGACGGTACTGATGTCCACCCCGGTGCCGGACACACCGTGGTCTCGTGCCCAGGTGCACAGCATCTCGCCCTTGCCGCAGGCGAGATCGAGCATGCGCGTGCCCGGAGACGGGCTGATGGCTCGCCCCAGGAGGGCCAGTTTCTCGGTGGTGAACGGATTGCAGACGCGATGGCTGCTCTCCCGGATGGTGAATGCACGCGGCAGATCCACTACGAGGATTCCTTCGGGTCGAAGAGGCGGTATCGGTGCGCCGACGCAGGCAGGAACCGCGCTGAAACTACGACCGTCGGCGTCATCACGTCCACCGAATTCCACGCCCACCCCGGCAGCACTGGCCGACCTGCTCCGGCGCCCTGGCATGCCCATAAAACGCGGATGGCGCCGACCGGAATCCAGTCGGCGCCATCCGTATACGCACAGTACGTGTCCGAGGGGGGACTTGAACCCCCACGCCCGATAAAGGGCACTAGCACCTCAAGCTAGCGCGTCTGCCATTCCGCCACCCGGACGAGGTGTCTGCCGCCTTGCCGGGGGTCTTCCCCGGGGCGACTGGCACAACAATACCAAGGTTTCGGAGTGGCTTTCACCCGCATATCGGGGCCACGGAGGGTGGTCGCCGGCTGCCGGACGTGCGGTTATCACATTCGGTGCACGCCCGGTCGCCCTTCGCTCAGCCGCACGGCACCCGTTGTCATCGCCCTGTCACGGCATGAGGTGGTACTCCGGGAAGTTCCCCGGCAGCCGCTCCCCCGCCGGCCCCTGGGTCACCGCGCGGACGAGCAGTTCGCCACCCACGAACGCACCGCGCCAGGACGCACCGAACCCGCCGAACAGCTCGTCGCGGTCGCCACGGGAGCGAGGCTTGCCGTGGCCGACCTTGAAGGCGCGGATCTGCGGGGCGAGGCGGTCGAACGTCGCCTGGTCGTCCGTGGACAGTGTGGCGACCAGGGCGCCGTTCGACGCGTTCATGGCAGCGAGCAGCTCGGCCTCCGTGTCGACCAGGACGATGGTGTCGACCGGACCGAACGGTTCCGCGTGGTGCAGTGGCGAGGACGGCGGTGGGTTGAGGAGTGTGACCGGCTGAACGTATGCCGCCGTGTCCTGGCCGGGCAGGAAGTGGGCGTCGGCCGGGTTGCCGTGATGCAGCGGAATCGCGCCGCGGTCCACGGCCTCGGCGACCTGGTCGGTCAGCTCCTTGGCCTTGGCCGCGTTGATGACGGGCCCGAAGTCCAGCGCCGGGTAGCGGTCCTCGGGGTGCTCCACCGCCAGCGGATGGCCGACCCTCAGTGTGCGAACCGCCGGGAGGTAGGCCGCCAGGAACTCGTCGAACACCGCGCGCTGGACGACGAAGCGCGGGTAGGCCGTGCAGCGCTGCTTGCCGTAGTCGAAGAGTTTGGGGATGACGGCCGAGAGCGTGTCCCAGTCCGTGTGGTTCCAGATGCCCCAGGTGTTCAGTCCCTCCTGTTCGAGTACATGTCGTTTGCCGAGGTCGGCGACGGCCGTGGCGACCGCGGCGCCCGTGTCGCGTCCGCCTACGAAAGAGACGCAGCCGATCTCGGGCGCCCGCACCAGCGCTTCGGACAGCTCGCCTCCGCTGCCGCTGACGAGGGTGACGGGTATCCCTTCGCGCGCGGCGAGCGCACTGGCCAGGGTGAGGCAGGCGACACCGCCGTCGGTCGGGGTCTTGGCGATGACCGCGTTGCCGGCCAGTGCCTGTACCAGCATTGCGTGAACGAGCACGCTCATCGGATAGTTCCAGCTCGCGATGTTGGACACCGGGCCGTCCAGCGGGGCGCGGCCCGCGACCATGGGCGCGATGCCGTCGACGTACCAGCGCACGCCGTCGATGGCCCGGTCCACGTCGGCCTGCGCGAGCCGCCAGGGTTTGCCGATCTCCCACACGAGGAGGAGGGCGAGCAGTTCGCGGTGCTGGGTGAGGGTGTCGAGGGTGGCGGCGACGCGGGCGCGGCGTTCGTCGAGGGGGACGTGGCGCCAGGCGCGGTGCTGGTCGAGTGAGGCGCGTACGGCCTGGTGAGCGGTGGCGGCGTCGAGGCGGGGCGGGCCCGCGATGGGGCTGCCGTCGACGGGGCTGGTGGCGGGGAGCGCCCGGCCGTCCGTCTGCCAGGCGGCGCCCCAGAGGTTGAGGACGCGGTCGTCCCGGAATGCCTCGGGGGCTACGGCGAGGCAGCGCTGCCAGGTGTCCGACCAGGAGGTTCCGGATTTGAGGGTGAGGGG
>NZ_VJZC01000519.1 GCF_009377185.1 Streptomyces spongiae
GTGCTAGGCGGAGGGCTGAACGGTCGCCGGAAGCCTGAAGGGTTGCCGGAAGCCTGAAGGGTCGCTGGAAGGTTGACTCGTCAGTGTCGGTGTTCGTGGTCCGGGTGGGAGGGGTCGCCGGGGTGTTCGTGGCCGGGGGTGTACACCACGTTGGTGCGGGCCTGGTCCAGCCAGGCGAAGAAGGACCGATGGCCCGCCGCTCGTCGCAGCTCGCGTTCGATGCCCTCTCGGGCCCGTTCGTACGGCAGCACGTCGGCCTGGGTCGGCTCGTCGAAGGGGTCGACGCCGCGCCTGAGCGCCTCCTGGGTGAGGAAGCGGTCGCGGTTGCGGTCGTAGTAGTCCCGTACCGCCTCCTCGGGGATCTCCTGCTCGTCCTCGAAACCGTCCAACAGGACGCGTGCGGCGGGGGAGTGGGCGAGCACCGCCGCGACGATGCTGCCCAGGTCGGCGACGTCCGCCTCCGCCACGGCGAGGACACCGGACGGCGCCACCTCCGACACAGGTGGTGGTCGCAGTCCCCGTGCGATGCAGGCGCGGCGGGCCAACTCGTCCGCGACCACCACCTGTGTCGCCCAGCGTCGCCGCTGGCGCTCGGCCCGGGCGACGGCGTCGGGACGGGTCTCGCGGTCGCGTGGGGGGACGATCCTCAGGAAGGCGTCCACCCGGGCCCGTGTGACCGGCTCTCCGTGGACGAGGGCGGCGGCGCCCGGGTGGGCGTGGGTGTGCGGGTGGGCGTGCGGCGCGGCGGGCCCGGTCATGGGGTCACCTCCAGTACGACGGTCTCCGTGTAGGCGACGTTGCCGTGCCACGCCACCTTCGCCATCAGCCAGTAGGACCCCGGCGGCACCGCGTCGCCGTCCACCTCGATCACGCACTCGGCGCGCTCCCCGGGGGCCACCGTGAACCCCTGGCAGCCCGGAGCCACGCCCTCCCACGTGCCCCACGACGACACCGCCCACAGCGTGCCGCCCACCGGCCCCCGGGTGGTGTTCCGTACGGTCACCGGGACCCGGACGCGCTCACCCCGGCGCACGGTGACCCGCTCGGTGCCGAGTCCGGTCACGAGGGTGGGCCCGGTACGCCCGTCCGGCTCGCCCTCCGGTACGGCACCCGGCACGTCGAGCGCGACCACGTCCTCGTACGTCTGACCGCCGTGGTCCAGGTGTGCGGCGAGCCAGTGCCGGCCGGGCGCTGCCCCGGGAGGGGGCGTCACCGTCACCTCGGCGAGGGTGAATCCGCCCGGGCCCAGCGCGTACGGCAGTCGGGCGGGCTCGACGGACCAGCCGGGGGGCGCCGCGAGGGCCACCGTGCCGGACACCGGCGCGTCGGTGAGCTCCGAGCTCACGCGGACGGTCGCGGTGACGGGCTCCCCGTCCGTCGCGGTGATCGTTGTTGGTGACAGGTAGACCGCGACCGGCAGATTGCCGCGCGGGGCGGGACCGGAGTTGTGCAGCCAGTAGCGGGTGTGGACGGGCTGGGCGGGTTCGTGGGCGGCGACGCCGGGGCCGTCGCAGTGCCGTGCGCGATCGGGCGTTGCCAGGATGGTGGCGACCTCGAAGCCGGTCAGGTCGGCTTCGAGGCCGCCGCCAGTACCCGGGGAGAGGGGGAGGGGCTCCCCGGGCGTCTCCAGGACGTCGGCGCGGACGCCCTCCGTCCATGCGCGCGGTCCGTGGACGCCCGGTCCGTGCACGCGCGGTCCGTGGATGTGTGCTCGCACCGGCCGTCCGTTCACCTCGTGCATCCGTACGACGACGCCGTTCGCCGGGTCGGCGGGTGCCACGCTGCCCCGGGCGAGCGGGGAGCCGACGGGCTTGAGGGCATCGAGGAGGACCTCGCCGGCGGGTTCCAGGCCCAGCAGGGTCGTCGTCCTCGGCAGCAGCGCCGCCTCGCCGCCCGTGCGCAGCCGCGCGGTGAGCCGGTGGTTGAACTCGTGTCCACGCGCGGGCAGTCCGAGGTCCCGCCAGTCGCCCTCGCCCGCGACGACGGCGTACTCGAAGGTGTGCGACCAGCGCTGGAGCTGGAAACCCGAGCCGTCCGGGGTGGTGCGGCGCGGCGGGTCGACCCAGATGCCCGACGGCCAGCCGGTGCAGGAGCGCATCAGGGACATGTAGAGGTCGCCGGAGGCCGTGACCACGCAGCCGGGCGTGCCCCGGTTGAGGACGGCGAAGCTCCGCCCGTCCCAGGCGTCGCCCGGCGGCAGCGCCTCGCCGCCGCCCGCCGCCGTGGCCGTGACGGTCGCGTCGTCGAGGTCGGCGATCAGCGCGTCCACGGCTTTCGCGTCGTCCTCCGGTCGGGCGCCTGCCACGACCAGCAGCGGCAGCCGCTCCAGGTCGCGCAGGTCGGCGCCCGGCACCCACTCCTCCCGCAGCGAGGCACGAGGAGCGACCCACACGGCCGCCACCCCCCGCTCGGCAAGTTGCCGCCTGAGCTCACGCCCGGCCGCCGGATCCCAGCCGAGGGCCTCGGCGACCAGGGAGTTGCGCTCGGGCGCGCCGACGGCGATACGGATGTCGGGGAGGTTGGAGTCGACTTCGAGGTCGCCGTAGCGCTGCCCGCCGGCGATGGTCGAGGTCGCGGTGACGCCCGCGCGCACTAGGGCCGCAGCGAGCGGGGTGCCCAGCTCTCCGGCGTCGTCCCAGTCCGCGTACACGAGTTCGGCGACTCCCATGGAGCGGTGCCCGAGGAGAGCCCCGGAGTCGTCGTGGACCGCGACCCGCGCGGTGGATCCGAGCCCGAACCACGTGTTGGCCGGGTTGTCGAGCGTCCACGGGAACCGCTCGCTGTCCACCTCCACGAACCCGAAACCGCGCCCGATGACCGCGTCGGCCACCTCGTGCACCGGCAGCCCGCCCTGCACGGAGGACGGCCACCGCACCCGGATCAGCCGGTCGGCACCGTCGTACCCGTCGACGGTGGTCGTCACGTCGAGCCGGTCGACGCCGTCCCACAGGATCAGCCGCTGGGTGTAGCGGAACAGGCCGAGGTCGGCGGTGACGGTGACGCGGGAGCCGGCCGGGGAGTCCTCCACCGTCACGGACGCCGTCACATCGCGGCTGCGAGCCACCGTGGTGCCGGTCGGGGTCAGGTGCCAGGGCCCCTCGCCGAAACGCGGATGCCGCGAGTACTCCTCCTGGACGACGAGTTCGTTGCCGACGTCCCCGGGGCGCAGCAGTTCGCGTCCGCCGTCCCGGAGCGAGCGCAGGCCGCTGACGGCGCCGCCGCGCGCGGGGTCGACGGTCACCTCGTAGAACGCGTTGCGGATCGTCGTACCGTCGCGCGGCGTCCACCCCGACACCGAACCCTCGGCCAGGGGGAGGGTCTTGAGGCCGACGCCGGGCACGTCCGGTACGACGACGCGGAGCCGGCCGTCCTCGTCGTGCACGGCGGGGAGAGGGAGCCCGGTGCTGTCGTCGAGCGGGACCAGGCCCCGGTCCTCGACGGTCACCACGTCCCGGCGCGGCCAGGTCGAGGAGTTGAGGACGACGAGGTCGGGGGTGCCGCCGGGCAGCGGGGTGACATGGGCGGCGAGGGCCTGGGTGGCGTCGGCGTGCACGGTCTCGGCGAGGTCGTACAACTCCCGCCAGCCGGTGAGCAGATCGATGTAGACCTGGTCGGACTCGGAGCCGGTGATGGCGTCGTGGTGGGCGCCGTAGATCAGCTGCCGCCACGCTTTGTCGAGCGCGGCGTCCGGATACGGCCGGCCCGTGACGAGCGAGGCGAGCGTCGCCCAGGCCTCGGCGTCGGCGAGCAGCGACTCTCCGTACCGCTGGGCCTGCTTGGTGTCGATGTACGAGACGTCCTTGCCGGTGTAGACCGGGTTCATGTCCCGTGTCTGGGGCGAGGCCCTGCGTCCCTCGGCCTCCAACTCGGCCCGTACGGCGGCGAAGAAGTCGCGCGGTACGGCACTGATGAAGCGCGGCCAGACGTAGCGGGCGTTCCAGTCCCGGTGGATGGCCATCACCCAACGGCACGGCGGCGCGTAGTCCCCGCCGACCGGGAGCAGCACGTTGCGGGTGAGCGCGACCTGCTTGAGGCCCTTGAACAGCTTGAACGCGGCGGCCTCGGCCTCGGGCAGGGTCGGCGCGTTGTCGATGGCCCAGCCGGCGCCGTAGTGGTTGACCATGTAGGCGGTCAGCAGGCCGCGCCCGGACGGGGCGATCCAGCTGAACTCGGCCGGGAACTGCATCCGGTTGGGATCCCGCGGCTCCTCGCCGAACACGGAGAGGGTGGGCCCCCACTGGTGGAACGGCCCGCGCGCCCAGGAGCTGGAGGAGATCCCCGCGTCCGCCATGAGCCCCGGGAACTGCGGGTCGTGCCCGAACGCGTCCAGCTGCCAGGCCGTTTCGGGCGAGGCCCCGAGGATCGCGCGTTGGAAGCCGTCCCCGTACACCGCGTTGCGTACGGTCGCCTCGGCGCCGGTCAGGTTGGTGTTGGGCTCGTTGTAGGTGCCGCCCATGATCTCGACGCGGCCGGTGCGCAGCAGTTGGCGCAGGAAGGCCCGCTCCTCGGGGAAGGCGTCCCAGTACGGCTTGAGGTAGTCGACCTCCGCGAGCACGAAGGTGTACGCCGGGTCGCGCCGCGCCAGGTCGCAGTGGGCGCGGACCAGGCTCATGCCGGACTGGCCGCGCGAGTCGAACGTACGGGCCGGGAGCCCGCTGGTGGCCGGGTCGTCGGCGACGTCCCAGGTCTCCGTGTACGCGCCCTGGGTGTTCCACCAGACGGGGTCGTAGTGGAAGTGGCTGACCATGAACATGGTCCAGCCCGGTTCGGCGACCACGAAGTCCCCGCCGCCCTGGGCCCGCTGCTCCGGATCGCCGGTGTCCTCCACGGTGACCGTGACGTGGTGCCGCTCGCCGGGGACGAGGTCGCCGGTCATGGGTATCTCGGCGCGTACGGTGCCGTCGTCGCCCACGGTGGCCGTCGTCTCCCCGACGCCGCGCACGCTCCCCGGGCCGGTGGCGGTGAGGCGGACCGTCCGTCCCGGCTCGTGGCCCACCTCGGCCACCAGCACCTGGTGCGGCTGCTCGGGGGTGCCGACGAACAACTCGGTCGACTCGACTGAGGTGACGCGCATGGGTCTCCTACGAAGGCTCGGCGGAGCCCCATCCTGGCACTGGAAGGATGGTTCAAACAACCACTCGTCGTCGTGATTGGTGGTTCATCCATGCAGTTCCGGGCATCGAAAAGCCGCCTCGCGCGGGCGGGGCGGCTTCGGTGGGGTGCCCGTTATGCGCGGCTGCGGCGGGACTTCACCGCATGCTGCGGGGTGATGTGGTCGGTCAGCGCCAGCGACGCGCTCGCGCGCTGGTAGGAGAGCTGGGCGACCCGGACGTAGAGGCAGTCGATGAGGACGAGCACGGAGTGCCGGCCGCCGATGCTGCCCGTGCGGAAGCTGGTCTCCGACGTGGACGAGACCAGCCGGATGTCGGCGGCCCTGGCGAGCGGCGAGCGCGGGTCCGACGTGAGGGCCACGGTCGTGGCGCCCCGCTCCTTGGCCAGTTCGAACGGCTCGATCGTCTCCCGCGTGGCACCCGAGTGCGAGATGCCGATGGCGACGTCGGCCGGGGTGAGCAGCGCCGCCGAGGTGGCCGCGGCGTGCACCTCGGTCCAGCCGCGCACCGCACAGCCGATGCGGAAGAGACGGGTCTCCGTCTCCTGTGTCACGGCGCCGCTGCCGCCCACGCCGTACACGTCGATGCGGCGGGCGCGGGCCACGGCCTGGGCCGCGCGCTCCAGGGCGTCGAGGTCGATCCGGTCGATCGTCTGCTGCACCGCGCGCAGGTCGGCGCTGCCCACCACCTGGACGACCCGTTCGAGGTCGTCGTCGGGGGAGATGTCGGGGCCGATCTCGGCGGTGCCCCAGTCGGAGACCTCGCCGCGGCCGCGCTCCTGGGCCAGCTCGATCAGCAGGTGCTGGTAGGAGTCGAGCCCTATGGCGCGGCAGAACCTGGTGACCGTGGCCTGCGAGGTGCCGGTGCGGCGGCCCAGCTCGGCGGCCGAGACGTGGGTGACGGCGGCGGGATCCTCCAGGATCAGCTCGCCCACCTTCCGCAGGGAACCGGCCAGGCGGGGCAGCTCGGTACGGATCAGAGTGGTGACGTCCGTCGGGGGCATGCGGTACCCGGCCTCCTTGGTGCTGAGCGGTGCGTGACGCGTTGTGCGGTGTGCTGACGATGACGAATGTATCAGCCACCATCTGAGTCACAGTTTGAAATTCAGGACCAGGGTGGGGTAGGGGTGCACTCTCCGTTGCCCTCGCCGCGAGACGTGTGATTTATTGATTCACCGATAGATGTAGTTGAGGTGGTTCAATCCACCGGTTGGAGGCGTCGCGTGACCGTGGACTCTGTGGACTCCGTCAGCGCCGAGGGCTTCGCGCGCGAGAGCCTGGCCGTTCTCGACCGCATCACCGAGTCGGCCCGCGGCGAGGTGCGGCGTGCCGCGGAGCTGATCGCCGACTGCGTGCGCTCGGGCGGTGTCATCCAGGCATTCGGCACCGGGCACTCCCAGGCGATCGTCCTGGAGGTCGCGGGCCGCGCCGGCGGGCTCGTCCCCACCAACCGGCTGTCCATCGCCGATCTCGTCCTCTACGGCGGGGACGACCCGAGCGCCCTGGACGACCCCCTGCTGGAGCGCAGGGCCGGGGTGGCCGTCCGGCTCTACGACCTCGCCGCGCCGCAGGCCGAGGACCTGTTCGTCATCGTGTCGAACTCGGGCGTCAACAACGTGATCGTCGAGATGGCGCTGCACGCCAAGGAGCGGGGACACCGCGTCCTGGCCGTCACCTCGCTGTCCCACACGCGCTCCGTCCCGGCCTCCCACTCCAGCGGCCGCAAGCTCGCCGACATCGCCGACGTCGTCCTGGACAACGCCGCCCCGAGCGGCGACGCGCTCCTCGAACTCCCGGGCGGGGGCGCCGTCTGCGCGCTGTCGACCCTGACCGGCGTGATGCTGGTCCAGATGGCCGTCGCCGAGGCCGCCGCACAGCTGCTCGCCGCCGGTGAGCACCCGCCGGTGTACGTCTCCGCCAACGTGCCCGGCGGCTTCGAGGGCAACCTGGCACTGGAGAAGCGCTACAGCGGGCGCATCCGCCGCACGGCCGGCTGAGGCCCGGGGCTCGCGAGCCGAGGCTTCCCGCCT
>NZ_VJZC01000520.1 GCF_009377185.1 Streptomyces spongiae
CCCAGAAGGAAACGCAGACCACATGGGTACGTCAGCCGTCCAGTCCCGCACGATCGCCTTCATCGGCCTCGGCATCATGGGCTCCCCCATGGCCGCCAACCTCGTCCGGGCCGGGCACACCGTCGTCGGACACAACCGGAGCCGCCCGGCGGTGGACCGCCTGGTCGAGGCGGGAGGCCAGGGGGCGGACAGCATCGCGGCCGCCGTCGCCGACGCGGACGTCGTCATCACGATGCTCCCCGCGGATCCTCAGGTCACCGAGGTCGTCCTCGGGGAGAACGGCGTCCTGGCCCACGCCCGTCCGGGCACCCTCCTCATCGACATGAGCAGCGTGAGCCCGCAGACCGCCGTCGCGGTCGCCGAGGCGGGCGGGGACAAGGGGGTCCGCGTCCTGGACGCCCCGGTGTCCGGTGGTGAGGCCGGTGCCGTCGAGGGCGTCCTGTCCATCATGGTCGGCGGTGACGCGGCCGACTTCGACGAGGCCGAGCCGATCTTCGGCGCCCTCGGTACGACCATCGTCCACGTCGGCCCGCACGGCGCCGGCCAGACCGTCAAGGCCGCCAACCAGCTCATCGTCGCGGTCAACATCCAGGCGCTGGCCGAGGCGGTCGTCTTCCTGGAGAAGGCGGGCGCCGACCTGCCCTCCGCACTGGAGGTCCTCGGCGGCGGACTGGCCGGTTCCACCGTCCTGGCCCGCAAGAAGGACGGCATGCTGAACCGGGACTTCAAGCCGGGCTTCCGCATCGACCTGCACCACAAGGACATGGGCATCGTCACCGACGCGGCCCGAGCCACCGGTGCCGTCCTCCCTCTCGGCTCCCTCACCGCCCAGCTGATGGCCTCCGCGCGCGCCAACGGCGACGGCTCGCTCGACCACTCCGCCCTGCTGCGGGGCGTGGAACGCCTCTCGGGCCGAACCGCGGAGTAGCCGAACCGTGGAGTAACCGGGGCGGGGCTACTCCCACACGACGACGTTGCGCCGCACCGGCACCGTCGAGGAGTCGGTGGCGAACAGCTCGGGCGAGTGGGCCCTGATGCGTTCGATGTCGCTGAAGACGGCCCGCAGGTGTGTACGCATCGCCGTACGCGCCAGCGACACGTCCCCGCCCGCCACCGCGTCGAAGATCTCCCGGTGCTGGTCGGCGAACACGGCGGGCGACGCGTTCTCGTAGAGGCCCAGGCGGCGGGCACGGTCCAGGTGGCCCTTGGCTGCGGCGACGGTCGTCCAGGCGTTCCCGTGTCCGCTCAGCCGCATCAGGCCCTGGTGGAACGCCTCGTCCAGGTCGAAGAACTCCTCGAGCCCGAGGCCCTCCCGCTGCTGACGCTCGAGGTTGTCGCGCAGTTCCTTGAGGACCGCGGGGTCCAGGTCCGGGGGCAGGTCGTCCAGCGCGGCCAGCTCGACCGCCTCCCGAAGGAACTGCGCGTCGGCGACCTGGGCCGGGTCCACCCGTGAGACGAACGAGCCGATCTGCGGGAAGACCTGCACGAGGCCCTCCTGGGCCAGGAGGATCAGGCTCTCCCGCACCGGCGTACGGCTGACGCCCAGCGACGCCGCGAGCTCGTTCTCCGACAGCGCGGCACCCGGCGGGAGTTGAAGAGTCAGCACCATCTGACGCAACGTCACATAGATCTCGCGCCGACTGGTCCGTTGCCGTTTCGGTTGGGCCATAAGCCCATCGTATCGCCGGGATCATGACCGTCCCGCGCACGGCCGCAGGACCCCGCAACTGCGGGACGGCTTCGGCACAGGCATTGCCAGCACTCCGCGACAGGTGCTTGTATACAAGTACTGTCCGACAGTCGCTGCCGTTAGGAGAGCTCATCAGTGAGCAGGATCGAGCGCGTCGAGGTGTTCGTCGCCTCCCCCGGGCGCACGTTCGTCACACTGCGCATCACCACCACGGACGGAGTGACCGGCCTCGGTGACGCCACGCTCAACGGCCGCGAACTGGCCGTGGCGAGCTACCTGCGGGACCACCTCGTCCCGCTGCTGATCGGCAGGGATCCGGCGCGGATCGAGGACATCTGGCAGTACCTCTACCGCGGTGCGTACTGGCGGCGCGGGCCGGTCACCATGACCGCCATCGCCGCCGTCGACACCGCCCTGTGGGACATCAAGGGCAAGACCGCGGGCCTGCCCGTCTACCAGCTCCTCGGCGGGCGGTCCCGGGAGGGCGTGCTCGTCTACTCGCACGCCAGCGGCACCGACGTACCGTCCCTGCTCGACGACGTCGAGCGCTACCTGGAGCTGGGCTACAAGGCGGTACGGGCGCAGGCGGCCGTACCCGAGGTCGGCGGCACGTACGGCGTCCGCAAGGGCAAGCTGTACGAACCGGCGGCGACCGACCTGCCCGACGAACAGCCCTGGGACACCGAGGCCTACCTCGGCTTCGCGCCGACGTACCTGGAGGCCGTACGTGAGCGCTTCGGCTTCGGCTTCCACCTCCTGCACGACATCCACCACCGGCTCACCCCGATCGAGGCGGCCCGCTTCGGCAAGAGCGTCGAGGGCTGCCGGCTGTTCTGGATGGAGGACCCGACCCCGGCCGAGAACCAGGAGGCGTTCCGGCTCATCCGGCAGCACACCACGACACCGATCGCCGTCGGCGAGGTCCTCAACACCATCTGGGACGTCCAGCACCTGATAACCGAGCAGCTCATCGACTACGTGCGCACCACCGTCGTCCACGCGGGCGGCATCACGCATCTGCGCCGGATCTTCGACCTCGCCGCGCTGTACCAGGTCCGGACCGGTTCGCACGGCGCCACCGACCTCTCCCCCGTCAGCATGGCCGCCGCCGTGCACCTCGACATCGCCGTGCCGAACTTCGGCATCCAGGAGCACATGGGCCACCCGGACGAGGCCGCCGAGGTGTTCCGGACGGGTGTCACCTTCGCCGACGGGATGCTGCATCCCTCCGACGAGCCCGGCCTCGGAGTGGAGTACGACGAGAAGGCGGCCGAACGCTTCCCGTACCAGCGGCGCTATCTGCCGGTCGCGCGGCGCCTCGACGGCTCGGTGCACGACTGGTGAGCGCCGTGACGCCCCTGAACCGGCAGGCGCTGCGGGGACTCGCGCCCGGCTCGCGTCCCGTAGTCGATCCCGCCGAACTCCGCCCCCGTGTCGTCCACTTCGGCATCGGCGCCTTCCACCGGGCGCACCAGGCCGTCTACACGGAGAACGCTGCCGCCCGGTCGGGCGAGCCCTGGGGCATCGCCGCGGTCGCGCCCCGCTCGGCGGCGACCGTGGACGCCCTGCGCGCGCAGGACTGCCTGTACTCGGTGACGGAACGCCACCCCGAGGGCGGCGCCCCACGGGTCGTCGGGTCGCTCACCGGCGCCTACGCCCTGGGGCGGGACACCGCGGCCGTCGACGCCCTGCTCGCCGACCCGGAGACCACCGTGGTGACGCTCACCATCACGGAGAAGGGCTACCACCGGTCGGCCCGGACCGGCGGCCTGGACACGGTGGTTCCCGCCCTGGAGACCACGGTGGTCGGACGGCTGGCCGCCGGGCTGGCCGCGCGGATGCGCTCCGGCGCGGCCCCGATCAGTGTCGTGTCCTGCGACAACATGGCGGACAACGGCGCCGTACTGGGCCGGGTCGTGCGTGACGTCGTCCGCGCGTCGGGATGGCCGGACCGCGAGCGGGTGCTGGAGCTGATGGACCGGTGCGTGGCGTTCCCCGACACGGTCGTGGACCGGATCGTCCCCGCCACCACCGCCGCCGACGTGACGGCGACGGCCACCGCGCTGGGCGTCGACGACGCGCTGCCCGTGAGCGGGGAGCCGTACCGGCAGTGGGTCCTGGAGGACCGCTTCGCCGCCCCGCGCCCTCCGTGGGAGCTCGACGGCGCCCTCCTCGTCCCCGATGTCGCGCCCTACCAGCTCACCAAGCTGCGGCTGCTCAACGGCTCGCACTCGGCACTCGCCTTCCTCGGCCTCGCCGCGGGCTGCGCCACCATCGCCGACACCATGGCCTGTGACTGGGGCGAGCGGCTGGTGCGGGCGCTGTGCGCCGAGGTCGCGCCCACCCTGCCCGCCGGCGGTCCGGATCCGGTCCGGTACGCCGACGACCTCGTCGCCCGCTTCGGCAACACGGCCATGCGGCACCTGCTGCGGCAGATCGCGTCGGACGGATCGCTGAAGATCACCGAGCGCTGGCTGCCGGCGCTGCGGTCGCTGCGCGAGAGCGGGGTGTCCACCCCGGTGCTCGAACTCGCCCTCGCGGGCTGGGCACACACCACCAGGCCCGATGCTCAGGGCCACGGCGTCACCGATCCCGCGCGGGAGGCACTCGCCGCGTGCTGGCGTACCGGCGCGGCGCCGCCGGACAGTGTCCGCGCGCTCCTGACGACCGTCGGCGCACCCGACCTCGCGGACGACACCGCTCTCACCGCCGCCGTGGCCCGGCATCTCCCCGCTCTGCAGGCCGGCCACGTCGACATCTGACGCGGGTCGGCAGCACCAGCAGTCCGACCGGCGTCCTGCCGCACCGTCCCCACCGCACGAACAACGGAGTTCACGATGAAGGACAGCACCACCACGGCGGAGCCATCCACCGCCGTACGACGCACCACCAGTGATCTCACCAAGGCCGCCGTGTCCGGCTGGCTGGGTACGGCCATGGAGTTCATGGACTTCCAGCTGTACTCGCTGGCGGCGGCGATCGTCTTCAACAAGATCTTCTTCCCTGACGTCAGTCCGGCGATCGGTCTCATCGCCGCGATGGCCACGTACGGTGTCGGCTACGTCGCCCGGCTCGCCGGCGCGGTGTACTTCGGCCGGATGGGAGACCGGCTCGGCCGCAAGAAGGTCCTGACGATCACCATCCTGCTGATGGGCGCCTCGACCACCCTCATCGGTGTCCTGCCCACCTACGCGTCGATCGGCATCATGGCGCCGGTCCTGCTCGTCGTGCTCCGGCTCGCCCAGGGCTTCGGGGCCGGCGCGGAGATCGCCGGTGCCACCGTGATGCTCGCCGAGTACGCCCCCTCCAAGCGGCGCGGCCTGATCTCCTCGCTGGTGTCGCTGGGCACCAACTCGGGGACGCTCGCCGCCTCGGGGGTGTGGGCGATCCTGCTCGCCGTGCTCAGCGAGGAGCAACTGCTGTCCTGGGGGTGGCGCCTGCCCTTCCTGATGAGCTTCGTCCTGCTGCTGTTCGCCGTGTGGCTGCGCCGCAACCTCAAGGAGAGCCCGGTGTTCGAGGAGCGCCCCGACGTCGTGGACGGCGTGGCGATGACGCGGCGCGAGGTCGAGTCGGCGCTCTCCGAGGACGGCCGGGCCGACACCGGCCTGCTGGAGGCCGGCATGAAGCAGCGCAAGGGCAAGGCGTTCTTCCTCGCACTGGCCCTGCGCTTCGGCCAGGCCGGCAACTCCGGACTGGTCCAGACGTTCCTCGTCGGCTACATCGCCACCAACCTCTCGGCCGGACGCTCCGTCCCCACGGACGCCATCGTGTACGGATCGCTCCTCGGCTTCCTCACCGTGCCTGCCGTGGGCATGCTGGGCGACCGGTTCGGACGGCGCACGATGTACGTGACGCTCACCGTGCTCACCGTCGCCCTCGCCTTCCCGGTGATGTTGCTGATCACGTCCGACAGCACCCCCGCTCTGATGCTGGGCATGGTGCTGGGCCTGAACGTCGGCGTCCTCGGCCTGTTCGCGCTGGAGAGCGTGACCATGGCCGAACTCTTCGGCGCGCGCACCCGGTTCACCCAGCTCGCGCTGGCCAAGGAGATCGGCGGTGTCCTCGCCACCGCCATCGGCCCGGTCCTCGCGGCGAGCCTGACCGCCGCCACCGGCAGCTGGTGGCCCATCGCGGCGATGCTCGTCGTCTACTCCCTGATCACCCTCGCCGGTGCGCTCCTCTCGCCCGAGACGCGCGGCCGTGACCTGGTGCGGTTGGAGGACGCCGTCTGAGCCACGGGAGTCATACGAGTCACCGCAAGTCCCGGAAGTCCCGGAAGTCCCGGAAGTCTTCGAGTCACAGGAGTCATATGAAAGCCGTCGTCGTACACGGCGCGGGCGACGTCAGGATCGACGAGCGGCCCCGGCCGGAGCCGGCACGGGACGAGGTGCTGCTCGCCATGGAGTGGGGCGGCATCTGCGGATCCGACATCTCGTACTGGAAGAAGGGCGCCTCCGGCACCGCGGCACTCGCCCACCCCCTGGTCCTCGGCCACGAGGTCGCCGGCCGGATCGCAGCCCTGGGGGCGGAGGTCACCGGGCTGTCGGAGGGGCAGCCGGTGACGGTCCACCCGGCCCGTCCCGAGGGCGGCGACCTCCTGCCGGAGCGGCTCGCCGGACGCACCAATCTGCACCCCCGAGTCCGCTACTTCGGCTCGGCGGCCCTCACCCCGCACACCGACGGCGGGTTCAGCGAATTCAGGACCGTACCCGCGGGGCAGGTCCGCCCGCTTCCCGACGGCGTGGACACCGAGGCGGGCGCGCTGGCCGAACCCCTGGCGGTCGCTCTGCACGCCGTCGGCCGGGTGCGCGATCTGCGGGGGCGGACCGTCCTGGTCAACGGCGCGGGACCGATCGGCTCCCTGGTCGTCGCCGCCGCCAAGTACCGCGGAGCGCGTACGGTGATCGCCGCCGATCTCTCCACGTCGTCGCTCTCCGTGGCACGGCGCATGGGCGCGGACGCGGTGGTCTCCGTCTCTGGCGGCGAAGAGCTGCCGCAGGACGTCGACGTCGTCTTCGAGGCGTCCGGGGCGCCTGCCGCCCTGGGACCGGTGCTGCGGGCCACCGCACGCGGCGGCACCCTCGTCCAGGTCGGCAACCTGCCCGGGACGGCCGAGCCCTCCGTCCTGGGCGACCTGGTCACCCGCGAGATCACCTGGATCGGTTCGTACCGCTTCGTGGACGAGATCGATGACGCCCTCGTCGCCCTGCGCGACGGTCTGGATGTCTCCCCGGTCATCAGCCACCGCTTCCCGCTGGACCAGGCCGAGCTGGCCCTCGCGGTCGCCGCCGACCCGAGCAGCTCCAGCAGCAAGGTGATGCTGCGCCTGGCGACGGCCACACCTGCCTGACGACGGCCGGCACCTGTCTGACGACGGTCAGGAGACGAGCCCGGAGCAGTCGCC
>NZ_VJZC01000052.1 GCF_009377185.1 Streptomyces spongiae
GTTATAAGTGAAAGGGGTCAGCCGAAGAAGACGCCTACCTCCTCGTACAGCTTCGGGTCGACCGTCTTCAGTCGGGCCGTGGCATCGGCGATGGGGACACGGACGATATCGGTCCCCCGCAGCGCGACCATCTTGCCGAAGTCCCCGTCCCGCACGGCCTCGATGGCGTGCAGCCCGAAGCGTGTGGCCAGCCAGCGGTCGAAGGCGCTGGGAGTGCCACCCCGCTGGACATGCCCGAGCACCGTCGTACGCGCCTCCTTGCCCGTACGCCTCTCGACCTCCTTGGCCAGCCACTCACCGACACCGGAGAGACGGACATGACCGAAGGAGTCGAGGGACTCGTCCTTCAGGACCATGTCACCGTCCTTGGGCATGGCCCCTTCCGCCACGACCACGATCGGCGCGTAGGAGGCCCGGAAGCGCGAGGTCACCCACGCACAGACCTGGTCGACGTCGAACCGCTGCTCGGGGATGAGGATGACGTTCGCGCCGCCCGCGAGGCCCGAGTGCAGGGCGATCCAGCCGGCGTGCCGGCCCATCACCTCCACCACCAGAACCCGCATGTGCGACTCCGCCGTGGTGTGGAGGCGGTCGATCGCCTCCGTGGCGATGCCGACCGCGGTGTCGAAACCGAAGGTGTAGTCCGTGGCCGAGAGGTCGTTGTCGATCGTCTTCGGGACGCCGACCACAGGGACGCCGTACTCGTCCGTGAGGCGCGCGGCCACCCCCAGGGTGTCCTCGCCACCGATCGCGACGAGCGCCTCGACCTCCTGCTTGGCGAGGTTCTCCTTGATCCTGCGGATGCCGTCCTCCTGCTTGAGGGGGTTGGTCCGCGAGGAGCCGAGGATGGTGCCGCCGCGCGGCAGGATGCCGCGCACCGCGGGGATGTCGAGCCGCACGCTGTCGTTCTCGAGCGGACCCCGCCAGCCGTCCCGGAAGCCGACGAAGTCATAGCCGTACTCCTGCACGCCCTTGCGGACGATGCCCCGGATGACGGCGTTGAGCCCGGGGCAGTCGCCGCCTCCGGTCAGTACTCCGACCCGCATGGAAATGTCCCTTCGCCCTGCACTGCATGACGTCAGTCACGCTAATAGTGATCCAGGTCACTTCAGTATGGGGCGGAAGGTCAATTCCGGTGAATTGTGGGTGAGTTGATCAACTTGGGATCACTCGTCCGGGCGTATCGGACTGTTTACGCCTCGTCGAGGCCCCGCTCTATGGCATAGCGGACCAGCTCCACGCGGTTGTGCAACTGGAGCTTGCCGAGGGTGTTCTGCACGTGGTTCTGGACCGTGCGGTGCGAGATGACCAGGCGTTCGGCGATCTGCTTGTAGCTCAGGCCCTTGGCGACCAGCCGGAGCACCTCGGTCTCGCGCTCGGTGAGCTGCGGGGCCCTGGGCCTGTCGGCCTCCGCTCCCGCGGCCAGGGCGGGATCCGGTTCCGAGGCGAGGCGGCGGTACTCGCCGAGGACCAGGCCCGCGAGGCCGGGCGTGAACACGGGGTCACCGACGGCCGTGCGGCGCACCGCGTCGATCAGCTCCTCGGTGGAGGCCGACTTCAGGAGATAGCCGGTCGCCCCGGACTTCACGGCCTCCAGGACGTCCGCGTGCTCACCACTGGCCGAGAGGACGAGAACGCGCAGCGCCGGGTTCGCGCCCACCAGTTCCTTGCACACCTGCACCCCGGGCTTGGCCGGCAGGTTCAGATCCAGGACGAGGACGTCAGGCGCGGCGGCCTGGGCGCGGCGTACCGCCTGTTCGCCGTCGCCCGCCGTGGCGACCACGTCGAAGCCGGACTCGGCCAGGTCGCGGGCGACGGCGTCACGCCACATGGGGTGGTCGTCGACCACCATGACCTTGATCGAGCCCTGCTGAGGATCTTCTTCCGGCGCTCCCGGCGCTCCCTGCGTCCGCGTCCCCGCCGTCGTCCCGCTGCTCTCCGTCACCGCTTCTCCGCCTTCCCCCGTGCGTCCTTCGGGCCCTGCGGGGCCCTGGGTACCTTCAGTTCGACTTCCGTGCCCTGTCCCGCGACCGAGATCAGGTCCGCCGTGCCGCCGATGTCACGCAGCCGCCCCCGGATGGACAGCGCCACACCGAGCCGGCCCTCGCCCTCGGCCTGGGCGAGCCGTCCCTCCGGGATGCCGGGGCCATCGTCCCGTACGGTCACGATCACCTCGTCCGGCTCGTCCTCCACCAGGATCCAGGCGCGGGCACTGTCACCGGCGTGCTTGCGGACATTGTCCAGGGCGGCACCGACAGCGGCGGCCAGCTCGCGCGCGGTGAGCGGGGCGAGCTCCACGGGGGCACCGGGCTCGGAGAGGGTGACCTTGGAGCCGGCGTACGGAGCGAGGAGGGCGCGCAGGTCGACCGGGTTCGCCTTCCCGTCCGGCGAGTCCGGGCCGTCATGGCCGTCCGGGCCGTCCGGCTCCTCCACCGCCCGTACGACCGCTCCCTGGGCCGCGTCCTCCGAGACGCGTGAGACGGGAACGAGCCCGCCAGAGACCAGGGTGCGCAGGGCGACCTCCTGCTCGCCCGCCATCCGGCCCAGTTCCGCGGCCTCGCCGCCGAGCGCGGTGCCGCGCCGCTGCACCATGGCGAGGACCTGGAGCACGCTGTCGTGGATGTCGCGGGCCAGCCGCTCCCGCTCGCGGGTCGCGGCCTCGATCTCCAGGGCGCGGGCGAGGGTGCGCTCGGAGGCGCGGGCGACCTCGACGACGTAGCCGATGGCGATGGAGGCGACCCAGACGAGCACCACGTTGTGGATGGTGTCGCGGGTCGGGGCACCGCGCTCGACGATGTTGACGGCGGCCACGAGCGTGGAGGCGAAGGCCGCCCAGCGCCAGCCGCCCTTGATGGCGAAGGCCAGGACGGCACCCGCGGTCCAGATCGACGGCAGCGTCGGGCCGCCGGCCTCGATCCGCCCTGGTGCGTCGGCGACGCGGGTGAGCAGGATGCCGACGAGCGCGATGGTGAGGTCGACGGCGAGGAACCGCTTGGTGCAGCTGGCCGCGTTCGCGACCCTGGGGAGGGTGGCCAGTGTCCACACGACGAGCACCGCGTAGTAGGCGACGGCCACCCAGGGGCGGGCGAACTCGTCGTTGGCGCTGATGTAGAGGCCGATCGCGTACAGCATCGTCAGGATGCGGTAGCCGGTCAGGGCACGCCACAGCGGCTGCTCGACCGACATTCTCATGACTCTCTCGCGCTTGGGCATGTCCCCCCACGGCTCGCTGCCCACCCCACCCCTGGTGGATGGGTCTGTCTAGGAGCCGGACCCGTGCTCCCGCTCCGCCTGTTCGCTCTCGGACCGCTCGTTCTCGGACCGCTCGTTCTCGGACCGTTCCCGCTCGGACCGTTCCCGCTCGGACCGTTCCTTCTCCGCCTGGTCCTTCTCGGCCTTGGCCAGCGCCGCCTTCGCGGCCTTGTCGGCCTGTTTCTCCGCCTTCGCCGCCTCCGCGATCTGCCGCTTGGCGGCGGTCGCGTAGATGTCGACGTACTCCTGGCCGGAGAGCTTCATGATTTCGTACATGACCTCGTCGGTCACCGCGCGGAGCACGAAACGATCGTGCTCCATGCCCTGGTACCGGCGGAAGTCCAGGGGCTCGCCGATGCGGATGCCCGGCCTCATCAGCTTGGGCATGACCTTTCCCGGCGGCTGGATCTTCTCCGTGTCGATCATGGCGACCGGGATGACAGGGGCGCCGGTGGCGAGCGCCACGCGCGCGAGGCCGCCCGGCTTGCCCCGGTAGAGGCGGCCGTCGGGCGAACGGGTGCCCTCCGGGTAGATACCGAACAGCTCGCCGCGCTCCAGGACCTCGATACCGCTCCTGATCGCCGCCTCACCCGCGCCGCGCGCGCCGGAGCGGTCCACGGGGAGCTGGCCGACGCCCTTGAAGAAGGCCGCCGTCATCCGGCCCTTGACGCCGGGCGTCGTGAAGTACTCGGCCTTCGCGATGAACGTGACCTTGCGGTCGAGGACCGCGGGCAGGAAGAACGAGTCCGAGAAGGACAGGTGGTTGCTCGCCAGGATCGCGGGACCCTCGGCCGGAACGTTCTCCAGGCCCTCCACCCAGGGCCTGAAGACGAGCTTCAGCGGCCCTCCGACGGAAACCTTCATCGCGCCGTACAACAACCGAGTGCCTCCTGTGTCTGTCGATCAGACCTTAACCCGGAGCACCGTCAAAGGCCCCGACGGGCCTCCGGGCCGAGTGGCCGAAGGGCCTGGTCGGTGTCAGTGCGGTCGCGTACGGTGAAGTACACCTCGAAGCCCGCCGACCTCAGACGTGAGGTCCGTGGGGTCCCGAGGCCTGTCCTGCTGTTGTTGCTTTTCCTGCTGTTGTTCCCGGTCCTCACCTCACCGAACAGGAGACCGACGTGCCGGTCCGTCCTGAAGCCGAGCCGTACCGCCACGAGGGCGGGGAGGTCGGTGTCCTCCTCTGCCACGGCTTCACCGGTTCCCCGCAGTCGCTGCGCCCCTGGGCGGAGTACCTCGCCGAGCGCGATCTGACCGTCGCCCTGCCGCTCCTGCCCGGCCACGGCACGCGCTGGGAGGACATGCAGCTCACCGGCTGGCAGGACTGGTACGCGGAGGTTGACCGCGAGCTGCGCGCCCTGCGCGAGCGCTGTGCCCAGGTGTTCGTCCTCGGTCTCTCCATGGGCGGTACGCTCACCCTCCGGCTGGCCGCGAAGCACGGGGACGGCGTCCGCGGCATCGTGGTCGTCAACCCGGGGAACAAGGTGCACGGCCTGTCCGCGTACGCCCTCCCCGTACTCCGTCACCTCGTCCGGACGACGAAGGGACTCACCAGCGACATCAAGAAGGAGGGCGTCGTCGAGGTCGGCTACGACCGGGTCCCGCTCCACGCGGCGCACTCCCTGCGGAACTTCTTCCGCCAGGTCGACGGCGAGCTCCCCCAGGTGACCCAGCCGATGCTGCTGCTGCGCAGCCCCGAGGACCACGTGGTGCCGCCGGCCGACTCCGCGCGCATCCTCAGCCGGGTGTCGTCCACGGACGTCACGGAGATCCTGCTGGAACAGAGCTATCACGTGGCGACGTTGGACAATGACGCGGAGCGGATCTTCGAGGAGAGCTACGCGTTCATCGCCCGGCTCGCGCCCGGTGCCGGCAAGGACACCACCGGTGCGGGACAGGTGGGCCAACAGGAAGGGACGGCCGCTGGTGGCTGAGCACGACTCCGAGCGCGAGCCGGAGGAGAAGGGCGCGCTTCCCGGCGAGTCGGACGGATCGGGTGCGTCGGGCGAGGAGCAGCACGTGCCCTTCGACGAGGACGCCGCGTGGCAGGCGATCGTCGCGGGGTACGGCGCGGAGCCCCCGGACCCGCCCGGTGCCCGGCCGTTCCGCTCGGTGGAGGACCTCGTTCTGCTGGAGTCCGAGCCGGACGACACTCCCGGCGAGTCGGCAGGCAAGCCCCCGGAGAAGCCCTCCGACAAGCCCTCCGGCACGAGCGTGGACAAGGGCTCGGACAAGGGCTCCGACAAGCCCGCGGACCAGTCCCCCGACGAGGCCGGGCCTGCCGCCACCAAGCCGCTGGGCAGCTCCATCGCGTTCGCGCCCGGGGTCGGCGGCGGACCGCGCGACTACCGGACGCCGGAGCCGGGCGAGGACGACTTCGACGAGGACGACGAGGGCCACTTCGTACCGCCGGAGCCGCCCCCGCTGCCGGCGGCCGACGCGACGGCCAAGTTCGCCTGGCTCGCGGTGGTCGGCGGGCCGGTCCTGCTCCTGCTCGCCGTCCTGCTCGGCTGGGACATGACCTGGTGGCTGGCCACCCTCGGTATCGGCGGCTTCCTCGGCGGCTTCGCCACGCTGGTGATGCGCATGAAGGGCGACGACGAGGACGACGACGATCCGGGGCGCGGCGCGGTCGTCTGACCCCCGGGCCCCTGGGCCCCGGCCCGGGACGAAACTAGCTCGCGGGCACCCTGAGGGCGGCAAGGACCGGCAGGTGGTCCGTGGCCGCCCTCAGGTCGGTTTCGGTGATCCCTGGCTGGCCGAGGGGCACGCCGCAGCCCAGCACCTCGACGCCCCGCGTGGCGAGGATCGCGTCGATGCGCCGACGGGGGTCGTCGGGGGTGAAGGTGTGCTCCGCGCCCCAGGGGGCGGTCTCCCAGCAGTCCTGGAGGTCGGCGGTGAGGCGCTTGAAAGTGCGGCCGTTCGGGCGCTCGTTGAGGTCGCCGCCGGCGATCGCGTGCTCCACGCCCATCCCTGCGAGCCGGTCGAGAAGCATGCCGCCCTGCTCGTACCGCTCGTCCTTCTGCAGGCTCAGGTGACAGCTGAGGACACCCAGCCGGGCGCCCCCGAACCGTACGACGGCGGTCGCGAAGCCGCGCCGGTGCAGGCCGGGGGTGCGGGGCAGGAGTACGTCCTCCGTGCGCTCGACCGTGGCCCGCAGCGAGCACAGCAGAGCCGGGCCGGAGGCGGTGGCGCCGCCCGAGAGGGTCACGAGGTGGGAGGCCGCCGCCAGCCTGGCGAGCTTCTTGCGCCAGCGGAAGAAGCGGGGGGCCTCCTGGATCAGGACCAGGTCGGGGGCGCACGCCGTGATCACTCGGGCGAGAGCTTCGGTGTCGTCTCTCATCGAGCGGATGTTGTAGCTCAGGACCCTGATGACCGCGGAACCGTCTGGCTCCGTACGGGAATGGGGGAGCAGCGACATGTGGATCAATCTACGCCCAAGAGCTCGGGGCGCGAGGTTCGTGTGCGACTGCCGGTTGTGTGTGGCTTGTCGCGCCCACGCGGCGGAGCCGCATGTTTATACGGCCCCGCGCCCCTAAAAGCGTGCAGTTCCCCCACCTCGAAAGGTGACCCTCACATGGTCGGGTCCGGCTGCCTGGCCAGGTCTGCCGCGCCCACCAGGCCCGCTTCGTTGCCGAGCTGGGCGGCGATCACGTCGGCCACCGGCCGCCAGTTGCCGCCGACCAGCCAGCGCTTGTAGGACTTGCGGATCGGGTCGAGGACCAGCTCGCCCTCGTCGGAGAGGCCGCCGCCGACGATGAAGGCGGAGGGGTCGAAGAGGGAGGCGAGGTCCGCGAGGCCGGCGCCGGCCCAGCGGGCCAGCTCGCGGTAGGAGTCGACGGCCACGGGGTCGCCCTGCCGGGCCGCCACGGAGATGTGCTTGCCCTCGATGCCCTCGGGGGTGCCGTCGCCGAGGGCGAGCAGGATCTCGGCGTTCTCGGGGGTCGCGTTGGCGCGCTGCTTGGCGTATCTGACGAGGGCGCGCCCCGACGCGTACTGCTCCCAGCAGCCCTGCGAGCCGCAGCCGCACAGCAGGCCGTCCGGGACCATGCGGATGTGGCCGAACTCGGCGGCCACGCCGAAGTGCCCGCGGCGCAGCTTGTTGCCGATGATGATGCCGCCGCCGAGGCCGGTGCCGAGCGTGATGCAGATGACGTTGCGGTGGCCCTTGCCTGCGCCGAACCTGTACTCGCCCCACGCCGCCGCGTTCGCGTCGTTCTCCACGACGACCGGCAGGTGGACGCGTGCCTCGACCTTCTCCTTCAGCGGCTCCTGGCGCCAGTCGATGTTGGGGGCGAAGTAGACCGTGGACCGCTGGCGGTTGACGTAGCCGGCGGCACCGATGCCCACGCCGACGATCTCGTGTCCGGCGCGGGCGCCCTCGACGGCGGCGGCGATGGCGTCCACGATGGCCTCGTGCGTGCCCGGAGTCGGCACCTTGTGGGTCGAGAGGATGTTGCCTTCCTCGTCGACCACACCGGCCGCGATCTTCGTGCCGCCGATGTCGACGCCGATGGTGAGTCCCATGAATCCCTCAGTTTCGGTCGAGCCCCGCTACGGCCAACCGTACCCGAGGCCCTGCCGTCAGGGTCCCGTCGTCCAACCGGTGGGCGGACGCGGCGGAACCTGACGGCAGGGCCTCCTTGAGGGGCGTCAGTCCAGGTCGATGCGCTCTCCGGGGCCGGGGTCCTCGCCCTTGTCCCGGCGGTCGGCCTCAGGGCTCGTCCAGCGCCGCTCCTGGTTCTCCACCGCGGAGCGGTACGCGGCGAGCAGCTCGGAGCCGGCGGCGGCCAGGTGGTCGAAGACGTCGGGGTTGCGTTCGATGACGGGTTCGACGGCGGCCTTCGCCTGCTGGACGGCCTGGTTCAGCATCTGCTGGGCCGTGCCCGAGGCGACCGCGCCGAACAGCGGTGACTGGATGCCGGTCAGCTTGTCGGCGACGGCGTCGACCAGCTTGCGCAGCTCCTCGGCGGCCGAGCCCGGGGGCGGCCCGTACCGGGCGCGACGCCGGGCCTTCTCCGCGACGAGGTCCTCCTCGCACGCCGTCGCCCAGGCGTCGGGATCGGTGGCGTGCACCTCGTCGACCGCCTCGTCCTGAGCCTTCTTCCGAGCGGCATCGGACGTGGGGCGCTCTTCGCTCATGGCGGACTCCTGCCTACGGTTCGTACCTTCGACGTTACCCGAACGGGGGTACGCCGTTCACCGCCCCTCGGGCCACAGATCCGGGTCCGGAGCGAACCGGATCCTGAGCTCGCCCTCGCGCAGGGACGCGCCGTCCACCGTGCAGCGGCGCAGGGCCGACGGGAGCTGGAGGATACGACGGAACTGCCCGGCGGTGACCACGAGTTCGTCCCCTCGGCGGATGAGGTCCAGTTCCTCGCGTATCGCTCCGGGCAGGGGGATGTGCCAGACGAAGACCCTTCCGTCCCCGTCGTCGGCGTGCCGTTCGGTGACGGGCCACTCGACCGGGGAGGGGTCCGGGCCGACCTCGGGCACGTCGAGCGCGGCGAGGTCGTCACCGCCGCGGGGGTCACTGCCGAGGTGGGCGACCTCGTGGACGCCCGGCCGGCCGCCGTACGCGTCCCGCCAGCCCTCCAGGGCCTTGCGCTGCTGGGCGATGAGGCCGACCAGCCAGGTGTCGTGCGTGGTGTGGGGCAGGACGCGGTTGGCGAGGAGCACGTCGACGCGCAGGCCGCGCAGGGCGAGGCCGACGGTGGCGGTGCGCACGTGGTCGGTGCCGCTGGGTCCCGGTTCGGCGACCAGCCGTACGGTCGTGGACCGCTCCTCGAGGACCGACTGCACAGCGGCCAGTTCGAGGTCCCAGCGGGCGGCCGTGTCGTAGAGCCACTCCGCGGGCATCGGCACGCCCGCGAGGCGGCCGAGCACGGGGCGCAGGGCGCGGGCGGCCTGGCGCTCCGGGGGCAGCAGTCGGCGCAGGTAGCGGCGGAGCTCCTCGGGGAGGCCGAGCAGCGCGAGGGCCTGCGGGCCCGGGGGCAGGTCGACGACGAGGAGGTCGTACGCGTCGGAGAGCGCGGCGTCGCGCAGGGCGCGCAGGAGGGCGAGTTCCTCGGCGCCGGGCAGCGGGGTGAGTTCCTCGGCGTCGAGGCGGGAGGCGCCGAGGAGGTCCAGGACCGAGGTGGACCGCTCCTGGAAGGCGACCAGGTCCTCGCGGAAGTCCTCCGCCGCGTCCGGCCGCCATGCGGTGAGGCCGGGGGCCGCCTGTACCGGGTCGGCGCCCGTGGGGACGCCGAGTATCGCGCCGAGGGTGTCGGTGCGGTCGGCGCTGAGTACGAGGGTGCGGGTGCCCTCGCGGGCGGCCTTTCGGGCGGTGGCTGCGGCGATGGTTGTGCGGCCGCTGCCGCCCTGGCCGGTGATCAGGATGGTGCGCATAGGAGTGCACCGTACCTGGGGCTCCGCCGTGGAGCCGGGACGCCTCGTCTGCCTGGTTGAGGTCGGTGGGCGACTGCGGGTTCGTTGTGGCTTGTCGCGCAGTTCCCCGCGCCCCTATCGGGGCGCGCGACCCGGCAGCCTTCGGGGAGGCTTGTCGCGCCCACGCGGCGGAGCCGCAAATCGACACAGCCCCGCGCCCCTGTCCGGGCTACGCCCCCGACTCCACCCTCTTCTTCAAGCCCGCCAGTGCCCGGTCGATGATGACCTTCTCCGCCTTGCGCTTGATCATGCCGAGCATGGGGATCTTGACGTCGACCGTGAGCTGGTAGGTCACCTCGGTCGCGCCGGCGCCCGCGGGCTTGAGGATGTAGGAGCCGTCGAGGGAGCGGAGCATCTGGGACTTGACCAGGGTCCAGGAGACCTCGTGGTCGCCGGTCCAGGTGTAGCCGAGGACCTGGTCGTCCTTGATGGCGCCCGCGTCCATGACCAGACGGACCTGCTCGGCGCGGCCCTGGTCGTCGGTCCCCAGGACCTCCGCCTCCTTCACCTCGCCCGTCCAGTCCGGGTAGCGGGCGAAGTCGGCGATCACGCCCATGACGTCGGCCGGGGCCGCCTCGATCGTGATGCTCGAACTGGTGTGTTCCGCCATCGCCGTGGCTCCTCCAGATACGGTCCGGTGAGGGAGGGTGGTACGCACGCCTGTGCAGCGTTAGGGCCTGTGCCGAGTTCCCCGCCGTCCGCGCGAAGCGCGGGCGCAGCGGCGGCCGGTGCGTGCGATCGGCGTGCGGTGTCGCAGGTCATGTGGCGGAGCCACCTGTCCTGCGGCGCCGTGCGGCGAGCGTGCGTGCCGGGCGTCGGGGCGCAGGCGGGGAACTCGGCACAGGCCCTAAGGCTACCGCGCGACCGCCTGACCCTCGCCACCCGACCTGGGGTTCACCACTGAAGCACCCACGGCTTCCCGCTCCCGGCGAAGTGCCCGACGTTCACGCACTCGGTCGCCCCGATCCGCATCCGCCGCACCAGGGGCTGGTGGACGTGGCCGAAGAGCGAGTAGCGGGGGCGGGTGCGGCGGATCGCGTCGAGCAGGGCCCGGCTGCCCCGCTCGAAGCGGCGCGCCACCGTGTCGTACACCAGTTCCGGCACTTCGGGCGGGATGTGGGTGCACAGCACGTCCACCTCGCCGACGGCCTCGATCTTCGCCGCGTACTCCTCGTCACTGATCTCGTACGGCGTGCGCATGGGGGTCCGCAGGCCGCCGCCCACGAAACCGAAGGTCCAGCCGCCGATCTCCACGCGCTCGCCGTCCAGCACGGTCGTACCGGGTCCTGCGTACTCCGGCCACAGGGTCGGCATGTCGACATTGCCGTAGGTGGCGTACGTCGGAGTGGGGAACGCGGCGAACAGCTCGGCGTACTGCTTGCGTACCGCCTTCTCGATCACGGCGGCCCGGTCCGAGCCGACCCCGGCCCACAGCCGGGCGCCGAGCTCACGGGCCTCCTCGAAGCGGCGGGCCGTGCGCAGTTCGACGAGCCGGTCGGCGTTCTCGGCGCCGAACAGGTCCGGGAAGATCCCGCGCGAGTGGTCGGCGTAGTCGAGGAAGAGCACCAGGTCACCGAGACAGACCAGGGCGTCGGCACCCTCGCCCGCCCTGGCCAGGTCGCGCGCGTTTCCGTGCACGTCGCTGACCACGTGGATGCGCGTCCCGCTGTTGCCGCCTGGTGTCGGTGCCATGGTGATCAAGCGTAGAGCCGTGGCGCAAACGTGAACAGAGGTGGCCGGACCTGTGGTTACTGGCCAGTTGCGAATTCCGTGGACTACTGTGCGCGAAGGAAAGGCCCAGACGTGTGACGGAGAGAACATCTCGCCCGACCCCCCTGTCGCAGAAGGCATACCGGCGGGTAACGTCCGGGCAGTCCAGTTGTGCTCATGATTTCAACAAGTGAATCTGAGAGCACCTGCCCGAGTCCTGGACCGGCCGTCGCAGTACACGGAGTCGGGCGCCGGCGCCCTATGAGGAGCAGCAGTCTTGCGCGAGTTCAGCCTTCCGGCTTTGTACGAGGTCCCCACGGACGGCAATCTCACCGACATCGTCCGGAGAAACGCCGCGCAGCAGCCCGAAGTCGCCGTGATCGCCCGCAAGGTGGGCAATACCTGGCAGGACGTCACCGCCGCCACCTTCCTGGCCGAGGTGCGGGCCGCCGCGAAGGGGCTCATCGCCTCGGGGGTCCAGCCGGGCGACCGGGTCGCGCTGATGTCGCGTACCCGTTACGAGTGGACCTTGTTCGACTTCGCCATCTGGTCGGCGGGCGCGGTCACGGTCCCGGTGTACGAGACCAGCTCGCCGGAGCAGGTGCAGTGGATCCTCAGCGACTCGGGCGCGACCGCCTGTGTCGTGGAGCTGGACAACCACACGGCCGCCGTCGAGTCCGTGCGCGACCGGCTGCCCGCCCTCAAGCACGTCTGGCAGATCGAGGCCGGTGCCGTGGAGGAGCTGGGGCGCCTCGGGCGGGACGTCACCGACCAGGCGGTCGAGGAGCGCAGTTCGCTGGCCAAGGCCGACGACGCGGCGACCATCGTCTACACGTCCGGCACGACGGGCCGCCCGAAGGGCTGTGTGCTCACCCACCGCAGCTTCTTCGCCGAGTGCGGGAACATCGTGGAGCGGCTGCGTCCGCTGTTCCGTACCGGTGAGTGCTCGGTGCTCCTCTTCCTGCCGCTCGCGCACGTCTTCGGGCGGCTGGTGCAGATCGCGCCGATGATGGCGCCGATCAAGCTGGGCACGGTCCCGGACATCAAGAACCTCACCGACGAGCTGGCCTCGTTCCGGCCCACGCTGATCCTCGGTGTGCCGCGCGTCTTCGAGAAGGTCTACAACTCGGCCCGCGCCAAGGCGCAGGCGGACGGCAAGGGCAAGATCTTCGACAAGGCGGCCGACACGGCCATCGCGTACAGCAAGGCCCTGGACACCCCGTCGGGCCCGTCGCTCGGGCTGAAGATCAAGCACAAGACGTTCGACGCGCTCGTCTACAGCAAGCTGCGGGCCGTGCTCGGCGGCAAGGGCGAGTACGCCATCTCCGGCGGCGCCCCGCTGGGCGAGCGCCTCGGGCACTTCTTCCGCGGCATCGGCTTCACGGTCCTGGAGGGCTACGGCCTGACCGAGTCCTGCGCGGCCACCGCGTTCAACCCCTGGGACCGGCAGAAGATCGGCACGGTCGGCCAGCCGCTGCCCGGTTCGGTGATCCGTATCGCCGACGACGGTGAGGTGCTGCTGCACGGCGAGCACCTGTTCAAGGAGTACTGGAACAACCCGGGCGCGACCGAGGAGGCGCTGGCCGACGGCTGGTTCCACACCGGTGACATCGGCACCCTCGACGAGGACGGCTACCTCAGGATCACCGGCCGCAAGAAGGAGATCATCGTCACCGCGGGCGGCAAGAACGTCGCCCCGGCCGTGATCGAGGACCGTATCCGCGCGCACGCGCTGGTCGCGGAGTGCATGGTGGTGGGCGACGGGCGGCCGTTCGTGGGCGCGCTGGTCACCATCGACGAGGAGTTCCTGGGCCGCTGGGCCGCCGAGCACGGCAAGCCGGCGGGTTCCACCGCGGCGTCGCTGCACGCCGACCCCGACCTGCTGGCCACGATCCAGTCGGCGGTCGACGACGGCAACGCCGCGGTGTCGAAGGCGGAATCGGTGCGGAAGTTCCGCATTCTGTCCTCCCAGTTCACCGAGGACTCGGGCCACCTCACGCCGTCGCTGAAGCTCAAGCGCAGCGTGGTGGCGAAGGACTTCTCGGACGAGATCGAGGCGATCTACCGGGGCTGAGCGGGTCCCGTCGGCTCGTCGTAAGGCTTGCCGTAAGACCTGCCGTAAAGCTTATGGCGCGGTGTCCTCGGCCAGGACCCGCGCCATCGTCCGTTCCGCGAGCGCGGTGATCGTCACGAACGGGTTGACCCCGATCGACCCGGGCACCAGCGAGCCGTCCGTGACGTACAGCTTCGAGTAGCCCTTCACGCGCCCGTAGTCGTCCGTGGCCTTCCCCAGCACACAGCCGCCCAGCGGGTGGTACGTGAAGTCGTCGGCGAAGATCTTGCTGGACGAGCCGAACAGGTCGTAGCGGTAGATCGTGGAGTTGGCCGAGTTGATCCGGTCGAAGAGCTTCTTGGCCATGGAGACGGACACCGCGCTCTGGGCGGCGCTCCAGCCGAGCTTCGCCGAGTCGGTCGCGGAGTCGTACGTGAACGAGGCGCGCTGGGGGTTCTTGGTGATCGCCAGGTAGAGGCTGACCCAGTGCTCCAGGCCGGTGGGAAGTGGGGCGATCTCGGCGAAGACGGGGTTGTCGGTGTTGCTCCAGTCGTCGATGCCCATGACGGGCATGGTGGACTGGTTCGCCCCGACGGTGTCCCACAGGTGGTTGGCGCGGCCGAGCATCACGTTGCCGTTCGGGCCCCAGCCGCCGCCGACGCTCGCGTTAAGGGCGGGCAGGGTGCCCTTCTCCCGTGCCCGGACCAGGAGTTCGGTGGTGCCGACGCTACCGGCGCCGAGGAAGAGGTAGGTGCAGCCGTACTCCTTGGTCTCGACGACCCTGCCGGTGTCGTCGATGCGGTCGACGGTCACGACGTACGTGCCGTCACCGGCTCTTCGTATGCCTCTGGCCCGCTCCATGGTGTGGATCGTGACGTTGCCGGTGCCGAGCGCGGAGGCGAGGTAGGTCTTGTCGAGGCTGCGCTTGCCGTGGTTGTTGCCGTAGATGACCTCGGCCCCGAGGGCGGACTTGGTGGCGGTGCCGGCGGCCTCGCGCTGCATGTAGGCGAAGTCGTAGACGCTCGGCACGAACGTGGTCTTCAGGCCGGCGTTCTCGGCGTGCTTGCGGGAGATCCGCGTGAAGCGGTACCACTCCGTGGACTCGAACCAGGCGGGGTCGACGGTGTTGACGCCCAGCATGGAGCGGGCGCGCGGGAAGTACGTGCCGTACATCTCCGTGGAGTTGACGGTGGGGAACTGCTCGGCGAAGTACGACTGGAGGGGGGTGACGGCCATACTGCCGTTGACCAGCGAGCCGCCTCCGACGCCGCGTCCCACGTACACGGACATGTTGGCGAAGCGGACGCGGTCCAGGACGCCGGGGTAGGCGGTGATGTCCCGGTTGACGACATCGAGCCACAGGAAGGTGGCGAGCGGCGCCTCGGTGCGCGTCCGGAACCACATCGATCTCTGGTCGGGCGCGTTGGTGGCGCAGAACACCTTCCCGTCGGGGCCGGCGGTGTCCCAGAGCCGGCCCATCTCGATGACGAGGGTGCGGATACCGGCCTGGCCGAGGCGCAGGGCGGCCACGGCGGCGCCGTAGCCGGAACCGATCACGACGGCGGGCGCGTTGTCGACGGCCTCGGGCTCCACGGCGTGCGCGGACTGGAGGGAGACCCGGGTGAGACCGAGCGCGGCGGCCGACTGCAGTGCGGCCATGCCGAGGATGCGGCGGCGCGACAGGTGGGGACGTGAGAGGTGACGGTGCGTCAAATTCTCTGTCATGTGCACAGAATGCGCGGGCGCCCGTATGATTACCAGAGATGCTCGATATCCCTTTTGCCCCGCCTGGAACCTCTACCCCTTCTATCCCTTCTGTCGTTTCCGCCCCTACAGCAACTGCTTCAACTTTTCGGCCAGCAGGTCCCACCGCCACTTCTCCTCGACCCACTCCCGGCCCCGCTCCCCCATGCGGCGCCGCAGCTCCGGGTCGCCGAGGAGGGTGAGCACGCGGTCGGCCGCGTCCTCCGGGGAGCCGCCGCGGACGACCCAGCCGGTCTCCCCGTCGAGGACCGCGTCGGGGGCGCCGCCCGAGTCTCCGGCGACGACCGGCAGCCCCGTCGCGGATGCCTCCAGGTACACGATGCCGAGCCCCTCCACGTCCAGACCGCCCCGGCGCGTACGGCAGGGCATGGCGAAGACGTCTCCGGCGCCGTAGTGGGCGGGCAGCTCCGCCCAGGGCACGGCTCCGGTGAAGCGGACGGAGCCGGCGACCCCGGTCTCCTGGGCGAGCCTGCGCAGATCCTTCTCGTACGGGCCGCCACCGACGATCAGCAGCACGGCCTCCGGCTGCCGGTCGAGGATGCGGGGCATGGCCCGGATGAGCGTGTCCTGACCCTTGCGCCTCACCAGCCGGGAGACGCAGACGACGACCGGACGGTCGGTGAGCCCGAGCCGGGCGCGGACCTCATCCCCACCGGAGCCGGGGTGGAAGGTCTTCTCATCCACCCCGGGCGGGAGCTGCACCATGCGCCCGGCCGCCGCCGGGGTCAGCGCGGTCGCGATCCGGGAGCGTGTGTACTCGCCGAGGTACGTGATCGTGTCCGTGGACTCGCCGATCCGCCGCAGCAGCTGTCGCGCGGCGGGCAGCTGGGCCCAGCCCGCCTCGTGCCCGTGGGTGGTGGCCACGAGCCGCTCCGCGCCCGCCCTGCGCAGCGCGGGCGCCATGAGGCCGAGAGGCGCGGCGGCACCGAACCACACCGACGTACAGCCGTGCTCCCGCAGCAGCGACACCGCGCGCCGTGTGGCGTCCGGCGTCGGCAGCAGCATGGTCGTCTTGTCGCGTACGACGGTGAAGGGCTGCTCGGCGTCGAAGGCGGCCGTCGCCTCGACACCCTCCCGGCTCCGCTTCCACGTGGACGCGTAGACGACCAGCCGCTCCGGGTCCAGCCGCAGCGCCATGTTGTGCAGGAAGGCCTGGATGCCGCCGGGGCGGGGCGGGAAGTCGTTGGTCACGATCAGGGTCTTGTGCATCTCGCCGCCGACCCTACCGGGCGGGTTCCCCCACAGCCCGGCCCGGCCACGCTGCCAGCGCTCTCACAGACGGACGAGGAATCATGTCCTCCACACACGGGACACACGTGACACACGGGACACACGAGCAAGGGCGCAGGTGGACATGGCGGCGGGCACACGGCGGTTCCCGGTCGGGCTCCTCGCGGCCTGGACCGCGACCAGGCTGCTTCTGCTGCTGTTCGTCCTCAAGGTCCTGGTCTTCCCCGGCCCGGACGTCACGAGCGACGTGTCGGTCATCTACCAGGGCTGGTACGAGGTCCTGCGCACCGGCACGTACCCCCTGAACGACGTGACGTGGCAGTACCCGCCCGCCGCCGCGCTCCCGATCCTCTCCCCCGCGCTGCTGCCGTTCCTGGACTACGCGACCGCGTTCTTCGTCCTGGCCCTCCTCGCCGACCTGGTGGTCCTCGCGCTGCTGCTGTACGCGGGGACACGCCCCGGCAGGACTCTGCGCGGAACCTGGGTGTGGGTGGCGGGCGTGGCGCTGCTCGGGCCGACCGTGTACGCCCGGTACGACGTGATGGTGACGGCGGTGGCGGTGGCCGCGCTGCTGGCCGGAACGCGGCACCCGCGCGTGATGGGGGCGCTCGCGGCGTTCGGTGCCCTGCTGAAGGTGTGGCCGGTGCTGCTGCTCCTGGGGGCGAGGAAGCGTACGGCGTGGCTCTCCGCCGTGGTGACCGGCGTGGCGCTGGCGGTGCTGTTCTCGGTGTCGATGCCGGGGGCCTTCGCGTTCCTGACCTTCCAGCGTGACCGGGGTACTGAGGTCGAGTCGCTCGGCGCGCTCGTCTTCCACACGGCCCGCCAGTTCGGCTGGGAGGGCCAGGTGCTGCTCAACTACGGCTCGGTGGAGTTCCTCGGCCCGTACGTCGATGTCGTCAGCGCGGCGGCTCTGCTGCTGAGCGGGGTGGCCTTCGGCTGGCTGGTGCTGTGGCGGATGCGTGCCGGGCGGTTCGCGGCGCACACGGTCGCGGAGGCGGCGTTCGTGGCGGTGCTGATGTTCACGACCACGAGCCGGGTCATCAGTCCGCAGTACATGGTGTGGCTGGTGGGGGTCGCGGCGGTCTGTCTGTGCTTTCGGGGGAGCCGGATGACGGTGCCTGTGTGCCTTGTGCTGGGCGCGTGTCTGTTGACCGTGTTGGAGTTTCCTGTGTGGTTCGCCCATGTGGTGGCGAGTGATGGGCTGGGAGTGCTGTTGCTTTTCGCTCGTAATGGGCTTCTGGTGATCGCGACGCTGCTCGCGGCGCTGGAGCTGTGGGAGGGGACGGTGCCTGTCGCTGCCTCGGCTTCGGTTCCGGTTCCCGCCGGGGATGTGGCCGCGGAGTCTCGTCTGCCGGGTTCTGTCGCTGGTTTGGTGCGGGTCCGTCGTGGCTTGTCGCGCAGTTCCCCGCGCCCCTGAAAGACCGGTCAGCCCAGTTGGGCCCGCAGATACGCCCGCCACTCGGCCGTGAAGCCGGCCGGCGTCGTGTCGAAGACCTCACGCAACGCGCCCTCCACGGCGCCCGCCCGCTGCCCGTGCTCCCCCACCGCGCGGTAGAACTCGTTCAGCCGGACCTCGCCCCAGCGGTCCGCGATCATGCGGCAGGCCAGCCAGCCGCTCTCGTACGCCTGCGCGAGCCGCGTCGCGTTGCTGCCGAAGCCGAAGTCCGCGTCGTCCGGCAACCGGCTCGGGGTGCGGCCCTCCAGGACAGCCCGCTGCAGCTCCGGGGCGACCTGGACCGCGGTGCGCCCGGTCTCCCGGTAGCCGACCCAGTCGGCGTAGCCCTCGGAGAGCCACAGGGGCGTGGCCGCGGTCGTGTCGGCGCGGGTGGCGACGTGGGTGGTCTCGTGGGTGAGGACGACCTGGCGGCCGAAGCCGCCGAGGACGCCGTACGCGTCGGGGTTGACGATGATCCGGTCCGCGGGCGCGTCCGGGGAGCCCCCCGCCTCGCCCGTGGTGACCGCCGCGATCCCCCGGTACCCGGAGGCGGGCGCACCGAGGAGCCCGGCCATCTCGTCCAGCGACTCCGGTACGAGGACGACGACCCGCCCCGCCCAGTCGTCGCCCCACGCCCCGGTCACCGCGGGCACGGCCCGGTCCGCCTGGGCCGCGTACCCGCGCAGGGTCGCGGCCGACTGTCCGACCCCGAGGACGAGGCTGTGCTCACCCTTCACGGCCCGCACGGCGCCCTGCTCCCACAACTGCTCGGCGGCCTTGTCGGCGGGCTCGTCGGAGGCGACGTACCAGGTGCCGTCGTCCCGGGTGAGGGTCAGCGCGCGGGCGGCCGTGACGGGGGCCTTGTCGTACCCGCGAATCCGGTAGCGGAGTTCCGCCGCGGCCGTCGCCCGGTCCCCGGTGCGGTGGAAGCCGGTCAGGCGGTACGACCAGGACGCGAGGGGCAGACTCCGCAGGTTCGCGAACTCGGCCATGCCCGTGGCGAGTTGGCCCGCGCGGCCCGCGCTGTCGGACGTCGGCGCCTCCGTCCCCCGGTACGCCGACTCGTCCCGCTCCAGCACGGCCTCCGCCCGCCGGTCGAGCACCTGCTGGACGTCGGTCCGGGCCGCGTCGGGTGCGGGACCGCCCCCGCAGCCCACGAGAAGGGCGAACGCCAAGGACAGCCCCGCCCACACCGCACGCCGTCGACCAGCCACGTTTCCGATCGTACGGTGGCCCGCCGCGCAGGGCGTACGCCGGTTCAGACCCGCGTGACCGAGGAGACCGGCATCATGCCGACCGGGTCGTAGCGGACGGGTGCGCCCGGGTACGGGGCGTGGATGACCTGGCCGTTGCCCGCGTACATGCCGACGTGGCTGGCGTCGTCCCGGTAGAGGACCAGGTCTCCGGGCTGCGCCTCGGACATCGGCACCTGGCGCCCCGCGTACCGCTGGGCCTGCGAGGTGCGTGGGAGTCCGACGCCGGCCTGGGCGTACGACCACTGCATGAGGCCCGAGCAGTCGAAGCCGTGGGGCCCGTTGGCGCCCCACACGTACGGCCGGCCGAGGGCGGAGCGGGCCGCGGCGACGGCGGCGGCCGCGCGGGAGCCGGTCGCGGCGTCGTCCGCGGGGTCGGGCAGGTCGGTGCGACCGGCGCGGGAGGCCCGGTCGTACTCCTCGCGCTCGGCTTTCGGCAGGGAGTTGAGCAGCCTCCGGGCCTTGGCGAGCTTGTGCTCGACCACGCGCTTGTGCTGGGCGACGGACTTGCGGCTCTTCTCCAGCCGCGCGAGCTTTCCGGTGGCCTCCTCACGCTCCTGGGCGAGGTCACGCAGGGCCCGCTGCAGGTCTTCGAGTTCCTCTGCGTGGTGGGCGCTGATCCGGTCGAGTGCGGCGGCCTTGTCGAGGTAGGTGTCGGGGTCGTCGGAGAACAGCAGGGCGAGCGAGGGGTCGATCCCGCCGGAGCGGTACTGGGCGCCCGCGAGCGAACCGAGCGCGTCCCGCATGGTGTTGACGCGCTCCTGCTGGCGGGCGATCCGGTCCTGTGCGGCACCGACCTGCTCGCGCAGGGTGTCGGCGCGTTCGTCGGCCTTGTTGAACGCCTCGGTGGCCTGCTCCGCCTCCTCGTAGAGGCGGTCCACCTCGGCACGGGTGTCGTCGGACGGAGCGGCGGCGGCAGGCCCCGCCGGGACGGCACCGAGGGCCGCGGCCGCGGCGGACAGTACGCAGAGTGCCGCGCTCGCGCCCCGGTCGAACCCGGACGGTGCAAGGCGGCGATGGTGGGACCCCACGGGAAGCCGCTCTCCCTTCGCTGGCTGACACGGACCGTCCCCCTGTGCAGGGGAAACGGCCAGACAGTAGCCCTGGGAGCGGGCGCCGACCAAAGACCTCAAGGGGTACACAACGGGCACACAGCGTGACGCCCCGCTTCAGACGCAGGTCATCAGCGGGGCGCGGGGTCAGCGCGGGTCGCGGTAATTCGCCCGTTCGGGCGCTACGCCGTGACGGGCCGAGCGGTCAGATGCGGACGCCGAACTGGAAGGTACCGATGGTGCTCATCGACTCGTAGCGGACGACGGCACCCGGTTTCGGGGCGTGCAGGACCATGCCGTTGCCCGCGTAGAGGCCGACGTGCGCCAGGTCGTTGAAGAAGACGAGATCGCCCTTCAGGAGCTGACTGCGGCCGATCTTCGTGCCGTCGTTCTGCTGGGTGTACGTGGTCCGGGTGATCGACACCCCGGCCTGGCCGTATGCCCACTGGGTCAGCCCGGAGCAGTCGTAGGAGTTGGGGCCGCTGCCACCGGAGACGTACGGCTTGCCGAGCTGGGTGGCGGCGGCGGAGAGGGCGGCGGCAGCGCGGTCGGAGGCCGGCACGCCATTGCCGAGTTCGACGCGTTCCTCGGCGGAACGGCTGGCGCGCTGGTCCTGCTCCGCCAGCGCCGCCTTCTCCTGGGCCGTCAGGGTGTTGAGAAGCTTCTGCGCCTCGGCGAGCTTGTCCTGGACGTCCTTCTTCTTCTCGGCCAGGGACTTGCGGGTGTCGGAGAGGTCCTTGAGCTTCTCGGCGGCTTCCTGGCGCTGCTGGGCCAGGGTGCGCTGCTTGTCCTGGACCTTCTTCAGCGCCTCGACCTGCTGAGCACTCAGCTGGTCCATCGTGGACGCCTTGTCGAGGTAGTCGTCCGGGTCGGCGGAGAGGAAAAGCTGGACGGAGGGGTCGATGCCACCCGTGCGGTACTGGGAGCTGGCCATCAGACCGAGGCCATCACGCAGGTCGTTGAGCTCGCCCTGGCCGCGCGCGACCTCGTCCTGGAGAGTGTCGATCTCCTTCTCGAGCTTCTTCTGCTTCTCCTTGGCCCCGTTGTACTTGTCGGTGGCCAGGCCCGCCTCTTCGTAGAGCGCGTCGACCTTGGACTTGACCTCGTCCTTGCTCGGCTTCTCGCTGGGCGCGGCGTTCGCGGCCTGCGAGGTCAGGGCCACGGCGGCGGCTGCCGCGGTGGTGAGCACGGTGACACGTGCGCGGCTCGGCTGCTTCGGTCGACGGTGGGACGCCACGGAGGCGAGCTCCTTCTTCCTTCAGCCGCCTACCGACACGCCGGTGGGCGGTGCCCCTCCACCGTCACTCCTCATGAGTGATCAACCGAGCGGAGGTTCGGCCCGACCCTAGTGACCTTCTTGTGATCAGATCAAATCCTCGCGTGAAAAAACTATGTGACGCAGCGCATTCTTTGCCCTTAACTCACGTGCGGTGATGTCGGCTTGACGCTACGTTGCGTGACGATTCCACCAATTCGGGCATAGAAACCCGTACGTTGCGCTTGGGATCAACGAGGCCCTTGGGATGTACGGACCAGAAGGGCCGAGCGTTCAGCGGAGCCCGGAACCCAGCCACCGCTCGGCCCGCCCGGCGACGGTTTTCAGCCGCGTGAGAGCCGCTTCAGCAGGACCGCCGAAGCCACCGGCCGGGCCCCCGCCCTGGCCACCCCGTCGGCCACCTCACGGTCGGTGGAGGCGACGATGACCGGGCGTCCGGGCGGCTCGGCGCGCACCAGCTGGCGGATCAACTCGTCGGCGGTGACGCCCGGTTTGGAGAACAGCACCCGCACCCCGCGCGGCGGGGCGAGCAGCACGGGCGCGGCCAGTTCGGCGCCGTCGAAGACACACGTCACCTCGGCGTTCGTCTGCGCGGCGAGCTGCGAGAGCTGTCCGAGGAGCCTGAGGCGCTGCTTCTCCAGCGGCATCTGCGGATAGCCGGTCTTGGTGACGTTGTAGCCGTCGACGACGAGATGCGCCTGGGGCAGCGCGAGCAACTGGTCGAGGATCGCGGGGTCGTTCTCGGACAGGGCGCGGGCGGCGATGTCCTTCGGGGTCATGCGGCCGGGTTCGACCGCGTCGACGGTCTCGGCGGGCCGTACGGACACCGGCGGCAACGCCAGTTCCCTCCGCAGCCCTTGGGCCGCGTCCAGCACGGTGTCGAGGAGCAGCCGTACGCGCATGTCCTCCACACTGCGCCCCTCGCGCGCGGCGCGCCGGGTGGCCTCCACCGCCGCCTCGGCCTCGCCCAGCCGCGCCTTGAGCCGCCGGGTCTCGCTCTCGGCGGCCGACACCTGGGCCTGGCCCTCGGCGCGTACGACCTCGACCTCGCCCTGCACCTTGCGCAGCGCGGCCTCGCCGCGTTTGACGTCGCTGAGGGCTGCGCGGAGTTTGCGGTGCAGCGACTCCGCTTCCTTCCTGGCCGACTCCAGCTCGGCGCGCAGCCGCTCGGTCTCGGCCTTCGTCTGCCCGCGGGCCTCGGCGAGCTCCGCGCGCAGGTGCTCCAGCTCGGCGCGGCTCTCCTCGTCCGCGCGCTCCGCGTGCGCCCGCTGGGCTTCCTCGCCCGCGGCGGTGACCAGCTTGACCCAGCCCGTGGGGCGCAGCACGTAGGCCGCGGCCGCCACGTCCAGCGGGTCCGCGGCCGGGGGCGGCGCGCCCGAGTCGAGGGCGGCGGCGAGCTCGGGCTGGGCCTCTCTGAGCCGCTCCCCGATGCGCTGCCGGAACAGTGTGTCGCCCTCCAGGGCCGCCGCCATGGCGTTGCCCGCGAACTTGGCCCTGCGGTTCGGAGCGAACCGGGCGTACTGTCTGAGCTGCGCGGGCAGCTCCGAGACGGTCAGTCCGCCGAATCCGTCGGACACGATCTGCACCACGCGTCGGCGCACGCCCTCGGGCAGCGGACGGTCGAGCACCTCAGCGGCGCCGTCGCCCGGCCCCCCGCCTGTGGTCTCCACCATCCGTCACCCCAATACCTGTCCGGTACCTTTGCGGGGGCCGCTCCCGTCAGGAGCCTGCCCCCGGCCTGTCCACGAGTTCCACCTGGTCCACGGCGTTGCACCAGCGGCAGCGCACCGACTCGATCGTCTCACTCAGCACGTCGCGTTCCTCGACCTTCGGCTCCCCGGCCAGATCGAGGTGCACGTACTCGACGACCTTCGACGAGCGGGTCACGTCGAACCGCGTGAGGTTGCCGCAGAGCGTGCAGCGCCAGCGGGTGGTGCCGGTCGGCAGGGGGACCGTCGTCATCGTGGCTGCTCTTCCTTCCAGTCTCCGTGATGCGCCAGTTTCCCTGGTGCGTGTGGCTCGTAACCCTACGGCCTGGCGGGTACTCGCCGCCCGTCCGTCCATGGCGGCGAGGCGGTCTGCTCGGTTCGGTCCCGTTACGTCATGATCTGCTCATGATCAGCGAGTGGAGCGCGAGGGCGGGCCGGGCGCTGCGGGAACGCCCGGCGCCGGTGACATACGGACTGATCGGCGCCTGCTGCGTGATCTTCATGATCGGTCCCGTGTCCGGAATGAACGCCGCGTACGGCACCGGGGACGAGTTGCTGGCCGCCCAGCGGGCGTACTTCCGGCGCTGGGGGGTCGTGCCCGCCGAACTGATCGGCGCCGCCCCTCGCGCCGCGCTCACCCCCGTCACGGCGCTGTTCGTCCACGGGAGCTGGCTCCACCTCCTCGGCAACATGCTCTTCCTCTACGTCTTCGGCGCCATGACCGAGGAGCGGATGGGCCACCTCCAGTTCGCCCTCTTCTACGGGGGCTGCGGCTACCTCGCCCTGCTGGGGTACGCGGCCGCCCACGCCGGCTCGTCGCAGACGCTGGTCGGGGCCTCGGGGGCGATCTCCGCGGTCCTCGGCGGGTTTCTGTACCTGTTCCCCGAAGCGCGGGTCACCAGCCTCTTCCCGTTCCTGTTCTTCCTTCCGCTGCGCTTTCCGGCGTGGGTGACGCTGCCGTTCTGGGTGGCCCTCCAGTGGCTGGCGGCCGGGCAGGCCGCGGCGGGGCCCGGGGTGGCGTATCTGGCGCACGTCGTGGGGTTCGCGCTGGGCTTCGTCTACGCGTGGGGGCGGTACATGTGGCCGACTAGAGTGACATCCCCAGCGTCCGCCCCCGAGGGAGAGAACCCGCCGTGATCACCGCGATCGTGCTCATCAAGACCAGCGTGGACCGGATTCCCGAGATCGCCGAGTCGATCGCGGCGCTGGAGTCCGTCAGTGAGGTGTTCTCCGTGACCGGGACGTATGACTTGATCGCGATGGTTCGGGTGCGGAGCCATGATGATCTGGCTGATGTCATTCCGGGGCGGATCAGCAAGATTCCCGGGGTTGAGGGTACGGATACGCATGTGGCGTTTCGGACGTACTCTCAGCATGATCTTGAGGCGGCGTTCGCGATCGGGCTCGACAGCTGAGGTCGTATGGCGGCTGCGGGCTTGTTGTGGCTGGTCGCGCAGTTCCCCGCGCCCCTTACTCGCCTCCAGTTCCCCTCAGATGAAGAGTTCCTCATCTTCGGCTCATCCTTGCTTCCTCGTGCCCGGCGCAGGCTGTGCTCATGGTTTTCTCGCGTCGTGTGGCGGCTCTCGCCGCCGTTGTGGTGATTCCTCTGGGGATCGCCGCCACCAGCTTCGCCCTCACCGACAGTCCGGAGTCGCCCAAGGTGCCGCCCAAGGTCGAGTTGGACAGCGGCTCGCCCTCGCCCACGCCCACCCGGGCCACGCCGTCGCCGACACCGACGCCCAGTGACGAAGTGGTGTCGCGGCCTCCGGTGACGGACAGCTCCGCGGGGGATGACGATGACGACGACGGACCCGGCGACGACGACGGATGACCGGTCGCGGCGGCCGCTCTCCGCGCGGGTTCGCATCCTGCTCTGGCTGTTGCTCATGATGGCCGTCGCGCTCGGCTCGGTGGCGGCGACGACGCGGTCGATCCTGGTGCGGGACGTCGACCACCGGATCAGCGGGCTGCTCGCCCAGGAAACCGGTGAGTTCGCCCATTTCGAGGAGCGGGGGGTCGACCCGGAGACCGGCCGGCCGTTCACGGATCCGGGGCGGCTGCTGCACGTCTTCCTGGAGCGGCAGTACGCCGACCCGGACGAGGAGCTGATCGGGCTGGTGGGCCGGGAGGGCCGTGGTCCCGCGCAGATCATCCAGCCGCCCCGCGACAGCCCGGTCGCCGTTCCCCTGCACCAGGACCCCGACGCCCGGCGCCGTATCTTCGAATCGCCCGGCTCCAGCGGCACCCTGGACCGGGCGTCGGGCGAGATCCGCTGGGCCAAGGTGGCCGTCGCCCGGCACGGCAGTGAACCGGACGCCGCGTTCGTGGTCGCCTTCCACCCGGGGCGCGAACAGGGCGGTGTGGACGACGTGTTCCGCATACTGCTCGCCATCTCCGGGGTGGCGCTGGTCCTGACGACCGGGATCGGCTGGGTGGTCGCCGGGCGCATCCTGCAACCCGTACGGCTGGTGCGGGCCGCGGCCGCGCAGCTCACCGAGCAGGACCTCACCCGCCGTATCCCGGTGCGCGGCCGGGACGACGTGGCCGCGCTCGCCGAGACGTTCAACGCGATGCTCGACCGGCTGGAGCGCGCCTTCGCCGCCCAGCGGGAGTTCGTCGACGACGCCGGTCACGAGCTGCGCACCCCCATCACCATCGTGCGCGGCCACCTGGAGTTGATGGGCGACGACCCCGCCGAGCGCGAGGAGACCGTGCGCCTCGTCACCGACGAGCTCGACCGGATGAGCCGCATCGTCGAGGACCTGCTCCTGCTCGCCAAGGCCGAGCGTCCCGACTTCGTCACCCCGGAGCCGGTCCAGCTCGCCGAACTGACCGCCGACGTCTACGTCAAGGCCCGCACCCTGGGCGAGCGCGACTGGCGGCTCGACGAAGTCGCCGACCGGGAGGTGGAGTTGGACCCGCAGCGGATCACCCAGGCGATGGTCCAGCTCGCGCAGAACGCCGTGCAGCACACAACGCCGGGGCAGACCATCCGCATCGGGTCCCGCGCCGACGGCTCGCGCGTCGAGCTGTACGTCGTGGACACCGGGCCCGGGGTCCAGCCGCAGGACGCCCAGGTCGTCTTCGAGCGGTTCCGGCGCGGGACCGCCCGGCGCGGCGCCCGCGGTTCCGGAGCCGGGCTCGGGCTGTCGATCGTGCGGGCGATCGCGGAGGCCCACGGCGGCCGGGTCCGCCTGCACGACACGGAGGGCGGCGGCGCCACCTTCGTACTCACCCTGGGAGAGGCCCGTCCATGAACCGCATCCTCATCGTCGAGGACGAGGAGCGCATCGCCTCGTTCGTCGAGAAGGGCCTGCGCGCCAACGGTTTCACGACCTCGGTGGTCGGTGACGGCGACGCGGCGTACGCTTACGCGCTGACCGGCGGCTTCGACCTGGTCGTCCTCGACATCGGGCTGCCCGGCCGCGACGGCTTCACGGTCCTGCGCGAACTGCGGGAGGCCCGTGTGACGATCCCGGTGATCGTGCTGACCGCGCGGGACTCCGTACGGGACACCGTGGCCGGTCTGGAGGGCGGCGCCGACGACTGGATGACCAAGCCGTTCCGGTTCGAGGAACTGCTCGCGCGGGTGCGGTTGCGGTTGCGTACGGCGGCACGGGCGCCCGAGGTGACGGTGCTGCGGTCCGGTTCGCTGAGCCTGGACCTGCGGACGCGGAGGGCGCGGGCGGGAGAGCGGACGGTCGATCTGACGGCCCGCGAGTTCGTGCTGCTGGAGCTGTTCCTGAGGCACCCGGGGCAGGTGCTGTCCCGCGAGCAGATCCTGTCGCATGTGTGGGGGTACGACTTCGATCCGGGCTCCAACATCGTGGACGTGTACGTGCGCGCGCTGCGCAAGAAGCTGGGCTCGGAGCGGGTGGAGACGGTCCGCGGGATGGGGTACCGGCTGCCGGCGTGACCGGGGAGGGGTAGCCCCTTGCACGGCGGCGTGAAGTTTCCTTCATGTGCGGCTCATCGGCGGCTCACGGCCCGGTTGAACCCTCGATGACGTGACCCTGAACTTCCGTCTGACCGCGGCCCTGTGCGTGGCGCTGTCCCTGTGCGCCCTGCTCGTGGTCCCCGGCAACTTCCCCGGCCTCGGCGGTGACGCCCGCCTCACGCTCGCGGTCTTCGCCCTGGCCACCTGTGCCTGGATCGCCACGCCGATCGACGACACGTACATCGCGCTGGGCGCCGGGCTGGCGCTGACGGTGACCGGAGTGATCAGCAGCGACACGCTCTTCGGCACCCTCGGTGACTCGACGGTGTGGCTGCTGATCTGCGCGTTCGTACTGGCGGCGGCGGTGGCCCGGACGGGGCTCGCGGGGCGGGCGGCGGTGTTCCTCGTCGGCGGTGCGCGCACCGTACGGCAGTTGACGCATCTGACGACGGCCGCGCTGGTGGTCACGGCGTTCGCGGTGCCCGCCACCTCGGGCCGGGCCGCGCTCGCACTGCCGGTGTTCCTCGCCCTCGCCAAAGCGCTCGCCGACCGGAAGCGACTGGTCGTGATGCTGGCGTTGCTGTTTCCGACCGTGATCCTTCTGTCGGCGGTGGCGACCCTGATCGGGGCGGGCGCGCATCTGATCACCGTGTCGGTGCTCTGGGAGGCCACCGGTGACCGGATCGGCTTCACGGAGTGGCTGCTGCTGGGTCTGCCGCTGGCCGTGGTGTCCTCCCACCTGGCCGCCGAGGCGGTCCTGCTGACGACCACCCGGCGCGCGGACCGCCGAGGGCCCGTGCACATCACCGCCGAGCAGATCCAGGAGCACAGCGACCGCCCGGTCACCGGCCCCTGGTCGCAGGCCGAGACCCGGTGCGCGCTGCTGCTCGCCACGGTCGTGGTCCTGTGGTGCGCCGAGCCGCTGCACCGGGTGCCCCCCGCGGTGGTGGCGCTGATCGGCGCGGTCGTCGCATCCTCACCGGCCCTGGGCACCGTACGTCTGAAGGACGCGCTGAAGACGGTTCCCTGGTCGCTGCTGCTGTTCATGGCGGCAACGATGGCGATGGGCGTCGCGCTGGCCGACTCGGGCGCGGCGAAGTGGCTGGTCTCCGGGCTCCCCGGGGGCGTCACCCCGGTCGTGTTCCTGACCGTGGTGATCGCGGCGAGCACGGCGGCGCACCTCGTCCTCCAGTCCCGTTCGGCGCGCTCGTCGGTGCTGGTCCCGCTGGTGGTGGCGGCGGCCGTGGGCGCGGGGGTCAATCCGGTCGCGGCGGCGCTCGCGTCCACCGCGGCGGCGGGCTTCTGCCACACGCTCCCGGCCTCCGCGAAGCCGGTCACGCTGTTCGCCGAGATCCCCGGGACGCCCACGTACACCCCGCGCGACCTGCTGCGTCTGTCCGCCGTCCTGGCACCGCTGAGCGCTGCCCTCGTCCTGCTCTTCGCCGTCGCGGTGTGGCCGCTGCTCGGCGTGCCCACGACCCGCTAGGAGGTCCGTCCCATGATCCGTCCCACGATCCGTCCCATGGTCCGTCCCGTGATCAGCCGTATCGCCGTGGCCCCCAGCGGCTTCAAGGAGTCCCTGTCGGCGCAGGCCGCCGCCGACGCCATCGCGGACGGCGTCCGCCGGGTCGTGCCGGACGCCGAGGTCGACCTCATCCCCCTGGTGGACGGCGGTGAGGGCACGGCCGCCGCGCTGGCCGCCTCGACCGGGGGCCGGCTGGTCGCGCTGCCCGCCACGGGCCCGGTCGGGGAGCCCATGGGCACCCACTTCGCGCTGCTCGGCTGCCGGGACACGGCGGTCGTCGAGATGGCGGCGGTCGCGGGCCTCTCCCTCGTCCCGCACAGCCTCCGCGACCCGGGCGCCACGACGACGTACGGCGTCGGCGAGCTGATCCGGGCCGCGCTCGACACGGGCGTACGACGCGTTCTCGTCGGCTGCGGGGACTCGGGTACGTCGGACGGGGGCGCCGGCGCGCTCCAGGCACTGGGTGCCCGTCTGCTCGACGCGGACGGCTTTGAACTCCCGCCCGGCGGCCGGGAGTTGTCCCGCCTCCACCACATCGACCCGTCGGGCCTGGACCCCCGTCTGAAGGACGTCGAACTGCTGGTCGCCTGCAACCCGTACAACGTGCTGTGCGGCGAGCGCGGAGTGGCCCGTGTCTTCGGCCCGCAGAAGGGCGCGACCCCGGCGCAGGTGGAGGAGCTGTCGGCGGGCCTGGAGAACTGGGCGTACGTCCTGACCCGGGATGTCGCGGCCCCCGGCACGGACCTGTACGGCGGCCGTCCGGGCATCGATCTCCGTCACGGCCCCGGCACCGGAGCCTCCGGCGGCCTGGGGGCGGGCCTGGCCGCCCTGGGCGCCCGTCTCCTCCCCCGCTTCGAGGTACTGCTGAACCATCTCGACCTGGACGCCCGGCTGGCCCGCGCCGACCTGGTCGTCACCGCCGAGGGCGCGCTGGACCACCAGACGCCGCGCGGCAAGGTCCCCGCCGAGGTGGCCCGCCGGGCCAAGCTGCACGGGCGGCCGGTGCTCGCGCTGGCGGGCACGCTCGGCGAGGGCGCGCACGACGTGCCGGGCGTGGACGCCTGTCACGGCATCCTGCCCGCTCCGATGGCCTTGGCCGAGGCGCTGCTCCGGGCCTCCGAGCTCCTCACGGACGCCACCGAGCGGGCCCTGCGGATGATCCTGCTGGGTACCCGGCTACCGGTTCACGCGGAGGTGTCGGGCACGCAACGCCCCTCCTCCGTGCGGTAGTTCCACTGGGCTCCGTTGCGGACGAGCTCCTTGACCGCGTTCACGAACCGCTCGACGTGCTCGTCCGGGGTACCGGCGCCGAAGCTCACCCGGATCGCGTTGAGGGACTTCTCGCCGGGCGCGGCCTCGGGGGCGCCGCACTCGCCCTGGGTCTGCGGGTCACTGCCGAGGAGCGTGCGCACCAGCGGGTGGGCGCAGAAGAGGCCGTCCCGTACGCCGATGCCGTACTCGGCGGAGAGGGCGGCGGCGAAGTGCGAGCTGTTCCAGCCCTCGACGACGAAGGAGATGACGCCGACCCGCGGGGCGTCGTCCCCGAAGAGGGACAGGACGCGCACCTCCGGCACCTCGGCGAGGCCGTCGCGCACCTTGCCGACCAGGTACTGCTCGCGGGCGACCAGGGTGTCGAACCCGGCCTCGGTGAGAGCCTTGCAGGCGGAGGCGATGGAGTAGGCGCCGATGACGTTGGGCGAGCCGGCCTCGTGCCGGGCGGCGGTCTCGTGCCACTCGACGTCCACTCCCCCGTCCTCGCGCCGGGAGACCTTGCGGCTCGCGCCCCCGCCCGCGAGGTACGGCTCGGCCGCGGTCAGCCAGTCGGCGCGCCCGGCGAGGACGCCGGAGCCGAAGGGCGCGTACAGCTTGTGGCCGGAGAAGGCGATCCAGTCGACGTCCAACTCCCGTACCGAGACCGGGTGGTGGGGCGCCAGCTGGGCGGCGTCGAGCACGATCCGGGCGCCGTGGGCGTGCGCGGCCGCCGCCAGCTCCCGGACGGGCCACAGCTCGCCGGTGACGTTGGAGGCACCGGTGACGCAGACGAGGGCGGGGCCCTGGGGGTCGCGGCCGGCGAGCGCGCGCTCCAGGGTGGCGATGGCCTCGGCGGGCGTACGGGGGGCGTTGAGGTAGGTGACGCGGGCGTCCCGCCAGGGCAGCAGCGAGGCGTGGTGCTCGGTCTCGAACACGAAGACCTGGCAGTCGGCGGGGAGCGCGGCGGCGAGAAGGTTGAGCGAGTCGGTGGTGGAGCGGGTGAACACCAGCTGGTCGTCGTCACGGCAGTCGAGGAACTCGGCGACGGTCCTGCGGGCGTTCTCGAAGAGGTCCGTGGAGAGCTGGGACAGGTAGCCGGCGCCGCGGTGCACGCTGCCGTAGTACGGGGCGTACGCGGCCACGTCGTCCCAGACGCGCTGCAGGGCCGGGGCGCTGGCGGCGTAGTCCAGCGCCGCGTAGGTGACTTCGCCGCCGGTCACGAGCGGGACGGTGACGTCTCGGCCCAGAACGGGCAGCGGGGTGCAAATGGTCTGGGCGGAGGCAGCGGTGAGGACAGACATGGGGAGCTCCCGTGAGAGGCGCGCACGGCAAGGGAGGCGTGCGGGAAAGAGTGGAAAAGGGTGTGCGGAGGCGGGGCTCTGCGGCCCTATCGCATTCGCTTGCTCACGGAAGGCTCCCTCGACGACCAGGACCCCTGGTTACGCGAGGGGTCCGCGCTTGCCGTAGACCTCGCTGCCTACGGCCTGGTCTTCACCCGGGGCACCCCGCCACGGACGGAGGGTTGCCGGACAGCCGGCCGGGGCCTTGTGACTGTCGCTCATGACCTGCCCAGCATCTTGCCACACGATCATCCGGACGCAAGTGGGGTGTCCGGATGGCGGGATGGGGGCCGGGG
>NZ_VJZC01000521.1 GCF_009377185.1 Streptomyces spongiae
GACGGGGAGACCCGTCCGGGCGCCCTTCGCCGTGCCGGTACGGGACGGTATGGAGCGGGTCCTGTCCGTCGGTTTTCCGCCACTGACACGCCCGTACGGATACATGGTCACTGCACGTTCCGGCGGGCCGTGCGGTACAACGAGCTGACGCCCCTTCACGGGACTCGCACAGGGGATCACCGTGCGCATCCGAACTCCCGTCGGCCGACCGTCGCGATCTCAGTGGCTCCCGTGACCCACCCTTAACCGCAAAGGAGATGACCCGTGTCCGACACCGCCATCCCCGGCCCTGTCCTGGTCGTGCTGCTCGGCGCGGCCGGCAGCGGCAAGAGCACCGTGGCCGCCGACTGGCCGCCGGGCAGCGTGCTGGAGCTGTCCGCACTACGCGAGCTGATCTGCGACGACGCCGTGGATCCCGGAGCCACGGAGGAGGCGGTGTACACGCTGGGCACGATCCTGGAGGGCCGCCTGGCCCGCCGGCTGACCACGGTCGTGGACGCCGACGCCAGCACCGACCCGGCGACCCGGGCCAAGTTCCTGGAACTGGCCGAGCGCTACGAGGTCCCGGCCGCGGCCTTCGTGATGACCACCCCGCTGAACGTCTGCCTGGAACGCAACGCGATACGCCCCCCACAGCGCCGAGTCCCCGAGGACGTCCTACGGGAGCAGTACGCCCAGGCGATCGACGCCACCCCGAACCTCCGAGCCGAGGGTTTCGACCATGTGGAGGCGCTGTACGGCGGTGGGTGAGCCGGTTTCGCCGCGCCTCGGCCCCGCCCGACACCACGGGCGGGGCTTTGACCGACCCAAGAATTGTCATGAACATGCAGAGAGATATTGAAGGCACCCCCCACCTCCGGGACAGTCGAAGCATCGATCAGGAGGGGAACATGACGATGCGAGCGGCAGTCGCCGGAGCCAGTGGATACGCGGGAGGCGAGCTTCTGCGCCTCCTCCTCGGCCACCCCGAGGTGGAGATCGGAACCCTCACCGGGAACATGAACGCGGGCCAGTTGCTCGGCTCACTGCAGCCGCACCTGACCCCGCTCGCCGACCGCGAGCTCGCGGCCACCACCACCGACGCACTCGCCGGACACGACGTCGTGTTCCTCGCCCTCCCGCACGGCCAGTCGGCCGCCGTGGCCGAGGAACTGGGCCCGGACGTACTCGTCGTGGACTGCGGAGCGGACTTCCGCCTCCAGAACGCCGCCGCCTGGGAGACGTACTACGGTTCGCCCCACGCCGGCACCTGGCCCTACGGCCTCCCCGAACTGCCGGGCTGCCGCCCCGAGTTGCGCAAGGCAACCCGCATCGCGGTGCCCGGCTGCTACCCCACCGCCGCCTCGCTCGCGCTCTTCCCGGCGTACGCGGAGCGGCTCGCCGAGCCGGAGGCCGTCGTCGTGGCGGCCTCCGGCACCTCCGGAGCCGGCAAGGCGCCCAAGCCGCACCTGCTGGGCAGCGAGGTCATGGGCTCCATGTCCCCGTACGGGGTCGGCGGCAGCCACCGGCACACCCCCGAGATGGCGCAGAACCTCGGCGCCGCCGCGGGCGAGCCGGTCTCCGTCTCCTTCACCCCCACCCTGGCCCCGATGCCCCGCGGCATCCTCGCCACCTGCTCCGCCAAGGCCCGCCCCGGCGTCACCGCCGAGGACGTCCGGGCCGCCTACGAGAAGGCTTTCGCGGACGAGCCGTTCGCGCGGCTGCTGCCCGAGGGACAGTGGCCGAACACCGCCGCCGTGTACGGCTCGAACGCCGCGCACATCCAGGTCGCACTGGACGACTCCGCCCGCCGGATCGTCGCGATCAGCGCCATCGACAACCTCACCAAGGGCACCGCCGGCGGCGCGGTGCAGAGCATGAACATCGCCCTCGGCCTCCCCGAGGAACTGGGTCTTTCCACGATCGGAGTCGCACCATGAGCGTCACCGCAGCAAGGGGATTCACGGCGGCGGGCATCGCCGCCGGCATCAAACAGAACGGCAACCCGGATGTCGCCCTCGTCGTCAACGAGGGCCCGAAGGCCGCCGCCGCGGGCGTCTTCACCGCCAACCGCGTCAAGGCCGCCCCCGTCCAGTGGTCCCAGCAGGTCCTCAAGGGCGGCACGGTCCGCTCGGTCGTCCTCAACTCCGGCGGCGCCAACGCCTGCACCGGCCCCCAGGGCTTCGAGTCCACCTACGCCACCGCCCAGAAGGCCGCCGCCCTGCTCGGCCACTCCGTCAGCGAGGTCGCCGTCTGCTCCACCGGGCTCATCGGCGTCCAGCTCCCGATGGACAAGCTGCTGCCGGGCGTCGAGCGGGCCGTCGCCGCACGCTCCGCCTCCGGCGGCGAGCAGGCCGCCGTCGCCATCAAGACCACCGACACCGTGCACAAGCAGTCCGTGTACGACGGCGAGGGCTGGACCCTGGGCGGCATGGCCAAGGGCGCGGGCATGCTCGCGCCGGGCCTGGCCACCATGCTGGTCGTCCTCACCACCGACGCCGACCTGGACAGCGCCGCCCTCGACCGCGCCCTGCGCGCCGCCACCCGGACCACCTTCGACCGCGTCGACTCCGACGGCTGCATGTCCACCAACGACACCGTGCTCCTGCTCGCCTCGGGCGCCACCGAAGTCACCCCGCCCCACGAGGAGTTCGCCGAAGCCGTACGCACCGTCTGCGACGACCTCGCCCGCCAGCTCATCGGCGACGCCGAGGGGTCCAGCAAGGACATCCGTATCGAGGTCGTGGGCGCGGCCACCGAGGACGACGCCGTCGAGGTCGGCCGCACCATCGCCCGCAACAACCTCCTCAAGTGCGCCCTCCACGGTGAGGACCCCAACTGGGGCCGCGTCCTGTCCGCCATCGGCACCACGAACGCCGCCTTCGAACCCGAGCAGTTGAACGTCGCCATCAACGGAGTCTGGGTCTGCAAGGGCGGCTCCGTGGGCGAGGACCGCGAACTGGTGGACATGCGGGGCCGCGAGATCCGCATCACCGCCGACCTGAACACGGGCGGCGACTCCGCCGTCATCTGGGCCAACGACCTCACCGCCGAATACGTCCACGAGAACAGCGAGTACGCCTCATGAGCCTCCTCACCGATCTCACCCCGACCCTCCTGGCCGCCGAGCGCAAGCACATGGCACTGCCCAAGGCGGACGTCCTCGTCGAGGCGCTGCCCTGGCTGGTGCGCAACCAGGGCAAGACCGTCGTCATCAAGTTCGGCGGCAACGCCATGGTCGACCAGGGCCTCAAGGCCGCCTTCGCCCAGGACATCCTCTTCCTGCGGCAGGCCGGGCTGAAGCCGGTCGTCGTCCACGGCGGCGGCCCCCAGATCAGCAGACAGCTCGAACGCGTGGGCCTGGAGTCGGAGTTCACCGCCGGGCTGCGCGTCACCACCGACGAGACGATGGACGTCGTACGGATGGTGCTCGCCGGGCAGGTGCAGCGCGAGCTGGTCGGGCTGCTCAACGAGCACGGGCCGCACGCCGTCGGCATCACCGGCGAGGACGCCCGCCTGATGACCGCCGCCAAGGCATACGCCCAGGTCGACGGCCGGCCCGTGGACATCGGCCGGGTCGGCGAGGTCGCGGGCGTGGACACCGGAGTCGTCCAGGACCTGCTGGACAACGGCCGTATCCCCGTCATCTCCTCCATCGCCCGCAGCGACGACGCCAAGGACGCGGCCGAGGGCGGCGTGTTCAACGTCAACGCCGACACCGCCGCCGCGTCCCTCGCCGCCGCGCTCGGCGCCGAGATGCTGCTGATCCTCACCGACGTCGAGGGCCTCTACGCGGACTGGCCGCACAGCGAGGACGTGATCCCCAAGCTCACCGCCGGCGAGCTGGAGCGGCTGATCCCGACCCTCGCCAGCGGCATGATCCCCAAGATGCGGGGCTGCCTGAACGCCGTGAACGGCGGTGTGAGCACGGCCCGCGTGATCGACGGCCGGGTGCGCCACTCGGTGCTCCTGGAGATCTTCAGCGACGACGGCATCGGCACGATGGTCGTGCCCGACGAGCAGCCCTTCGAAGGAGCGGCGGCATGAACGGCGAACCGGCCACAGCGGGCGACCATACGGACCGTACATTCCGAGCGGGCGAGGTGAACCCCGAGGACGGCACCGGCAACGAGTCCCTCACCCGGCGCTGGCAGGGCGCCATGATGGACAACTTCGGCACCCCGCGGCTCCCCCTCGTGGCCGGCCAGGGCACCAAGGTGTGGGACGCCGACGGCAACGAGTACCTCGACTTCCTCGGCGGCATCGCGGTCAACTCCCTCGGACACGCGCACCCCGCGATCCTGGAGGCGGTCTCCGCGCAACTCGCCCGCCTCGGTCACGTCTCCAACTTCTTCGTCGCCGAACCGACCGTGACCCTCGCCGAGCGCCTCCTCGAACTCTCCGGCCGTACGGGCCGCGTGTACTTCTCCAACTCGGGCGCCGAGGCCAACGAGGCCGCGTTCAAGATCGGCCGGCTCACCGGCCGCACCCGTGTCGTCTCCACGGCCGGCGGCTTCCACGGCCGCACCATGGGCGCCCTCGCGATGACCGGCCAGCCCGCCAAGCGCCGGCCCTTCCAACCGCTGCCCGGCTACGTCGACTTCGTCCCGTACGGCGACACGGAGGCCCTGCGAAGGGCGGTCAGCCACGAGACGGCCCTGGTGATCCTGGAGCCGGTGCAGGGCGAGAACGGCGTGGTCGCTCCGCCGCCCGGCTATCTCCGCGCGGCCCGCGAGATCACCGCCGCGACCGGCACCCTGCTGGTCCTGGACGAGGTGCAGACGGGCATCGGCCGCACCGGCCACTGGTTCGCCGCGCAGGCCGAGGGCGTGGAGGCCGACGTGGTCACCCTCGCCAAGGGGCTCGGCGGCGGACTGCCGATCGGCGCCACCCTCGCCTTCGGGGAGACCGCGCGGTTGCTCACCCCCGGCTCCCACGGCTCCACCTTCAGCGGCAACCCGGTCGTCTGCGCCGGTGCCCTCGCCGTCCTCGACACCATCGAGCGCGAGGGCCTCCTCGACCACGTCAAACGCGCGGGGGAGCGGCTGCGCCAGGGCATCGAGTCCCTCGGCCACCCCCTCGTCGACCACGTGCGCGGCGTCGGACTGCTGCTGGGCGTCGTCCTCACCGAGCCGGCCGCCGCCCGGGTCCAGCAGTCGGCGCAGGACGCGGGCCTGCTGGTCAACGCGGCCCAGCCGGACGTCGTACGCCTCACCCCGCCGCTCAACGTCTCCGACGACGAGGTGGACGTCTTCCTGGAGCGACTGCCGGGCGTGCTCGGCTGATCTGCTCGGCTGGTCGCCCCCGCACCGCAGCAAGAGGTACGCCGTTCCCCCTTGCGCACACTGTTCGCAGCGGCGTACTGTGTTCTTCAGAGCGCACGGCGTGTTCAACTGCTCGGCCCCGCGTTCGAGAATTAGGTAGAAAAAACCGCGCAGTTGGTTTGTACTAGAGGTCCGCTGCCCCACCACCCACCGCTCGAAAGGTTTGAAATGGATCGTCACCCACGCCGTTGGCTCATCCTGATCGTGTTGTGCCTCAGCACCCTGGTGCTGGTCATCGACAACATGGTCCTCACCGTGGCGATCCCGACGATCGCCGAGGACCTGAAGGCAAGCGCCCAGGACCTCCAGTGGATCCTCGACTCGTACATGCTGGTCTTCGCCGGATTACTGCTGACCGCCGGCAGCCTCTCCGACAAGTTCGGACGCCGTAAGGTCATGATCATCGGGCTCGCCCTGTTCGGCGCGGCATCGGTGGTGGCCATGGAGGCCACCACACCCGAGGCCCTGATCCTGGGCCGCGTCCTGATGGGCGTCGGCGGCGCGCTCGTCATGCCCAGCACACTGTCCATCCTCATCACCGTCTTCGACGACGACGAGCGGCCCAAGGCGATCGCCGCCTGGAGCGCGGTCGCGATGGTCGGCCTGGTCGGCGGTCCGGTCCTCGGTGGCGCGCTGCTCGCGCACTTCTGGTGGGGCGTCGTCTTCCTGATCAACATCCCGATCGCCGCCGTGGCCATCGTCGCGGCGCTGATCCTGATGCCCGAGTCCAAGGGCCCCTGGCGCAAGGCCGACCCGGTCGGCATGGTCCTCTCCATGGTCGGTATGACCGCCCTGATCTGGACGATCATCGAGCTGCCCAAGGGCGGGCTGGACCACACCGGCACGCAGGTCTCGCTCGCCGTGACGGTCCTCAGCCTGGTCGGCTTCGCCGTCTGGGAGACCCGTTCCGAGTCGCCCATGGTTCCGCTGTCCCTGTTCCGCAACCGCGTCTTCACCGGCGCCAGCTTCTCGCTCGTCCTGCTGACCCTCGCCAACGGCGGTCTGATGCTGGTGCTGACCCAGTACCTGCAGTTCGTCCTCGGCTACACCGCCACCGAGGCCGGTCTGGCCTTCACCCCGCTGGCCGTCGCCACCCTCGTGTTCAACAGCGTCGGCGCCGCCCTGCTCGCCAAGACCGGCAACCGGGCCATGGCGGTCGTGGGTCTGCTGGTCATCGCCTCCGGGTTCGGGCTGCTGTCGCAGATGACCACCGAGAGCGGCTGGGGCGTCCTGGCCGGGGCGATGTGCCTGATGGGTGCGGGCAGCGGTCTGGCGATGCCGGCGGCGATGTCGGCCATGATGGGTGCGATCCCGGACGAGCACGCCGGTGTGGGATCCGCGCTCAACGACACCATCCAGCAGGCCGGTGCCGCGCTCGGCGTCGCGATCCTCGGCGCCGTCCTCTCCAGCACCTTCACCAGCAAGATGCCCTCCGACGCCTCCGAGGCGGCCCGTACCTCCATCGGCGACGCGCTCGCGGTGGCCGGGTCCACCGGTGACAAGTCGCTGGTCGCCTCCGCCCACGAGGCCTTCACCGACGCGATGTCGGCGAGCTTCTTGGCCGGAGCGGCGGGTGTCGTCGGGGCCGCCGTCCTCGCCTTCTTCCTGATGCGGGACGGGAAGGGTACGGAGTCGGTTGCGACGGAGACGGAGGTGGACGCGGTCCCGAGCCAGGAGCTTGCCGAAGCCAGCCACTGACCAGGTCCCATGGGCCGGGACGGGTTCCCCGTACCCGGCCCGGCCCCGGGGCCGACCCCCCGACGCCCGAG
>NZ_VJZC01000522.1 GCF_009377185.1 Streptomyces spongiae
CCGGCCCCCAGTCCCACCGGCCCTCGGCCCCACCGGCCCTCGGACAGGGCTACGGCTCCTCCCGCCAGCCGTCCCACTCCCCCGCGAACTCGTCCAACGCGGCGGGATCGAGCCGATCCGTCTCGTCCCGCAGGACGACCAGCCACTGGGCGTCCTCGGCGTCGTCCTCGCCGGCCAGCGCGTCCCGTACGAGCTCGGGCTCCTCGTGCACCCCGAACCGGTCGGCCAGCGCCTCCGCCGCCTCCTCCGCGGCCTCGCGGTCGGGCAGCACCAGCACATGTCTCACATCACTCACGGGGAACATCCTCCGCTACCCCGCCCACACGCCCCACGTCAGCCCTTGGGCACGATCTGAACATCCAGGTCGACCCGGATGCTGGGCCCCACGACCGCGATGCCCCGCGCGAGCATCGTCTGCCAGCTCACCGTGAAGTCGTCGCGCCGAAGCTCGGTCGTGGCCTTGCAGGCCGCCCGCACCTCACCCTCCATGCCGTTGCCCAGCCCGAGGTACTCGGTGTCGAGCGTGACCGTCCGCGTCACCCCGTGCAGCGACAGCGCCCCCGTGATCGCCCAGCGGTTGCCACCCTTGTGCACGAACCGGTCGCTGTAGAAATCCAGCGTCGGATACCGCTCCACGTCCAGGAAGTCCGCCGACCGCAGATGGTCGTCCCGCATCCTCACGTTCGTGTCGATGGACGCCGCGTCGATCACCACATGCATCGCCGACCGCTCCAGGGACTCCGCGATCCGTATCGCCCCCGCGAACACGTTGAACCGCCCGTGCACATGCGCCAGCCCGATGTGCCGCGCGGTGAACCCGATCGAGGAATGCGTCGGCTCGATCTCCCAGTCACCTGCCTGGGGCGGCTCGTACGGCTGGGCGAGCTGCAGGGTCACATCACCGAGCGAGGCCAGCGCGCTCTCGCCGACGACGGCGTTCGCCCGGTACGGCGCGTATCCCTCGGCCGACACCGCGAGCCGGTACTCCCCCGCCGGCACCGCCGCGATGAACGACCCGTAGGGGTCCGTGCCCCCGCCGACGACCTTGCGGCCCATCGTGTCACTGACCACGAACTCCGCCTGCCGCACGGGCTCGTTCACCGGATCGAGCACCCGGCAGCTGAGCACTCCGGCACCGGGCGGAACCCGTACCGCACCCATGGGGCCGCCTCGTTGCCCCTGCCTCGTTCGGTTCTCTCGCCAGCGGCCCAGCATCCGCGACACATCCCTGCGTGATTCGACATCATCTGTTGCCGAAGATGCATTCGACCACCGCTGCGGCTTTCGGGGCAACAGAGGCTCACATGGGGAAAATCCAGCGCATGTGCTGGGACTACGCACGAGTAACACGAATTACCCGCTCTTGTCAGCCTTTCGCACCTGCGGCACCCGCTCCATCTCGATCCCGAACCGCTCCCTGTACGTCTCCAGCACCTCCTCGTCCGTCTCCAGGTCCGTCACGCTTCGCTCGCCGTCCGGTGACGTGACGGTGAGGCCGCGTCCGCTGAGGGTGATCCGTCCGTCGTCCTCCGTCACCCGCGAGCAGACGAGGGACTGTGTGAAGTGCGACGCCGGCGACGTGCTGTGCCACCAGGCGCCGACCACGAAGTCCCCGAGCACCCGTGGCCGTACCTCCAGCCGGTACACCGGCTTCCCGTCGCGCAGAACGTCCACGTCCCCGAACTTCCCCGCTCGCTCCCCGTCCTCTCGCTGCGCCTCCTCTCGCTCCGCCGCCTCGACCACCCGGAACGTGCCTCCCGGATCCTCCTGCTCCCCGCGCTCCCCGAAGGCCAGCGGAAAGAGGCTGTGCGCCCCGAACCCGACGTCGGCGAGCCACTCACCCCCGTCCGCCGTCCCCACCCGCAGCGCGAGATGGTCGTACGGGATCCCGACACGGTCCCCCTTGCCGAACACCCGCCCCGCGAGCAGCGTCACCTCGAAGCCCAGCGTCGTGAGCAACGCCGCGAACGCCCCGTTCAGCTCGTAACAGAACCCACCCCTGCGCGCCCCGACCACCTTGTCCAGCAGCGCGTTCTCGTCGAGCACGATCTCCTCGCCGAGGTGGATCGACAGGTTCTCGAACGGCACGGCCCGCAGATGACGTACGTGCAGTTCGCGCAGTACCTCGATGGTGGGACCCGCGGGGCGCTCGGCCCCGATCCTGCGAAGGTAGGCATCAGCCTGTGCGGAGTTCATGGCACCAGTCTCTCGCCACCAGATCACTCTCTCGCCACCCGCAACTCCCCCGCCTCGCCGGCGACGGCGATGGCCCCGTCCTCGTCCGTGCGCAACACCGTCGCGCCCCCGGCCCGCAGCGCGGCGAGCGTGCTCGGTGCCGGGTGCCCGTACGGGTTGTCGGCGCCGACAGAGATGAGCGCCAGCCGCGGTGCCACCGCACGTATGAGATCCGGATCCTGGTACGCCGAGCCATGGTGGGCGACCTTCACGACGTCCACGGCTCCCAGCTCCGCGGCCGCCGGGGATCTCAACAGCGCCCGCTGAGCCGGGGGTTCGAGATCGCCGAGTATCAGCAGGGACAGGCCGGCCGACCGGACGAGCATGGTCACGCTGGCGTCGTTCGGCCCCTCCGGCGCGGGCCCGGTGTCCGGCGGCGGCCACAGCACGCGCCACGCCAGGTGCCCCGTGCGCCGCTCCTCCCCCGCCACGGCCCGCGTCACCGGGATGCGCCGGGCCGCCGCCTGTCTCCGCACGGACTCCGCCTGGTCCATCGGTTCCTCGAACCCGGTGGTCTCGATCGCGCCCACCGACCGTCCGCGCAGTACGCCCGGCAGACCGGCCACGTGATCGGCGTGGAAGTGGGTCAGCACGACGAGCGGGATCCGCGTGATGCCGAGCGCTCTCAGACAGCGGTCGACCAGCACGGGATCGGGTCCCGCGTCCACGACCACCCCCGTCCCTCCGCCCGCCGAGAGCACGGTCGCGTCGCCCTGTCCGACGTCGCACATCGCGAACCGCCAGCCGGGCGGTGGCCACCCGGTGATCACCCTCGTCAGAGGTGGCGGCTGCACCACCACGAGCAGGAACACCACGAGGCCGGCGAGGCACATCCAGGGACGGCTCACGATCCGCCGTCCGACGAGCACGACGACCACCGTCAGCGCGGCGAGCAGCAGCGCACCTGTCCAACTGCCCGGCCACTCCACTCCTCCGCCGGGCATGGCGGCCCCGGTGCGCGCGATGTCCGCGATCCACCCGGCCGGCCAGCTCGCGCACCATGCGAGGACCTTGGCGACCGGTATCGCCACGGGTGCTGTCGCCAGCGTGGCGAACCCCAGCACCGTGGCCGGTGCCACCGCGAACTCCGCCAGCAGATTGCAGGGCACGGCCACCAGACTCACCCGTGCCGACAGCACCGCGACGACCGGCGCGCACACCGCCTGGGCGGCGGCAGCCGCGGCCAGCGCCTCGGCCGGGCGCGGCGGCACCCGGTGCCGCTGGAGCGCCGCGCTCCAGCGTGGGGCAAGGGTGAGCAGGGCACCGGTCGCGAGGACCGAGAGCAGGAAGCCGTAGCTGCGCGCCAGCCACGGGTCGTACAGCACCAGCAGCAGAACCGCCGTGGCCAGCGCGGGGATCAGGGACCTGCGGCGCCCGGTCGCGATGGCCAGCAACGCGATCGACCCACAGGCGGCGGCCCGCAGCACGCTCGGATCCGGTCGGCACACGATCACGAAGCCCAGCGTCAACACGCCCCCGACCAGCGCGGTCGCCCGCAACGGGATACCCAGCCGGGGCGCGAGCCCTCGCCGCTCGACGCGTTGGGCGAGCCCGGGCGGCCCGATGAACAGGGCGAGGAGGATCGTGAAGTTCGCCCCGCTGACGGCCAGGAGGTGCGTGAGATCAGTGGCCTTGAATGCCTCGTCCAACTCGACCGGCACCCGCGAGGTGTCGCCGACGACGAACCCCGGCAGCAACGCCCGTGCGTCCGCGTCCAGCCCGTCCGTCGCCTCCCTCAGCCCGCTCCGCAGCCGCCCGGCGAACCGCTGCACCTCGGACGCCTCCGCCACGACTTCCGGAGGCCCGCCGCCCCGCACGCGCAGTACGGCGGCGATCCGGTCTCCACCGACCATGGTCGGCACGACCTGCGCGGCGACACGCACCCGTGTGGACGGGAGCAGGGACAGCCAGGTCCCACTCCCCAAACCCCCGCCCAGCTCCTCTGAGCTGCCGTGGCTCCGTGCACGCGGGCTCCCGACGCCGCCGGGACCTGACCGTGCGTCCACGATCACCAGGACCGGCGTCCGTGTCGCGAGGACCGTCCCGTCCGGCTTCTTCACCCGCCGGACCTCGGCGTTCAGCAGAACAGCCGTCGGGGCCATGTGGTCTCCTCTGATCCGGGGGCGGGTGAGCCGTGGATCGGAGGTGAGCTCGATGTCGGCCGTCACGTGCGCGTACTGGCGTGCCAACGCGGGGACGGGGCCGCGCCTCAGATCCGCGCCGTGCAGTCCGGCGGAGGCCGCGGCCGCGGCGGCACAGAGCAGGACGGCGGCGACGGAGAGCCTGGGCCACCGCGTGCGACGCGCCGCTCCTTCAGGCCGAGCCGTGACGAGGGCACCACCCACGACCAGGCAGACCACCACCACTGCGATGACCCACTCGACCGAGGCGTCGAGCGTGAGAGCCGCTGTCCCCCAGGCCGCCAACGCGGGCGGCACGAGCCGCAGGTCTGTCGGCCCTTCCTGCCTGGGGTGCGCCGCGCCCAGCCGGCTGGCGGACGCCATGTGCACGGGCGCGCGGCCGAGGACGGGCACGGGTACGGGGACAGGGACGGGTCGGTCCTCAGCGTCGTCTGCCGCTCGCCTCATGCTCCGCGCCGGGGCGTCGAGTTCTGCCTCCGGCCCCCTCATGGCCGTACGAAATTCCGCAGATCGGCGAAGCGCCGATCTCCGATGCCATTGACCTCACGAAGCTCGTCGACCGAGCGGAAGCCGCCGTGCTGCGTGCGGTAGTCGATGATGTGCTGGGCCAGTACGGGGCCGACGCCGGGCAGTGTGTCGAGTTGGTCCGCGGTGGCCGTGTTGAGCGAGACCGGAGCCGCCGGGGCCGCACCCACGGCAGGCCCTCCGGTGCCGCCCGTTCCCGGCGCCGCACCCGCGGCGGGTGGCGCCGGACCGCCGACCACCACCTGTTCTCCGTCGATGAGAACGCGGGCGCGGTTGAGCCCCTCGGTGCTTGTGCCCGGCCGCACTCCACCGGCCGCCCGCAGCGCGTCGGCCACGCGCGAGCCCGCCGGCAGCCGCCGGATCCCGGGGCTCCGCACTTTTCCGCTGACGTCCACCACGATCACGGGGCCCGCTGCGGAAGCCGACGCCCCCGGGGAGGCGCCTGTCGCGGCCACGGCCTGCTGCCTGTCCCGTTCGTCGTGCGGCGCCGGGCGCACCACCGCAGGTGCGCTGACCGGCTCCGTCCGGCCCGCCCGGAAATGCTGCAGTGCGAAGACCGCCGCGACGACCAGCACCACGCTGAGCGCCAGAACACTTCTCCGTTCGAGCCCGCACCTCGCCTGCAGCCACAGCGGCATCCGCTCCCGGACCGCGGGTCCGACCCGCTCCCGCCAGGTCGTCCGCGCGCCGTTGACGGGACCACCGGCATCGTCGGGCTCATCGGCCCGGGGGAGGTCGGAGCTCACCATCTCCAACTGGTCGCCGTCGACACGGTCGTTGATGCTCAGGTCACCGGCTCCACGCCGGGTCGTCCCCCTCGGGAAGCCCGTCGCGGTCAGAGGGATCGGTGGGCCGTTGCCCAACTCCCGCCGTTCCCTCGGCCCGTCGGCGAAGAGCGCTTCCGCGCGCAGACGCAGCGCTCGCGCCGAGGCGTGGCGGCGTCGGGTGCTGCCCCGGGCGCGGGAACGGCGGTGGCGGACCCGGCCGTCGGAGACGGGCCCGCGGCCCGGACCGCTGGTGACGGTAGCGGTGCGTGAAGATGATCGAAGTGCCATGCGACGAGGATCGGGCACTCCCGCACATCCGCGATGATCTTGCTCAATTCCCGTGGACTACCGCCCGGTTGTGGATAACTCGCTCACCCACACGAGCGACCACACGAGCAACCACAGGGGCGCTCACCGAGGCGAGACAACCGCCCCCAACAGCCCGGGTCCCGTGTGCGCGCCGATCACCGCGCCGACCTCGCTGACATGCAGATCGACCAGCCCGGCCACCCGGTCCCGCAACCGGTCCGCGAGCGCCTGTGCCCGGTCGGGCGCGGCGAGGTGGTGGACGGCGATGTCGACCTGTGCGCCGCCGGCGCGGTCGGCGACGATCTCCTCCAGGCGGGCGATCGCCTTGGACGCCGTGCGTACCTTCTCCAGGAGTTCGATGCGGCCACCGTCCAGTTGCAGCAGCGGCTTCACCGCGAGGGCCGAGCCGAGCAGCGCCTGCGCGGCACCGATCCGGCCGCCGCGGCGCAGGTAGTCGAGGGTGTCCACGTAGAAGTAGGCGGACGTGCCCGCGGCCCGCTTCTCGGCGGCCGTGACCGCCTCGTCCACCGTGCCGCCGGCCTCCGCGGACTGGGCCGCCGCCAGCGCGCAGAACCCGAGTGCCATGGCGACCATTCCGGTGTCGACCACGCGTACGGGCACGGGTGCCTCCCGTGCCGCGAGGACGGCCGCGTCGTAGGTGCCCGAGAACTCGGCCGACAGGTGCAGGGAGACGATGCCGGTGGCTCCCGACTCGGCGGCCTTGCGGTAGGTCTCGGCGAACAGCTCCGGGCTCGGCCGGGACGTGGTGACGGGCCGTCGCTTCTGGAGTGCCTGGGCCAGCGAGCGCGCCGAGATCTCGGTGCCCTCTTCGAGCGCCCGGTCACCGAGGACCACGGTCAACGGCACCGCGGTGATGCCGTGACGTTCCATCGTCCGTGGCGGCAGGTAGGCCGTTGAATCGGTGACGATAGCGACATGGCGGGACATGAGCTGGAGGTTACCTGCCGGAACGTGCGGGCGGCAGCCCGGCCCCTCCCACCTGCGGTCGGACGGGTGGGATCAAGTCGTGCTCTCGGGGCGGGGTTTCTTCTGCCAGGGGTAGGTGGTGCGCGGGCCGGGCGGGTCGATCG
>NZ_VJZC01000523.1 GCF_009377185.1 Streptomyces spongiae
GTATAAGAGACAGCAACCCAAGCCCCTCCAAGCCACCCGAGACCCCGCCGCGCCGACACACGAACCCAAGCCACCCGAGACCCCGCCGCGCCGACACACGAACCCAAGCCACCCGAGACCCCGCCGCGCCAACACGCGAACCCACGTCCCCGAGACCCCGCCGCGCCAACACGCGAACCCACGTCCCCGAGACCCCGCCGCGCCGACGCGCCGTGCCCGGGGCTACGGGCGTGGGCGGGCGTGGTAGGTCCTGCGGGTGTGTTCCGTGTGGGTGCGCATGACCTCTGTGGCGCGTTGTTCGTCGCGGGTCGCGATCGCGGCGATCAGATCGCGGTGTTCGATCCAGGACTGCTGTCCGCGCTGGCGGGCGACCGGCGTGTAGTACCAGCGGACGCGGCGGTCGACCTGGCCGGCGAGTTCGGCGAGGACCGCGTTGCCCGCGAGTTCCATGACCTTGGCGTGGAAGCGGGCGTTCATCGCGACCGCGGCGTCCACGTCGTCGGCCTCGACGGCGCGCTCGCCCTCGGCACACAGCTCCTCCAGCGCCGTGATGCCCGCCGTGCCCGCGTTGGCGGCGGCGAGCCGGGCCGCCTCGGCCTCCAGCAGCGTACGCACCGTGAGGAGTTGGTCCGCTTCCTCCTCGGTCGGCTCGTGCACGAAAGCGCCCTGGGCCGGCCGCAGGTCGACCCAGCCCTCGGTGTTCAGCCGCTGCAGGGCCTCACGCACCGGCTGCCGCGAGACCCCGAGATGGCCCGCGAGCTCGCTCTCGACCAGGTGCTGGCCGGGCTGGAGGGCACGCGTCGTGATGAGTTCGAGCAGCGCCTCGTACACGCGGTCGCGCAGCGGACCGGGGCGTTCGAGCCTGGGCACAGCCCCCTGCGGCAGTCCTGTCGACAACATCGCGTCCCCCTCCAGGGCAACGGCGGCGCGGCAGCGGCCGGAAAACGAGTATGAATTGTCTTTCGTCTACAGTCTACGGCGCACAGTGGCCAGGCCCGGGGGGAGTTGGCCTCGTCACATCAGTGTTCACCGCGGGGTCACGGGAGCCCTCAGGGGCAGCGGACGACCTGACCCGCGTACGACAGGTTCCCGCCGAAGCCGAACAGCAGCACCGGGTCCCCGGTGGAGATCTCACCGTGCTCGACCAGCTTGGACAGGGCCAGCGGGATGCTCGCCGCCGAGGTGTTGCCGGATTCGGTCACGTCCCGTGCCACCACGGCGTTCACCGCGCCGATCTTCTCCGCGAGCGGTTCGATGATCCGCAGGTTGGCCTGGTGCAGGACGACCGCGGCGAGCTCCTCGGGGGCGAGCCCCGCCCGCTCGCACGCCTTCCGGGCGATGGCCGGCAGCTGGGTGGTCGCCCAGCGGTACACGCTCTGCCCCTCCTGCGCGAACCGCGGAGGCGTCCCCTCGATGCGCACCGCGTGTCCCATCTCAGGCACCGAGCCCCAGAGCACCGGCCCGATGCCGGGCTCGTCGGCGCCCTCGACGACGGCCGCACCCGCTCCGTCACCCACGAGCACGCAGGTCGTGCGGTCGGTCCAGTCCGTCACCTCGGACATCTTGTCGGCGCCGATGACCAGGGCGCGGGTCGCTGAGCCCGCACGGACGGCGTGGTCGGCGGTGGCGAGCGCGTGGGTGAAGCCGGCGCAGACGACGTTGACGTCCAGGGCGGCCGGGGAGGGGATGCCGAGGCGGGCGGCGACCCGGGCGGCGGTGTTCGGGGAACGGTCGATGGCCGTGGAGGTGGCGACCACGACGAGGTCGACGGCGTCCGGGGCGAGACCCGCGGCGGCGAGCGCCTTGGCGGCGGCGTGCGAGGCCAGCTCGTCCACGGGCTCGTCGGGCCCGGCGATGTGGCGCGTGCGGATGCCCACCCGGGACATGATCCACTCGTCACTGGTGTCGACCATGCCCGCCAGGTCCTCGTTGGTGAGCACCTTGGCGGGCTGGTAGTGGCCGACGGCGGCGATGCGGGTGCCGTTCATGGGTGGATCCCCCTCGTTGCCTTGAGTAGCGGGATCCACCAGTCTGATCAGTGACTCACGGGTACGAGGGCACGTACTGACACAGGAAAGGGGCGGCAGGGTTGTGGGCTTCTGTCAGCACCCGGGACGCCCGAACAGGCGTCCCGGGTACTGCGGTGCGCGCCCCTTGTCATGGGCGACTTGCCGTGGACGTCTTGTCATGGACGACTTGCCATGGACGACGGTGGCTCACCCGGTGAACAGCTGCGTCGCCTTCTGTACGAGTTCGTACAGTCCGTAGCCGAGCGGCAGCCCGACCCACAGCCAGGAGACGGCGATCAGGGCACGCCGGTCAGGCGGATTCGGGCTGCTGTCGCTGGACGACATCGGCGGTGGCCTCCCTCGGCGCGGGGATGTGATGGCGGGCGTGGACGGGCCGGACGAACTCGTTGGCGACGAAGCCGACGACGAGCAGCCCGATCATGATGAAGAAGGACAGGCCGTAGAGCGAGGCGCCGTGCTTGCCCGCCTCCTCCTGCCGGTCGGCGATCCAGTTCACGATCAGCGGCCCGAGGACACCGGCCGTCGACCAGGCGGTGAGCAGTCGGCCGTGGATCGCGCCGACCTGGTAGGTACCGAACAGGTCCTTCAGGTAGGCCGGGACGGTCGCGAAGCCCCCACCGTAGAACGACAGGATCACCAGCGCGCAGACGATGAACAGCGGTTTGGAGGAATCCCCGAACAGGGCGATCAGCAGGTACATCAGCGCGCCCGCGCCCAGGTAGACGCGGTAGATGTTCTTGCGCCCGATCAGGTCGGACGTGGACGACCAGCCGATACGGCCCGCCATGTTGGCCGCCGACAGCAGCGCGACGAACCCGGCGGCCGCGGTGACGGTCACCGGCGTGGAGGAGTCGGCGAAGAAGTCCGTGATCATAGGGGCGGCCTTCTCCAGGATGCCGATGCCGGCGCTCACGTTCATGCAGAGCACGAGCCACAGGCACCAGAACTGCGGGGTGCGGATGGCGCTGCGCGCCGAGACCTGCACCCCGTCGAAGACGGCCGGCCCGGACTCGACCGGCTTCTCGGTCCTCGGCACGCGCACCAGCAGCACACCGAGCAACATGAAGACGGCGTACGACAGCCCGTGGACGAGGAAGGCGAGCGCGATCCCGGAGGAGTCGGAGCCGAAGGACTCCAGCATCTGCGCGGACCAGGGCGAGGCGATGAGGGCACCGCCGCCGAAGCCCATGATGGCGATGCCGGTGGCCATGCCGGGCCTGTCCGGGAACCACTTGATCAGCGTCGATACGGGCGAGATGTAGCCGATGCCGAGTCCGATGCCGCCGATGAAGCCGTAGCCGAGCACGATCAGCCAGTACTGCTCGACGGCGGCGCCGAGCGCCGAGATCAGGAAGCCGGAGGAGAAGCAGATCAGGGCCACGGTCATCGCCCAGCGCGGCCCGTTGCGCTCCACGAGCGTGCCGCCGAACGCGGCGGACAGGCCGAGCATGACGATGCCGAGCTGGAACGGCAGCGCGCTCTGCGTTCCGCTGAGACCGAGCGCGGACTCCAGCGGCGGCTTGAACACGCTCCAGGCGTACGCCTGTCCGATGGAGAGGTGGACCGAGAGGGCGGCCGGAGGAACGAGCCAGCGGCTCCAGCCGGGTGGTGCTACAGGAGGGCTCATGATCCCGAACGATAGGAACCGGCCGGAGAGTTGAAAAGCAGGACAGGCCAACACGCCGACCGTATGCGGTGAGCGGTATGCCGGGCGCGACGAACGGTCGCCCGGACGCGATCAGCGGTCGGAAACGAGCACGCTGGAGAGCACCGCCTTCCCGCCACCCGGGGACGCCCCCTCACGTCCACAGCCACGCCATCATCAGCACGCTTGGTCAGCGTGCCGTCAAGTTGCTGCGCGAAGCCTTGCTGGGCCAACTTCCATACTGTAGACAATATTTCGTCGACAGAGTTCGGCAGTTCCTCGGTACCCTCGACCGAACGGAGCTCCCTCGTATGAAAGTCGCAGTTCTCGGCGCCGGAGCCATCGGCGCCTACGTCGGCGCGGCCCTGCATCGTGCGGGCGCCGACGTGCACCTCATCGCCCGTGGACCGCATCTGGCGGCCATGAGGCAGCACGGAGTGCGGGTGCTCAGCCCGCGCGGCGACTTCACCGCGCGCGCCGGCGCCACCGACGACCCGGCCGCGATCGGCCCGGTCGACTTGGTCTTCCTGGGCCTGAAGGCCAACTCGTACGCGGCGTGCGGGCCGCTGATCGAGCCCCTGCTCCACAGCACGACGGCGGTCGTGGCCGCCCAGAACGGCATCCCCTGGTGGTACTTCCACCGGCACGGCGGCCCCCACGACGGGCACCGTGTCGAGAGCGTGGATCCTGACGGCGCGGTCAGTGCGGTGCTCGCGCCCGAACGGGCCGTCGGGTGTGTCGTCTACGCGGCGACAGAGCTCGCCGGACCAGGAGTGGTACGCCACCTCGAAGGCACCCGGTTCTCCATCGGCGAGCCCGACCGGACGATCTCGGCGCGCTGCCGGGTGTTCAGCGAGGCCATGGCGGCGGGCGGCCTGAAGTGCCCGGTGGAGCCCGACCTGCGCAACGACATCTGGCTCAAGCTGCTCGGCAACATCTCGTTCAACCCGATCAGCGCCCTGGCCCGCGCCACCATGCGGCAGATGTGCCTGCACGGCGGCACCCGCCGGGTCATCGAGATCATGATGACCGAGACGCTCGCCGTCGCCGAGGCGCTGGGCTGCGAGGTGGGCGTCTCCATCGAACGCCGTCTCGCGGGCGCCGAACGCGTCGGTGACCACCGCACCTCCACGCTCCAGGACCTGGAGCGCGGCAAACCGCTCGAACTCGACGTACTCCTCGCGGCCGTCGTCGAGTTGGCGGAGATCACCGGAGTGGAGGTGCCCACCCTGCGCACCGTCCACGCCATCTCGGACCTGCTCGCACTGAGGAGCGCCGCATGAAGGCTGAAGAACGCCGTACCAGGAAACGCGACCGGACTCCCAGGACCTACACCCGGCTCACCCACCCGCTCGTCAGGGACTCGCGCGACGAGCCGTTCCGGCAGGCGAGTTGGGAGGAGGCCCTGGACCGGGCCGCCCGTGGACTGGGCGCGGCACGCGGCGCGTTCGGGATGTTCTCCTGCGCCCGCGCGACCAACGAGATGAACTACGTGGCGCAGAAGTTCGCCCGCGTCGTCATGGGCACCAACAACGTGGACTCCTGCAACCGCACCTGCCACGCCCCGAGCGTCGCGGGCCTGTCGGCCGCCTTCGGCTCCGGTGGCGGGACGTCGTCGTACGAGGAGGTCGAGCACACCGACCTGATCGTGATGTGGGGCTCCAACGCCCGTTTCGCGCACCCGATCTTCTTCCAGCACGTGCTGAGGGGCATCAGGAACGGCGCCCGGATGTACGCGGTCGACCCGCGCCGTACGTCCACCGCCGAGTGGGCGGAGAGCTGGCTCGGCCTGAACGTCGGCACGGACATCCCGATGGCCCACGCGATCGGCCGGGAGATCATCCACGCGGGCCTGGCGAACACGGCGTTCATCGAGCGCGCGACAACGGGCTTCGAGGAGTACCGGGAGCTCGTCGAGCCCTGGACGCTGTCGCTCGCCGAGAAGGTGACGGGCGTGCCGGCCGCCGCGATCCGGGACCTGGCCCATGCGTACGCCCGCGCCGAGCGCGCCCAGTTGTGCTGGACGCTCGGCATCACCGAGCACCACAACGGCACGGACAACGTACGGGCACTGATCAACCTGTCCCTGCTGACCGGCCACGTGGGCCGCTTCGGCGCCGGCCTGCAGCCCCTGCGCGGGCAGAACAACGTGCAGGGCGGCGGCGACATGGGCGCGATCCCCAACCGCCTGCCGGGCTTCCAGGACATCCTCGACGCGGACACCCGGCTGAAGTTCGAGTCGGCGTGGGACACCGTCATCCAGCCGCACTACGGGCTGAACCTGACGGAGATGTTCGAGGCCATGGAGGAGGGCACGCTGAAGGCCGTGTACTGCATCGGGGAGAACCCGGCGCAGTCGGAGGCGGACAGCGAGCAGGCCGTACGGCGTATGAGGCAGCTGGACTTCCTCGTGGTCCAGGACATCTTCCTGACGAAGACGGCGGAGTTGGCGGACGTGGTGCTGCCCGCGACGGCCGGCTGGGCGGAGACGGACGGCACGACGACCAACAGCGAGCGCCGGGTCCAGCGCGTACGCCGGGCGGTCACGCCTCCCGGTGAGGCCCGCGAGGACATCGACATCATCTGCGACCTCGCCACACGCCTCGGCCACGAGTGGAAGTACGCGGACGCCGAGTCCGTCTGGAACGAGCTGCGGTCGGTGTCGCCGGACCACTACGGGATGACGTACGAACGGCTGGAGGAGCACCAGGGCATCCAGTGGCCCTGCCCGGACACGGGCCGGCTCGAACCGACCTATCTGCACGGCCGGTTGTGGGACGCGGACCCCGAACGGCGGGGCCCACTCGCCCCCTTCGGTCTCGTCCAGCACGATCCGCCGGTGGACCTGACGGACGAGGAGTTCCCGATCCGGCTGACCACGGGACGGCGGCTCGACTCGTACAACACGGGCGTGCAGAGCGGCGGTTTCGCCTCACCGCTGCGGCGCGGGGAGTACGTGGAGCTGTGTCCGGAGGACGCGGAGCGGTACGGGGTGGTGGTCGGTGAGGAGGTCCGGGTGTCCTCGCGGCGCGGCTCGGTGGTGGCGCCGGTGTGGGTCGACACGGCGCTCCGGCCCGGGCTCGCCTTCATGACCATGCACTTTCCCGACGAGGTGGACACCAATTCGCTCACGATCGAGGCCAACTGCCCGATCGCGGGCACGGCGGAGTTCAAGGCGTCGGCGATCCGGATCGAGAAGCTGCCCGTCACGGCCGTGAGGAGCTGAGACAGGACATGGATCTGCACTTCGGTGACAGCAAGCCGACGGACGACGAACGGGCGGCGGTCGACGCGCTGCTCGGGCCGCCGGAGTCGTCCTGGGAGGGTGCCGACCGCTCCGACGCGGACCTTCGGTGGGCGCGGGGTGGGCG
>NZ_VJZC01000524.1 GCF_009377185.1 Streptomyces spongiae
GGCGAGAACAACCCCCCTCAGAAGACCAGCACCGCCCGCGCCACCTTCCCCTCCCGCGCATCCTCCGCCGCCTTCTCGAAGTCCTCCACCGGATACGTCGCCGTCACCAACTCGTCCAGCAGCAGGCGCCCTTCGCGGTACAGGTCGGCGTACAGGGCGATGTCCCGCTGTGGGCGCGAGGAGCCGTAGCGGCAGCCGAGGACGGACTTGTCCAGGTACAGGGAGGAGACCCGGAAGGAGGCCTCGGCCGTGGCGGGCGGCACTCCGAGCAGGACCGCCTGACCGTGGCGGTCCAGCAGGTCGATGGCCTGGCGGATGAGCTCGACACGGCCGACGCACTCGAAGGCGTGGTCCGCCCCCGTCGGAAGGATGTCCCGCACGCCCTCCGTCGACGTGAGGAAGTGGGTCGCACCGAACCGCCGGGCCACCGCCTCCTTGTCCGGATTCGCGTCCACGGCCACGATCCGCAGCGCCCCCGCGATCCGGGCGCCCTGAAGGACGTTGAGCCCGATGCCACCCGTACCGATCACCACCACACTGTCGCCGCGCTCCACCCGCGCGCGGTTCAGCACCGCCCCCACACCCGTCAGCACCCCACACCCGATCAGCGCGGCCGACGGCAGCGGGATGTCGTCCGGGATGCGGACCGCCTGCACGGCCTTGACGACGGTGCGTTCCGCGAAGGCCGAGTTGGACGCGAACTGGTACAGCGGCCGCCCCTCACCGACGGGCCCGCCCCGCGCGAACGGCCGGCCCGGCCTGCCGATCGCGCTCCGGCACATCGTCGGCCGGCCCCGGTCGCAGTCCGCGCAGGCACCGCAGTTCGCGAGCGTGGACAGGGCCACGTGATGCCCCGGCCGGACGTGGGTGACGCCCTCCCCCACCGCCTCCACGACCCCCGCGCCCTCATGGCCGAGCACCACGGGAACAGGGAAGGGTATGGTCCCGTCCACCACCGACAGATCGCTGTGGCACAGTCCGGCCGCCGAGATCGCCACCCGCACCTCGCCCGACCCGGGCTCCCGTACCTCCAGGTCGTCGACGACCCGCACCCGCTTCCCGTCGAAGACCACGCCTCGCATCACAACCTCAACCCCCTTCAGCCCCTGGGCTCCTTCGGCAGGCCGAGCACCCGCTCGGCGATGATCGTGCGCTGGACCTGGTCCGAGCCGCCGTAGATGGTGTCGGCCCGGGAGAACAGGAACAGGTGCTGGAGCGCGTCGAGTTCGTACGGCCGCTCGGGCGACCAGTCCCGTGGTCCCACAGCCGCCCCCGCGCCCCGTACCAGCGTCGCCAGCTCCCCGAGCCGCTGGTGCCAGCCGCCCCACAGCAGCTTCGCCACGCTCGACGCACCCGACTCGCCGCCCGAACCGCCCAGCGTCCGCAGGGAGTTCCAGCGCATGGTGCGCAACTCCGCCCACTGGCGGACCAGGCGGTCGCGTACGACGGGGTCGTCGGCCGCGCCCGTCTCGACGGCCGTACGGACGACCCGCCTCAACTCCTCCGCGAAACCGATCTGCTGGGCGAGCGTGGACACCCCCCGCTCGAAGCCGAGCAGGCTCATGGCCACACGCCAGCCGTCGCCCTCCCCGCCGACGATGTGCTCGGCCACGGCCCCGTCGAAGAAGACCTCGTTGAACTCGCTCGTCCCGGTCATCTGCCGGATGGGCCGCACCTCGACACGGCCCGGCTGGTCCATCGGGACGAGGAGGAAGGACAGTCCGTGGTGGCGGCGCGAGCCGGTTTCGGTGCGGGCGAGGACGAAGCACCAGTCCGCCTCGTGGGCGAGGGAGGTCCAGATCTTCTGGCCGGTCACGCGGTACGTCGCCGTCGTGCCGTCGAGCACCGCCGCGGTGCGCACTCCGGCCAGGTCCGAGCCCGCGCCCGGCTCGCTGTAGCCCTGGCACCACAGTTCCTCACCGCGCGCGACGGGCGGCAGGAACCGCCGCTTCTGCTCCTCGGTGCCGTGCTCGATCAGGGTGGGCGCGAGCAGCTTCTCCCCGATGTGCCCGGACCGGGCGGGTGCCTTCGAACGGATGTACTCCTCGGCCCAGACGACCTGCTGGACAAGACTCGCGGTCCGGTTCCCGTACCCACCTTCCTGCCACCCGATCCCGATCCACCCACCACGCCCGAGCTCCCGCTCCCACGCACGCCGGTCCGTTTCACCCGTGAGGTGCGTGCCGAGCCACTCCCGCACCTCACGACGGAACACCTCGCCCTCCGTACCAAACCCGAAGTCCACGGCTCTCCTCCTCCTGGTGAGCTGCACGCCCCTGAAAGGGGCGCGGGGAACTGCGCGACCAGCCACAACAACCCCGCAGCCGCCATACGACCTGCCCCACCACCCCCTCACGCGTTGGGCCGCTCACCCTCCCTCGCAGCCCGCGCCATCTCCTCCAACCGAGAAAGCATCGGCATCGGATCCACCCCCACACTCCCCGGCAGCACCTCCGCGATCCGCTCCGGAGTCCACGCCCCCTCCGAGAAAGCCGAGCGCAGCTCCCTCGGCTGGGCCCAGACCGCGATCTTGGGCCCGGCGACGGTGTACACCTGTCCGGTGATCCGCGCCTCGCGCGCCCGTTCGCTCAGCAGATAGACGACCAGAGCCGCGACGTCCTCCGGCTCACCGATCTCCGTCAGCTCCATCGGCACGTTGGCCGACATCCGCGTACGGGCAACGGGCGCCACCGCGTTCGCCGTCACCCCGTACTTGTGCAGGCCGAGCGCGGCGCTGCGTACGAGGGAGATGATCCCGCCCTTGGCCGCGCTGTAGTTGGCCTGGGACACCGAGCCCTGGTGGTTGCCGCTGGTGAAGCCGATGAGGGTGCCGGACCTCTGTTTGCGCATCAGCGCCGACGCGGCACGGAAGACGGTGAAGGTGCCCTTGAGGTGGGTGGCGACGACCGGGTCCCACTCCTCCTCGGTCATGTTGAAGAGCATCCGTTCGCGCAGGATGCCCGCCACGCACACCACGCCGTCTATCCGCCCGTACGCCTCGACCGCCGTGTCCACGATCCGCTGCCCGCCCGCCATGGTCGACACGTCGTCGGCCACCGCGACCGCCTCGCCGCCGGCCGCCACGATCTCCTTGACCACGGCCTCGGCGACCGAACTCGTCGGCTCGGAGCCCTCGATGGAGACGCCGTAGTCGTTGACGACGACCCGGGCGCCCTCGGCCGCCGCCGCGAGGGCCACCGCCCGGCCGATCCCGCGCCCGGCCCCCGTCACGGCGACGACCTTGCCTGCCAAGAAGTTCCCCACGCCGGGCCCCTTCCCACGGTTTCTGACGGACCGTTAGATTTGGTCGCAGCGATTCTACGACCCGTCAGATACCCGGAGACAAGACCCCGACAAGGATCAGCCAGGACCGGTCGGGACCGGACAGGACGGGACGGGACCGGACAGGACCGGGAGGGCTCATGTCGTTGCCCGAGGAGTTCCACGAGATCGCCAAGCGCGTGAACAACTGGGGCCGCTGGGGCGCCGACGACGAGATCGGGACGCTCAACCTGATCACGGACGAGGTCGTGCGGGGCGCCGTCGCCTGCGTACGGACCGGGCGGCGCGTTCCCCTCGCCGTCCCCCTCCGGCAGGACGGCGTCCAGACCGGCCTGATCCCCGGACGGGTCAACCCGCTGCACGTGATGGTGCAGATCAACCAGGAGATCTTCGGCCCCGGCACCGTGGCCTGCAGCGACGACGCCGTGACCATGGGCCTGCAGGCGGCCACCCACTGGGACGCCCTCACCCACGTCTCCCACTCCGGGCGGATCTACAACGGCCGGCCGGCGAGCACCGTGACCCCGCACGGCGGCGCGGAGTTCAGCGGTATCGACAAGGCGCGGCACATCGTCTCGCGCGGCGTACTGCTCGACGTCCCGCGCGCCCTCGGCCGGGAACGGCTCGCCGGCGACCACGCGGTCACGCCCGAAGACCTGGACGCGGCCGAGGAGTTGGCGGGCACCCGGGTGAGGAGCGGTGACGTCGTCCTCGTACGGACCGGGCAGATACGGGCGTACCTCGACGGCGACCGGCACGCGTACGCGTACCCCTCACCCGGGCTCTCGGTCCGTACCCCCGAGTGGTTCCACGCGCGGGACGTCGCCGCCGTCGCCAACGACACGATGACCTTCGAGATCTTCCCGCCGGAGATCGAGAACCTGTGGCTGCCCGTACACGCGCTCGACCTCGTCGAGATGGGGATGCTCCAGGGCCAGAACTGGAATCTCGAAGAGTTGTCCACAGCCTGTGGACAAGAGAGGCGCTACAGCTTCCTGCTGTCCGCGACACCCGAGCCGTTCGTGGGCGCCACGGGAACCCCGGTGGCACCCGTGGCCGTACTCTGAGGCTCCGCCCTCGCGCCCGGGCGGCGCGCCCGGGCGGCATTCGTCTCTTCGGCTGGCGGCGCGCCTCCCCCACTCGGCCGCGCTCGATCGGGAGGGCCCCCACCTCACTCCGAGCACGGCATCGCGCGCCGCCATCCGGCTCCGGCGTACCAGCTCTTGCTCCCCGGACGTCTCCCGTGTCGACGGGTCGGTCCGGCCCTGTGGGAGCTGACGCCGGATCACGACCCACACTCGTCGAGGACTCCCGGACTCCCGTCACCGGAACCCTCGCCGTCCCCTCGCGGCGAATCGTTGAACACAAGCGTGATCAAACGGACACGACACGTCAACACCTGTTCGACGAAATGCCCGTTACGGCCTTTTCCTGACGGCGCGTAATGAAGCACACCCCGGCGCACCGACCCGCAGCCCTCACCGGACACGTCCGATCCCGTGCGACCACGCGCAGGCGCGTGCGACGTGAACACTCCGAGCAGGCCACACCCGGCAGCCGCCCTACACCGCCTCGTACGCGATCCCCTCATATGTCACGGGAGTCGAGGCGGGCGCGCTGGCCGCACCGGAACCCGGACCGGACTCACAGCGGTCCAGTTCGCACCAGATGCGCTTGCCGGCCCCCTCGGAGGTCCAGCCCCAGCGGTCGGCGAGCCCCTCGACGAGGGCCAGGCCGCGCCCGTTGGTGTCGTCGCCCTCCGCGCACCGGGGCACGGGCGGCCGGGCGCAGCTGTCGGCCACCTCCAGGCGGACCGTGCCCCCCGAGCCGTCCCGCACGCCGGACAGCAACAGCCGCAGCACCGCCGGGCATCCGGTGTGCACGACGGCGTTGGTGACCAGCTCCGACACGAGCAGGACCAGCGTCTCGGCCAGTGGCTCATCGGCCTGTATCCCGGACCCGGCAAGCCGTGAACGGGCCCATCTGCGGGCACGTCCCACCTCCGTGGGGTCGGGCCGGATCTCCAGCTGCACTTGAAGCACCTGCACCGCTCACACCATCCGAACCGGCGGACGCGTCGCCTCGCGCCTCGCCAAGGCCACGATCGTGGTCAACTTCTGCTCGGCCATCAACCGCATGACCGGGACAGGGATCACCGACTGTGATCCCGTTGCGTGACAGCATGGTTGACGTACAGTCACCCCAACAAGCGCTTCGGGCATATTCCAGCGCGAAGGAGTACGCGTGCGGCATACTGTGCGACGCTCGCCGCGGGGAGTCGAACAGGCGGAGCCATACCCCCGCCCACCAGTGCGAGTGGCACGCATCGCCGGATCCGGGGCCGCCTCGGGGGCGACACCCGGCTGGCTCGTCCTCGGAACCACTCGCATCCCACACAAGGTACCGGAGCGGAGCCTCGACTCCGGGGCGTGACAAGTCACGCGTAGGACACAACCCGATATCAACGCTCGGTAATTCCCCTATGCCACGATCCGCGACACTCGCCACATGAGTCCCGGTGACACCCCTGCTCAGACAGCCACGCCCGGCAGCTCGACCAACAAATCCGCCGCGAGCATCTCCTCACTCTCCGTCACATCTCCGCTACGGCAGGAGCGCACCCAGGCCCGCTTGAGGTGCAGGTGCACGTCGGACTCCCAGGTGAAGCCCATGCCGCCGTGCACCTGAAGGCAGTCACGGGCGCCGCGCCGGGCCGCCTCGTCGGCGAGCAGCCGGGCCGCGGCGATGTCCAGCGGGTCGGCGGTGACGGCCGCCGCGTAGACCGCCGCCCGCGCCGTCTCCACCCGCTCCAGCATCCCGGCGCACAGGTGCTTGACCGCCTGGAAGGCTCCGACGGGCTGTCCGAACTGCTCGCGGGCCCGGGCGTGTTGCACGGCCAGTTCGCAGGTGCGGGAGGCCGAGCCGAGCTGTTCGGCGGCGGTCAGGAGGACGGCCAGGGGGGCCGTCCGGGGGACGGCTCGCGGGGCGGCCAGGGGGTCGGTGACTCCTCCGTCCGGTACGCGGTGCAGCGGGGTCAGCGGGTCCACCGACCGCAGCGGTACGGCGCCGGACGCGTCCCCCCGTACGACGTCCGCCTCGTCCAGCCACTCCACCAGCCCGCCCTGAACGGCCGTCACCACGGTCTCCCCGGTCGCGGCTCCCGGCACCCCCGCACCCTCGCCCGCGCCCGCGGCGAGATGCGTGGCCACCAGGGGCCCGGGCAGCAGCACCCGGCCAGCCTGTTCGAACGCCAGGACCGCTTCGGGGAGCCCGAGCCCGACCCCGCCCTCCGCCTCGGGCAGCCGGAGCGCGAAGAACCCCGCCTCGCCCAACTCGCGCCACAGGGCACGGTCGAGTCCGGGCGTGTCCAGTGCGGCCCGCAGCGCCTCGTGCCCGAACCGCCCTTCGAGCAGCTCGCGCACGCCGTCCCGGAGGGCCAGCTGATCATCGGTGAGTTGGAAGTGCACGGGTCTCGGTCACCGCCCCTTCGGCAGGCCCAGGATGCGCTCGGCCACGATGTTGCGCTGGATCTGCGAGGTCCCGGCCGCGATCGTGTACGACAGCGACGACAGCCGGTCGAGCGCCCACGGCCGGTCGAGGTCGAGCGCGTCGACGCCCAGGACGTCGGCGGCCGTGTCGTACAGCTCCTGCCGTGCGTGCGAGTAGCGGAGCTTGAAGACGGAACCACCCAGGCCCGGGACGCCGCCCACGCCAGGAACTCGGCCCACGCCACGGACCCCGCC
>NZ_VJZC01000525.1 GCF_009377185.1 Streptomyces spongiae
CCGTACGCCCGGCCCTCAGCCCAGCCAGCCCGGCCGCACCAACCCCGACTCGTAGGCCAGCACGACCAGTTGGGCCCGGTCGCGGGCGCCCAGCTTCACCATCGTGCGGCTCACATGGGTCTTGGCGGTCAGCGGGCTGACGACCAGGCGACGGGCGATCTCCTCGTTGGACAGGCCGATGCCGACGAGGGCCATCACCTCCCGTTCCCGTTCGGTGAGCTCGGTGAGCGACGCCGCGGCCGCGGGCTCCTTGGAGCGGGCGGCGAACTCGGAGATCAGCCGGCGGGTCACCCCCGGTGAGAGCAGCGCGTCGCCCTCGACCACGGCCCGGACGGCACGCACGAGTTCCTCCGGCTCGGTGTCCTTCACCAGGAAGCCCGACGCGCCGGAGCGGATGGCCTCGAAGACGTACTCGTCGAGCTCGAACGTGGTCAGCATGACGACCTTGACGTCCTTCAGGCCCTGGTCGTCGCTGATACGGCGGGTCGCGGCCAGCCCGTCGAGGAGCGGCATCCGGATGTCCATCAGGACGACATGGGGCCGCAGTTCGCGCACCCTGCGCAGTGCCTCCTCGCCGTCGGCGGCCTCCCCCGCCACCTCGATGTCCGGCTGCGCGTCGAGGAGCGCCTTGAAGCCTGCGCGGACCAGCGACTGGTCGTCGGCGAGCAGTACGCGGATCACCGGTCCTCCTTGACCTCGTGGGACTTCGCGGGCGACGTCCTCAGCGGCAGTACGGCGAGCACCCGGAACCCGCCGTCGGCACGCGGCCCCGCCTCGATCGTGCCACCGAGGGCGGCGGCCCGCTCCCGCATTCCGGCGAGGCCGTTACCGCTGCCGCCCGCGTCCGCGCCGGTCGCGGGCCCGTCGTCGTCGATGCGCAACCGCATTACTCCGGCCGCCTGTTCGAGGTGCACCCGCGCGTGCCGCGACCCCGAATGCCGTACGACGTTGGTGAGGGCCTCCTGCACGATGCGGAACGCGGCGAGGTCGGTGCCCGGCGGCAGCGAGGGCGCCTTGCCCTCGACCTGGACCGTGAGACCCGCGCCGGCCGCCTGCTCGACGAGTTCGGGCAGCCGGTCGAGCCCCGGTGCGGGAGCGCGCGGGGCGTCGCCCGGGGTCCGCAGCGTGTCGAGCACCTGGCGGACCTCGCCCAGGGCCTCCTTGCTGGCGGCCTTGATCGTCGTGAGCGCGGTGCGGGCCTGCTCGGGATCGGAGTCCAGGAGTGCGAGGCCGACGCCCGCCTGCACATTGATCACGGAGATGCTGTGGGCGAGGACGTCGTGCAACTCCCGGGCGATCCGCAGCCGCTCCTCGTCGGCGCGCCGCCGGGCCGCCTGGGCGCGCTCGGCACGTTCCCGGGCCCACTGCTCGCGACGTACCCGGGCCAGCTCGGAGACCGCGACGATCGCGACGATCCAGGCGGCGACGGGGACCTCCGGCCCCCAGGCGGCCGCGTCGTCCCCGGACGGTGGCAGCCACTGGTACAGCCAGTGCGCCACCAGCACGTGCCCCGCCCAGAGCATGCCGACCGCCCCCCAGGCGGCCTTGCGGTGCCCGGAGACGATCGCGCTGAAGCAGCCCAGGGCGACCGTGAGGAACACCGGTCCGTACGGATACCCGGCGCCCAGGTAGACCATGGCGGCGGCGGCCGTCCCGAAGGCGACGAGCACCGGGTACCGCTGCCGCCACAGCAGCAGGCCCGAGCCGAGGAGCAGGAGCACGCGCGCGAACAGGTCGACAGACGCGTGCTCTCCCTCCTGCAACCTGGCGGCGGCGTTCGTGCCGACCAGCACGAAGACGGTGAGGAGGAGCGTGGAGCGCCACGGCCACCGGGAGCCCGCGTCCTCGTCCGACCGCGTCCACCACGGCGGACCACCCGGCCACCGCGGCGGACCACCCGGCCACCACGGGGGACCTCCCGGCCTGCCTCTCTCTTCCATGACGGCCACGCTAGACGCCGCGCACCGTCCCGGGCGTCACCCGAGCGAGGTGATCACACGTACTCCCCGCGAAGTACGCCCCGTGCCTACTTGTCCAGCGCCATCAGGGCGCGCTGGGCCATGGGACGGCTGCGGACGATCTCGCCCAGTGAGGTAGAGCCGCGCGTGATGTCCGTGAAGGCCTTCCAGGCGGGCCGGAATCCGGTGAGGGCCGCGTGGAAGAGTCCGGGGCGGCGCTGGAAGGCCGTCAGCAGCCGCTTGCCGACGCTCATCTCGACGCCGAGCCCCGCCTTGATCGCGAACGCGTAGTTCAGGGCCTGGCGCCGGGTGTCCACCGCGTCGTGCGCCTCCGCGATCCGCACCGCCCACTCCCCCGCGAGCCGCCCCGACCGCAGCGCGAACGAGATTCCCTCCCGGGTCCACGGCTCCAGCAGCCCCGCCGCGTCCCCGCACACCAGCACCCGCCCGCGCGACAGCGGCGAGTCGTCGGCGCGGCAGCGCGTCAAGTGCCCCGAGGAGATGCTCGGTTCGAAGCCCGCGAGGCCGAGCCGACCGATGAAGTCCTCCAGGTACCGCTTCGTGGCGGCACCTTCACCGCGTGCGGAGATGACCCCCACCGTCAGTGTGTCGCCCTTGGGGAAGACCCACCCGTAACTGCCGGGCATCGGGCCCCAGTCGATGAGCACCCGCCCCTTCCAGTCCTCGGCGACGGTCTCGGGCACGGGGATCTCCGCCTCCAGACCGAGGTCGACCTGGTCGAGCTTCACCCCGACGTGCGCTCCTATCCGACTGGCGCTGCCGTCCGCCCCGACCACGGCCCGCGCGAGCACGGTCTCCCCGCCCTGCATGACCACGGCGACCGTGCGGCGGTCCGGCACCGACGAGCCGTGCTGCTCGACCCGGGAGACGGTGACGCCCGTACGCAGCTCCGCGCCCGCCTTCTGTGCGTGCTCGACGAGCTGCTGGTCGAACTCGGGCCGGTTGATCAGCCCGAACAGCATCTGCTTGGAGCGGCGGGTGCGCGAGAAGCGGCCGTCCAGCGAGAACGTGACCGCGTGCACCCGGTCCTGGAGCGGCAGTTCGAAGCCGGGCGGCAGCGCGTCGCGCGAGGGACCGATGATGCCGCCGCCGCACGTCTTGTAGCGGGGCAGCTCCGCCTTCTCCAGCAACAGGACGCGCCGTCCCGCGACCGCCGCCGCGTAGGCGGCCGAAGCCCCCGCCGGTCCCGCGCCCACCACGACGACGTCCCACACCCGCTGCACGTCGTCCGCCGAAGAGTTCTCGCTGCTCACGATGGTCTGTAGCTCCCGATCCAGCCGCCTGCCGCATCTTTCCCCCGCATCCTACGGCGGGCATCGTCGCAGGCCACTGTGGGAGGATCAACAGGCGCATGCGCCCTACACCAGTTGGCGCGTACGCATCTGTGTACCCAGAAGCACAACGTCGCACCCACGAGGAGCGTGCCCATGTCGTCGAATCCGGTCGCCGAGACCGTCGCCTCGCTGATGCCGCGCGCGCGGCAGGAACTCACCGAGCTGGTGGCGTTCAAGTCGGTGGCGGACTTCGCGCAGTTCCCGAAGGGCGAGAGCGAGGCCGCGGCGAACTGGGTGGCGGACGCGCTGCGCGCCGAGGGCTTCCAGGACGTGGCACTGCTCGACACGCCCGACGGCACGCAGTCGGTCTACGGATACCTGCCCGGCCCCGAGGGCGCGAAGACCGTCCTCCTCTACGCCCACTACGACGTGCAGCCGCCGCTGGACGAGGCTGCCTGGCTCTCCCCGCCGTTCGAGCTGACGGAGCGGGACGGCCGCTGGTACGGGCGCGGCGCGGCCGACTGCAAGGGCGGCGTGATCATGCACCTGCTCGCCCTGCGTGCGCTCAAGGCCAACGGCGGAGTCCCCGTCCACGTCAAGGTGATAGCCGAGGGTTCCGAGGAGCAGGGCACGGGCGGTCTGGAGCGGTACGCCGAGCAGCACCCGGAACTGCTGACCGCGAACACCATCGTCATCGGCGACGCCGGAAACTTCCGGGTCGGCCTGCCCACGGTCACCTCGACGCTGCGCGGTATGACCATGGTGCGCGTGCAGATGGACACCCTGGAAGGCAACCTGCACTCGGGCCAGTTCGGCGGCGCCGCACCCGACGCCCTCGCCGCGCTGATCCGCGTACTGGACTCGCTGCGCGCGGAGGACGGTTCCACGACGGTCGACGGGCTCACCGCCGACGCCGAGTGGGACGGTCTGCGGTACGAGGACGGGCAGTTCCGCAAGGACGCCAAGGTGCTCGACGGCGTGGGGCTGATCGGCTCGGGCACGGTCGCCGACCGCATCTGGGCACGCCCGGCGGTCACCGTGCTCGGCATCGACTGCCCGCCCGTGGTGGGAGCGACCCCGTCCGTGCAGGCGAGCGCCCGCGCGCTGATCAGCCTGCGGGTCCCGCCGGGCGTGGACGCCGTCGAGGCCACCAAGCTGCTGCGGGCCCACATCGAGGCGCACACCCCGTGGGGCGCGCGGGTGGACGTCGAGCAGGTCGGCCAGGGGCAGGCGTTCCGCGCGGACACCTCCAGCCCGGCGTACGAGGCGATGGCCGCCGCGATGGCGGTCGCCTATCCGGGCCAGGAGATGCAGTACGCGGGCCAGGGCGGCTCGATCCCGCTGTGCAACACCCTCGCCTCCCTCTACCCGGACGCCGAGATCCTCCTCATCGGCCTGAGCGAGCCGGAGGCGCAGATCCACGCGGTCAACGAGAGCGTGTCGCCCCAGGAGTTGGAGCGCCTCTCGGTGGCGGAGGCGCTGTTCCTGCGCAACTACGCGGGGAGCTAGAGGGCCCGGCGGGCGGGTCCGGTCACACGGGTACGCCTGCCTCCAGGTACAGCGCGGCGCCGCGTTCCCGCGCCCGCAGCGCCCACCGCAGCCGCTCGTACCGTACGGGCGGCAGCAGGTCGGCGGCCTCCTCCTCGGTGACGAAGCGCCAGCCGCGCAGTTCGGGCCCGGGCAGGACCGGCTGCTGGCCCCCGTCGGCGTCGAGGCGCCCGCCGTCGTACAGCAGGCGCAGTCCGCCGTACCCCGGGGGCGCGGGCTGCTCCCAGTCCACGACCAGCAGCCGGGGTACGTCGTCGAGGCGTATGCCGGTCTCCTCGGCGACCTCTCGCATGCCCGCCCGCGCGGGCGCCTCGCCGGGTTCGACGACACCTCCGGGGAATTCCCAGCCCGCTTTGTACGTCGGATCGACGAGCAGGACCCGGTCCTGCTCGTCGAACAGCAGGACGCCCGCGGCGAGGGTCTCGGCGGTGGGTTCGGGGGTCTGCACGATGTCGCACACCGGTACGTCTCCGGTGCGGACGGCCTGGGCGATGTGCCGGGCGGTCTCGTACGGGGTCTGGGTACTGGTGTCGACGAGATGGGCGTCGGCGGTGAGCCAGGAGTCGAGGGCGGCGTGGTACGGCTCGATGTGGTCGTACGCCCACTGGCGTACCCGCATCTCGCCGTCGGGGAGGTCCGGAGGGACCTCCCGGCCGGCTATTCGCTCACGCAGGATCGTTTCGGCCGGGGCGAGCAGTACGTGCCGCACCGAGATCCGGCGCGAGGCGAGGCCGCCGAAGATCTCGTCGCGGTAGTCCTGACGCAGCAGGGTCATGGGGACCACGAGGGTGCCGCCGAGCTCGGCGAGCAGGGCGGCCGCGGTGTCCACCACGAGCCGTCGCCAGCTCGACAGGTCCTGGAAGTCGCCGACCTCGGCGAGGCGCTTGGCCGGCAGCAGGTGTGTGAGTGTGCCGCCGATGACCTCGGGGTCGAAGAGCGTGCTGTTCGGGATCAGTTCGATCAGTTCCCGTGCGGTAGTGGTCTTCCCCGCACCGAACGCACCGTTGATCCAGACGATCACGGTTCCCCCTCTTCTGTTGGCCCCCTGAGGCTTGCCCGCTTCACCCCGCCACGGAAACCAGCCGCTGATGAGGCGCCGACCACACGACGCCAGCGGGAGGGCTACCCGCGGGCACCGGCGCGAATGCGGCCTCCGCGAATCCCTCGTGTCTCACGGACATCGCTGGATCCGGACGACTAGCCCTTGTCTCCCTGGGAAACTGAGGCGATGGACGGATAATTCGCTGAACGGATCCGCTGCCGAGGGAGCGGGGCAGGCGAAATGGCGACCGAGCCGCGATGGAGCGAGAAACTGCCTTCCGAGGAGACGAAGAAGTGTCACGCCGCCTTCGACGGCGGGCTGGGTGACGTGACCGGGGCCCGACTGGCGACGGAGGAGTTCCTGCGTGCCGTGGCGCGTGCCTCACCACCGACGGCGCCCGAGCACTGGGACGACGTCCTGCTGGTCGTCAACGAACTGGCCGCCAACGCGGTCCAGTACGCTCCCGGGCCGTTCGAGCTGACGATGCGGCGCACGTTCGACGGTGTGCACGTGACGGTCCACGACACCAGCACCACACCCCCCGCACCGCGCCCCTTCCATCCCCAACACGGCGGTGGCGGCATCGGATGGCATCTGGTGCACACGCTGTGCACGCAGGTCAGCGTGGTGGTGCGGGACGACGGCAAGGACGTGCACGTCTTCCTGCCCTGGTGAGGCCCTCAGGTGGGGCCGGGGGCGACGTCAGGACCGTCCGAGGTGGCGTCGCCCGGGTGGTGGCCCGTGCCTCAGCTCATCGGTACGAGCACGCTGATGGTCTTGCCCCCCTGGGAGCGGGGCACGATACCGATGTCCCGGGCCAGACGGATGATCAGCGGCCACCCGTATCCATTGCCCACATGGCCGTGAGGCAGCGCGCCCGGACCGTAGGCGACGGCGGGTACGACATCGCTGTAGTCGTGCACGCTCAGCCGGATGCCCTCGGGGGTGGGAGTCACCTCGAACCCGGCGATGCCGCCGCCGTGCCGGATCGCGTTCGTCACCAGTTCGGAGACGACCAGCAGCAGGTCGATGACGGCAACCTCACTCGCGCGGCGGCCCGGCCTGTCCCAGCGCTCGCGCACGACGTCCCGCGCGAACTGCCGTGCCGACGCGGCACTCGTGACGGCGACCTGCGGCTGCGGCGCTCCGCCCCGCGCACCGTCGCCCGAAGCGACGG
>NZ_VJZC01000526.1 GCF_009377185.1 Streptomyces spongiae
CCCCCGGCCCGCACCACGCACCGGCGCCGTCGCCCCGCCTCCCAGCAGTGGGCCGCCTGGGCCTTCCTCGCCCCGGTGACCCTCTATCTCGTTCTCTTCTACGCCTATCCGCTCTACCGCAACCTCGACCTGAGCCTGCGCGACTACACCGTCCGCTCTTTCGTCCAGGGCAACGCGCCCTTCACCGGACTGGAGAACTACCGCGAGGTCTTCGACGACCCGACCTTCGCACCGGCGCTGCTGCACACCGTGGTGTTCACCGTCGTGTGCCTGTTCTTCCAGTACGCCATCGGCCTGGCCCTCGCCGTCTTCTTCAACCAGCACTTCCGGCTGTCGGCGACCCTGCGCGCACTGTTCCTGGTGCCCTGGCTGCTGCCACTGATCGTTTCGGCCTCCACCTGGTCGTGGATGCTCAACAGCGACTCCGGAATCGTCAACGCCGCACTGCACGCTGTCGGTATCGGACCGGTGAACTGGCTGACCTCACCGTCCTGGTCGCTGACCTCGGTGGTCATCGCGAACATCTGGATCGGCGTCCCGTTCAACCTCGTTGTGCTCTACAGCGGCCTGCAGTCCATCCCCACGAGCCTGTACGAGGCGGCCGCCCTCGACGGCGCGAGCGCCTGGCGGCGGTTCTGGAGCATCACCTTCCCGCTGCTGCGCCCGGTGTCCGCCATCACCCTGCTGCTGGGCCTGGTGTACACGCTCAAGGTCTTCGACATCATCTGGATCATGACCAAGGGCGGTCCGGCGGACTCGTCCACCACCTTCGCCACCTGGTCCTACCGGCTCGGCTTCGGCAACCTGCTCCCCGCCTTCGGCCCCGGTGCGGCCGTCGGGAACCTGCTCGTCGCCGCCGCCCTGGTATTCGGCCTGGTCTACCTGAGGGTCCAGCGAAAGCAGGCGCTGTCATGACGCATACACAGACGGTCCCGAACCAGCGCCGCCGTCCCTGGGGGAAGACGGTTGCCGGCCTGCTGTTGACCGCGGTCATGCTCTTCCCGGTCTACTGGATGCTGAACGTGTCCTTCACCCGCGACCAGGACATGCGCAAGTCCCCGCCGGACCTGTTCCCCGTGCACGGCACCCTGGACGGCTACCGCGCCGTCCTCGACCAGCAGTTGCCCTACCTCGGCACCAGCCTCGTCATCGGCCTGGGCACCGTGGCCCTGACCGTGGCACTGGCGGCGCCCGCCGGCTACGCGCTGGCCAAACTCCGACCGCGCGGCGGCGGCGTACTCAGTTTCCTCTTCCTGGTCGCCCAGATGGTCCCCGGCATCATCATGGCGATGGGCTTCTACGCCATCTACCTCAGCCTCGGCCTGCTCCAGTCCGTCCCCGGACTGATCGTCGCGGACTCCACACTGGCTGTCCCCTTCGCGGTCCTGATCTTCACCGCGTTCATGTCCGGCATCCCCGGTGAACTGCTCCAGGCCGCCCAGATGGACGGAGCCGGACCCGTACGCACCTTTCGGTCCATCGTCCTGCCCATGAGCCGCAACTCGATCGTCACCGTGTCCCTGTTCGCCTTCCTGTGGTCCTGGTCCGACTTCGTCTTCGCCAGCACCCTCGCGAACGGCGGCGCCCACGAACCGATCACCCTCGGCATCTACCACTACATCGGCAACAACAACCAGCAGTGGAACGCCATCATGGCCACCGCCGTCGTGGCCTCGCTCCCGGCCGCGGTCATCCTCGTCCTCGCCCAGCGCTACGTCGCCGCCGGCGTGAGCGCCGGAGCCGTCAAGGACTGATATCCCGCCGGCCGGTCCGTGCCGCCGCGCTCTCCACGAGCCGCCGTGCGAGCACCACCGCACCGCCCGGAAGGCCACCGACCATCCCCGCTCAAGAAACGAGTACCGCCTCCCATGACCGCCGCCCCATCCGGCCCGGCCTTCTCCGTGCACGAGATACCTTTCAGCACGCACGGATCCTGGTTCTGCATCTCTCCCGTCCTCGCGGAGAAGACACGTGCCGAGGACCTGCACCTGGTCTCGCACCAGAACGGCATGCACGCGGTCCTGAGCCTCGTCCCCCTCGACGCGGCGACGGGCGAGCGGGCGGAGACCTTCGTCCAGGCGACACCGAGCCTGCTCACCTGGACCGGCGCGGACGGGCGCATCGACCTCGCCTACGAGACGCCGGACACCGTACGCGTCCACGGCGAAGGGCTGGGCCTGCGCGTCACCGCGGCGGCGAAGGCCCTGACCCCCTTCAGCGGGACCTACTTCTACCGCGACCCGGTGGAGGGCGCCCACACGTTCACCTCCTACGAGACCGGACGCCGCTACCGGATCACCGTGCTGTCCGGAACGGTTGCCGACGTGCACGGCACCCAGGCCCTCGGTGCTGATGACCGCGGTCTCACGATCACCGCCGAGGCCGACGGATCGTGGGAGGTCGTGGTCGAGGAACTCGACAGCGCGCGCCGGCCCTACCGCTCGACATCGACGTTCGGCGAGGTCACGGAGGCCGCGCGGCGGTCGTTCGCCGAGTTCGTTGACACGGTCGCCCCATGGCGTACGGACGGCACCCCGGCAGTCGAACTCGCCGCCTACGTGGTGTGGTCGGCGACCGTGCTCCCGGCGGGTCTGGTCACCCGGCCCGCGGTGCTGATGTCCAAGCACTGGATGGACAAGGTCTGGAGCTGGGACCACTGCTTCAACGCCCTCGCCCTGGCCCCCGGATCCCCCGGCCTCGCCTGGGACCAGTTCTCACTGCCCTTCGACCACCAGGACGAGAGCGGCGCCCTGCCCGACTCCGTCACCCACTCCGAGGTCCTCTACAACTTCGTGAAACCGCCCATCCACGGCTGGGCCTTCGGCCACCTGCGCCGACGGCTCCGCGAACCGCTCACCCCGGCGCAACTGACCGAGGCGTACGACAGACTGACCCGCTGGACGGACTTCTGGCTCACCGCGCGGCGGGCACCCGGCGCCGCCCTGCCCCACTACCAGCACGGCAACGACAGCGGCTGGGACAACGCCACCACCTTCGACCCCGACCGCGTGGCCGTCACCGCCGACCTCGCCGCGGTGCTGGTCCTCCAGCTCGACGAACTGGCCCGGCTGGCCGCCGAACTGGGCTTCCGGGACGACGCCCGGCGCCGTACCGAGGCAGCCGACGCCCTCCAGGCCGCCCTGCTGGACGAGCTGTGGGACGGCGAACGGTTCCTGAGCCGCCCGGCCCACGGCGGCGCACCCTCCCCGAGCGCCAGCCTGCTCGACCTGATGCCGATCGTGCTCGGCGACCGCCTGCCCCCCAAGGTCAGCGACCGGCTGGCCAAACGGATCGACACCCACCTCACCGCGTTCGGCCTGGCGACCGAACACCCCGCCTCCCCTCACTACGAGCCCGACGGCTACTGGCGCGGCCCGATCTGGGCCCCCGCCACCGTCCTCATCGAAGACGGCCTGCGCCGCGCCGGGCACGAACGCCTCGCGGACGAGATCAGCGCCCGCTTCCGCGCCCTGTGCGAAACCTCCGGCTTCGCCGAGAACTTCGACGCCCTGACCGGCCAGGGACTACGCGACCGCGCCTACACCTGGACCGCCAGCAGCTACCTGCTGCTCGCCCATGACCACCAAAGCCGTCAAGGCCACCAAGACCGCCGGCACGCGGACACCGGGACCGGCGCCACCGTCGTCTGACCCGCGAGCGACACCCACCCAATCGTCCGGCTCGGGGGGCCGGCGCAGCACCAACCAGCCGCATCCCTGAAGGGACGTAAGCACATGCGAAGAATCGGGCAAAGACGCTCGACCCGAAGACGCCTTCTCCACGGCATCACCAAGACGCTGCTCTCGCTGACCGTCGTAGCCGGTGTCACCACCGCGACGGCAACGCCGGCCTCCGCCGCCACCCCCACCCTCACCGTCGACCTGGGCACCACCACCGGAGCCTTCCGCGGCGGTGCCTCCGGTGCGCTGTACGGCCTGTACGGGCCGGAGGTGCCGACGAACAACCTCATCGAGGGGATGGGGCTGAAGACCACCAACACCAAGTACCAGGACGGACAGCAGCACCCCGGCTCGGACGCCCTGGAGATCGCCAAGCCGTTCGTCGACAGCGGCGGCGGGGACATCTTCATCTACATGACGGACGTGTACCGCGCCGGCTACGAACGCGCCAGCTACGCGGCCTACCAGGACACGATGAGGACCCAGGTCGAGCAGGCGATGGCCAGCCCCTACGCCAGCCACATCGTCTTCATCCCGTACAACGAGCCCGACCTCAACTGGTTCAGCGGGATGCGCACCAACTCCTCGCAGCTGGCCGCGTTCAACGCCGAGTGGCGGCAGACGTACAACTTCATCAAGGGCATCTGGCCCGCGGCACGGCTGGCCGGCCCCAACACCTCCAGCTACTCCAGCTCCTCCCTCAGCGGCTTCCTCTCCTACTGCAAGACCAACAACTGCCTGCCCGACGTGGTGACCTGGCACACCCTGGGCAGCCCGGCGGACGTCCGCGGCACCGTCGACGCCTACCGCGCGGTGGAGACCGCCGCGGGGGTCTCCCCGATCACCGTCAACCTCAACGAGTACGCGCACCGCTTCCACCTGACCGACCCCGGGCAGATGGTCCAGTGGATCGCGGCCATCGAGGACGAGAAGGTCGACGGCAACCTGCCGTACTGGAACATCAACGGCAACCTCGGCGACTCCGCCGCCGCCCAGAACACCCCCAACGCCCAGTGGTGGCTGTACAACTGGTACAGCTCCATGAGCGGGAACACCGTCAAGGTCACCGGTGCCGCCAACAACGCGGCGTACACCCTCCAGGGCCTGGCGAGCCTCGACACGGCCAAGAAGCAGGCCCGCGTCATCCTCGCCGGGGGCGGCACCAGCGGCGACTCCAACACGGTCATCAAGAACATCAGCTCCTCCGTCTTCGGCAGCACCGTGCACGTGAGCGTGTTCCAGGACCGCTACAGCGGCTACATCGGCGCGGCGGCCACCCCGACCCGGCTCTCCGACGCCGACGTCGCCGTGGGCTCCGACAGCTCGATCACCCTCCCCATCACCCTGGACGCCAACTCCGCGTACCAGGTGATCGTCTCCCCGGGCGGCACCGGCTCCACCACCGCCTCCGACAACACCTGGTCGGCCACGTACGAGGCCGAGAACGCCACCCTCAGCGGCAGCGGCTACAACATCAACACCGAGGGCACCACCGGCGACGTCGGCAAGTTCCCCGCCTCGGGCACCAAGGACGTCGGCGGTCTGCGCACCGGCTCCACCGCGAAGATCTCCTTCTCCGTCTCCGTCCCCACCACCGGTGACTACGACCTGTCGGTGTTCGGCAGCAGCTACGCCAAGGACTCCGACGTCAAGGGCCCGACGAACGTGTACATGCGCGTCGACGGCGGCGCCTCGACCAGGATCGACATACCGGTGGGCTTCCAGTGGGTCGTGTGGGGCCACAGCGACACCACCGTGCACCTCACCGCCGGCACCCACACCATCTCCCTGGCCACCACCGGCGACAACAGCGCGTCGACCACCGGCGACGCCATCATCGACAAGATCGACCTCCGCTACAAAGACACCGCGGTCCAGGGCACCACGCTCTACGAGGCCGAACAGGCCAACCTCTCCGACAACGGCACCACCACCTACACCTCCCAGGGCCAGTCCGGCGCCGGCGCGGCCAACCTCACCAGCGGCAAGTCCGCCACGTTCTGGGTCTACTCCGCCCGGGACGGATACGCGGACCTGACGGCCCGCTTCCGCAACACCGGCCAGGCCGACCTCAAGGTCAACGGCAAGACCGTCGACGACCAGACCCTCTCCGGCGCGACACCCGACGCCTGGTCCACCTCCGTCAACCGGGTCCATCTGAACTCCGGCATCAACAAGGTCAAGGTGACCGGCACCAGCGGCACCCTCGCCCTGGACCGCCTGGCCGTCACCCCGTTCAGCGCCAGCAGCTCCGTCACCACCGGCAACGTCGTCACCTACCAGGCCGAGGACGGCACCCTCACCGGCACCGCCGAGGCCGACACCACCTACAGCCAGGCCGACGGCGGCGTCGTCACCGGCATCGGCAACGGAACCGCCAACTCCCTCACCCTCGACGTCGACGCTCCCAAGGCCGGCACGTACGCCATGACCATGCGCTACGCCAACGCCGAGGAACTGCCCTCCAACCACTACAACCCCGACCTGTACGCCGAGCACGCCGACGTCAGCGTCAACGGCGGCACCTCCACCCGCGTCAACTTCGCCAGCACCCTGCACTGGAACCAGTTCAACGACTACACCGTCCCCGTCACCCTCAAGGCAGGCGCGAACACCGTCAAGTTCACCGCCTCGCAGCTCTACAACTACGACGGCACCACCATCGGCCTGGTCTACTCCGGCGGGGGCACCGACATCGGACAGCCCATGCGCTCCAGCTCCGCCCCGCACCTCGACCAGGTCTCCTTCGCGCCGCTGAGCCTGCACATCGGCGCCTCGACCGGCTTCTCCTCCACCGCCGTCGCCCAACACAGCGGGCTCTGCCTCGAAGACCCCGCCCAGTCCACTGCCAACGGCACCCAGTACCAGCAGAACACCTGCGGAAGCGGCGAGGAGCAGCGCTTCGACTTCCACCCCGTCAGCGGCGCGACCGACACCTACACCATCGTCAACCACTCCAGCGGCAAGTGCCTGGACGTCTCCGCCTTCTCCACGGCCGACGGGGCAGCCGTCCAGCAGTGGACCTGCCACGGCGGCACCAACCAGCGATACGTCCTCAAGCCCGTCACCGCGCTCGGCAACAGCCACGACTACCAACTGGTCGCCGTCCACAGCGGCAAGTGCGTCGACGTCAGCACCATCTCGACCAGCCCCGGCGCGAAGATCCACCAGTGGCCCTGCGACACCGGCAGCACCCTGACCACCAAGAAGAACCAGATCTGGCGGCTCGCCGGAAAGGACTGACCAGCAACGGATCCCCCCTCCCCCCGCGTTTCTCCGGCCACGCCGGCAGAAGCGGGCCTG
>NZ_VJZC01000527.1 GCF_009377185.1 Streptomyces spongiae
CGGTCAAGGTGAGTCACCCCTAACTTAAAACTGACGGAGCGTCAGATACGAGTAGGGGCACAGGGAGGGGTACGGGAATGGTCGGCAAGGACGGTGGTACCAAGGACCTGCCCAGGGTCATCAGCGTGGACGATCACGTGATCGAACCCGCGCACCTCTTCGAGACCTGGCTGCCGGCCAAGTACCGCGACAGGGGCCCCAAACCCCTCACCGCCGGCATCGGCGACCTCCAGTACATCGGCGGAAAGTACCGGTTCACCACCGACCCGGACGGCCAGCTCACCGACTGGTGGGAGTACGAGGGCTACCTCTTCCCGTACAAGCGCATCATCGCGGCCGTAGGTTTCTCCCGCGACGAGATGACCCTCGACGGCATCACCCGCGAGCAGATGCGCCGCGGCTGCTGGGACCCGAAGGCCCGCCTGGAGGACATGGACATCAACCACGTCGAGGCCTCACTGTGCTTCCCGACGTTCCCACGCTTCTGCGGACAGACCTTCGCGGAGGCCAAGGACAAGGAGGTCGGCCTCGCCTGCGTCCGCGCCTACAACGACTGGATGGTCGAGGAGTGGTGCGGCGACAGCGGCGGCCGCCTGATCCCGCTGTGCCTGATCCCTCTCTGGGACATCGACCTGGCCGTCGAGGAGATCCGGCGCAACGCGGCCCGCGGCGTACGGGCGGTGACCTTCAGCGAGATCCCGACGTACCTCGGGCTGCCGTCGATCCACTCCGGCTACTGGGACCCGTTCTTCGCGGCGTGCGAGGAGACCGGGACGGTCGTCAACATGCACATCGGCAGCAGCTCACAGATGCCGGCCGCCTCCCCCGACGCCCCGCCCGCCGTGCAGGCCTCGCTGAGCTTCAACAACGCGATGGCCTCGATGATGGACTTCCTGTTCTCCGGCGTTCTCGTGAAGTTCCCGCGCCTCAAACTGGCGTACAGCGAGGGCCAGATGGGCTGGATCCCGTACGCCCTGGAGCGCGCCGACGACGTCTGGGAGGAGCATCGCGCCTGGGGCGGGGTCAGGGACCTGATTCCGGAGCCGCCGTCGACGTACTACTACCGGCAGATCTTCTGCTGCTTCTTCCGCGACAAGCACGGCATCGAGGCGATCGAGACCGTGGGCGTCGACAACGCGACCTTCGAGACCGACTACCCCCACGTCGACTCGACGTGGCCGGAGACCAAGAAGGTGGCCGCGGAGCACGTGGCCGGTCTCTCCGACGACGTGACGTACAAACTGCTGCGGGGGAACGCCATCAGGATGCTGGACCTGGCCTTCGACAAGGGGAAGTAGGGCCCTTCCCCAACGGAGTTGGATGATGGAGGAGTGAAGAACACCATCTCGGTCGTCACGCCCGTCCACGGCGAGGGAGCGAGGTTCCTCCCGGAGGCGTACGCGTCCCTCCTCTCCCAGGACCTTCCTGACGGTTGGTCATGGGAGTGGTCCGTGCAGGAGGACGGGAGCGACGTCCGGGCCTCCGAGCACCTTCCGGCTCCGGCGGACGATCCGCGCATCCGCGTCTCGGCGTCCCGGCGTGGCGGCCCGCACGTGGCGCGAACCCTGGCGTTCGCCCGGTCGACCGGTGTGTACGTCAAGAACCTGGACGCCGACGACCAGCTCACCGCCGGAGCTCTGGCGCGCGACATCGCCGTGCTGGAGGAACACCCCGCGGTGGGCTGGACCACGTCCCGAGTGGTCGACCTCCTCGAGGACGGCACCACCGTCTCCTTCGAGGGCGATCCAGAACCTGGCCCGCTCCCGCGAGGGAGCGCGTACGGATTCTGGGCCGAGCATCGCCGACCCCCGATTCATCCCGCCACGCTGTGTGTCCGGCGCCCTCTCCTGGCGCTGCTCGGCGGATGGATGGCCCTGCCGGCCTCCGGTGACACGGGCCTTCTGCTCGGACTCGACGCTCTGGCGGACGGATGGTTCATCGGGGACACCGGCCTCATGTACCGCAAGCACCCGGGGCAGATCACGACGCACCCGCATCACGCGGCAGGGGCGGAATGGGAAGCCCGGATGTCGCTGATCGAGGAGCGCGCCAACGCCCTCCGCGCCTGGCAGAGCTGGTCACCCCCGGACATACAAGGGCCCGATCGCTGGCGACGGGGGATGCACCAGCGATCGGGCTGTGACCAAGCCTAACAAGGCTGCTGGTCCCACGGGAGCCCACTGCTCAGCTGCACCGAGAACTTGTGATCGGGATCACTCGACGGCGTACAGGGGATGGAACAGAAAGCTCCGTCTCCGTTACTGACCGCAGGGGGGCTCGTACGACAGCCGGGGCAGATACTCGTGCCATTTGTCCCGGGTCAGAACGCCCCGCGTGGTCGAGCAAATGTGGCGAATGGCCTCGTCGACGTCCAGATTCCACAGCCGGACGGTGTCGGTTCCGCTCGAAATACCGAGCATGTGACTCTTGGGGCTGAACGACAGGAAGTTGCCCGTCTTGGCGTTCGGGCTCATCGACTGACCGATGGGAGATGCCTCGGCGGGGTCGGTGACGTTCCAGAGCCGGACCGTGTTGTCGTTGCCGCCGCTCGCCAGTGTGTGCCCGTCCGGGTTGTACGTCAGCGACACGACCGCTTCGGTGTGGCCGGTGAGGGGGGAACCCAGCCGGGTCACCTCGGCGGGGTCGGTGACGTTCCAGAGCCGGACCGTGTCGTCGTCGCCGCCGCTGGCCAGCGTGTGGCCGTCCGGACTGTACGCGAGCGCGTTGACGGGGCCGGTGTGCCACTTGAGCGGTGAGCCGATCGATGTCGTGTGCGCGGGATCGGTGACGTTCCACAGCCGGATCGTGCCGTCGGCGCTGCCGCTGGCCAGCGTGTGGCCGTCCGGAGCGAAGGCGAGGGAGTTGATGTAGCCCTTGTGGCCGGTGAGCGGTGCGCCGTACGGAACGGCGTGGGACGGGTCCTTCACGTTCCACAACTGGAAGGTGCGGTCGCTGTAGGCGGTGGCCAGCGTACGGCCGTCCGGGCTGTACGCCAGTGAGTCGGGGCCCATGAACCGCGTCCGGAGCGTGATGGGCCGCCCGAGGGAGACCGGCCGGGTCGGGTCGGCGACGTTCCACAGGTACACCGTCCGGCTTCCCGTGAGCACCGCGAGGGTGCGGCCGTCGGGGGAGAACACCATCTCCTGGCCGCCTTCCGCCCGCATGAACGGTCTGCTCAGCGGGACGGGCCGGCCGGGAGACCATACGTTCCACAGCCGGACCCCGCCGTCGCGCGCGGCCGTGGCGAGCACCCGCCCGTCCGGACGGAACTCCCCGCTCCGGCCGATCATGTCCGACGCCGGGATCGACCACAGACGGACCTTGCTGTCACCGCTCCCCGTGGCGAGGGTCCGGCCGTCGGGACTGAAGCCCAGGGCGTACATCTCGCCGCTGCTGCCCGCGAGCGGCTCGCCGACCTGCGAGGGGTACTGCGGATCGCTCACGTTCCACAGGCTCGCCGTACTGTCCGCGCTGGCGGCGGCGAGCTGTTCTCCGTCCGGGCTGAAGGCCACGGACCAGATGGGGCCGGTGTGGCCGGTGAGGGGTGAGCCGATCGGTGTGGCGTGGTCCGGGTCGGCCACGTCCCACAGCCGGACGGTGTCGTCCGCGCTGCCACTGGCGAGGGTGCGGCCGTCGGGGCTGAAGGCGACCGAGTGGACCAGGTCCGTGTGGCCGGTGAGGGGGGAGCCGATCGGTGACGCGTGCGCGGGGTCGGTCACGTTCCACAGGCGGATGGTGTCGTCGTCGCCGCCTGCCGCGAGCGTGCGCCCGTCGGGGCTGAACGCGACGGAGCGTACGGCGGCGGTGTGGCCGGTCAACGTGTCGAGCGCCTTCGGGCGGCCCGGGTCGGCCACGTCCCACAGGCGCACGGTGTGGTCCTCGCCGACGGAGGCCAGGGCGCGTCCGTCCGGGCTGAAGGCGACCAGGTAGATCGTGCCCTTGTGGCCGGTCAGGGGCTTGCCCACTTGCTTGGGGCGGCCTGGGTCCCGCACGTTCCACAGCCGTATCGTGCCGTCGTCGCCCGCGCTGGCGAGGGTACGGCCGTTCGGGCTGAAGACCGCGCTGCTCACCCAGCTCGTGTGGCCGGTGAGCGGCTTGCCCAGCTGCTTGGGGCGGCCCCGGTCGCTCACGTCCCACAGGCGGACGGTTCGGTCGTAGCTGGCGGTGGCGAGGGTCCTGCCGTTCGGGCTGAACGAGGTGAGGTAGACGGCGCCGGTGTGGCCGAGCAGGGGCGTGGCCAGAGGCGCGTTCACGATCGAGATCAGCCGGTTGCCCGCGTCCTCGTCGTCCGGGCGCAGACGGTGTGCCACCAGGTCGAGCTGGGCGGACAGCGACGGATCCGTGTACTGGACGCGGTCGGCCTCGGCGACCACCTGCGCGAACACCGCGTCGTTGCGCTGCTGCCACGCGACGACCGCCGCACCGACGGCCAGGACCGCCAGGGCGACCAGGGCCGACACCGCGCTCCGTCTGATCCACACGGTGCGCCGGCGCAGCCTGACCGAGGCGGCCAGGAACTCCACCGCGCTCCGGGTCAGATAGGCGGTACTGGCATCCACGGCGGACTTCGCCCAGGTGTGGGCCTGCTCCAGCCGCGAACCCCGGTACAGCAGCGACGAGTCGCGGTTCGCGCCCTCCCAGGCCCGGCCGTCCTCCTCCAGCCGCTGCCGCAGCAGGTTGCCGCCCCGGTCCTCGTCGATCCAGTCGCGCAGCCGTGGCCAGGCGTGGAGCAGCGCCTCGTGGGTGATCTCCACGGTCTCCGCGTCGAGGGTCACCAGCCGGGCCTGCACCAGCGCTTCGAGCGACTCCTCCGTCTTGTTGGGATCTGTCGACTCCTGCGCGAGTTGGCGCCGTGTCCCCCGCCTGCGGGTGGCCTGGGTGTCCTCGCCCAGCCGCACCAGCCTGAGCAGGAGCAGCCGCGCGGCCGTACGTGCCGCCGGGTCGAGATCGGACCAGGCCCGCTCGGCGGTCGCCGCCACCGCCCCCTGGATACCGCCCGCCGCGCGGTAGCCCGCCAGCGTCAGTCGTCCCGCCTTCCGCCGCTGCCAGGTGGCGAGCAGGGCGTGGGAGAGCAGCGGCAGTACCCCCGCGTCGTGTGTCCCGCGGGGGCCGTCGGCGCTCACCTCCCGCACGATCAGCTCCGCCAGCCCGGGTTCCAGCTCCAGCCCCACGGCCTTGGCCGGCCCGGTCACCGCCTCGCGCAACTCCGCGGTGGTCAACGGCCCGAGCACCATGTGCCGGTGCTGGAGCGCGTCGGCCAACTCCGGGTATCTGAGGCACTGCTCGTAGAAGTCGGCGCGAATTCCGAGGACCACGCGGACGGGGGCTGCCGTGGCTGGTTCATTTGATTCGACCGGATTGCCTGACTCATCCGGCTCGTCCGGTTCCTCGGGCGTGCACGCCGCGTGGAGGATCTGGATGAAGGTGCGCCGGCTCGCCTCGTCGGAGCAGAGGGTGAACAGCTCCTCGAACTGGTCCACGATGACGACCGGACGGGCGGCGGAGGGCTGGGCGGCGGAGTCGGCCTCGCGGCGCGCCCACGCGGTGACGAATTTCCGTACAGAACGGGCGAATTGAAGGGTGCCGGGCTGTGGTGCCGCGGAAGGCCCCGACGCGGAGACGAGGTGGGCGAGTTCAGGGATCCGGAGGGTCAACTCCCCCAGAGGATCGGCTCCCGGTACGAGTTGGAGGACCTCCCTGGCCCGGCTGTCCTCCTCCGTCGCCCCGCTCTGCAGCGCGGGCACCAGCCCGGCGTTCAGCAGGGACGACTTCCCCGCCCCCGAGGCACCGACGAGCATGACCAGGCCACCCGGTTCCTCCGCCGCGCGGAGCTGGGCGGCGAGGGCGTTGGTGCTCCGCTCCCGGCCGAAGAACCACCGGGCGTCCTGTTGACGGTACGAAGCCAGCCCCCGGTAGGGGCACACGGCCCCGGCAACGGCGGGAGTCTCGGCCGGAGTCCGTTCCTTCGCCCCCGTTTCGGAGGGCGCCGACGCCGCGGAAGGGTCCCCCGCCGGGTCGGCGACCGCGAGCTCCCACAGCCGCTGCCACTGGGTCAGGTCGTACAGGCCCGGGGAGACGGGTGCGGGCTGCGAGCGCCGTGCCTGGGGTATCAGGATGTGCAGTACGGCCGCGAGGGCGGTGAACTGGGCGGGTACGTTCTTGGCCCGTCGCCAGTCACTGATCCGCTGAGCGGACACCCGTACGGGGCGCCCCCGTTCGTCGACCCGCTGAAGTCGTACGACAGCCTCGGACACGCTCTTGAGGGGAGGGTTGCCGGCCTCCTTGTACAGCAACGCGAGACGTTCCGCGAAGGCCGTGCGTGCCCCCGAGCCGGAACCCAAGGTCTCCACTCCCCACTTCCCCTCACTGTTCACGCGGCTGGACATCCGGACCGGAAAACTCACTTTACCCAGCTGACCTGCGGTTAAGTCATCGGACCGGTACCGGAACCTCCTCCGGAGGAGCCACAGCTGGAAGGATCACGTCCCAGGAGCGAACCCAGCGCGCGGCGCCCGAACAGGCCATCAGCTCACGCTCGGAGAGACAACATGACGGGGCATGTTCTCGGCCATCTTCCGCCGGAGTCACGACACGGCGGCGACCGTCTCGTCGCGTGAGCCCAACAGGCCCGTGGAGCCGGTCCCCTGCGGACCGCGATCACGTCGACCACGGGTCCGGCCTGCCGTCGATCCGCACCGCTACGACGCGGATCGACGCCGCCCCACCGTTCGGCACCGGTCCCCACGAGGGGAGGGACCGGCGCCGAACGACGCGGGGGCGGTGATCTTCTTCTCCCACCAGGTCGTACTCCCTGGATGACGCATGCGCTCTCTATGCGCTTGCTCCTCGTCATCGCGGAACCTCTTGACAGACCCCTGCTCTCGGGCGCAGTGTTGCCGACCATCATGCAGAACGCAATATATTGCATATGGCAGGAGGTCTCATGAACACGGCTCACCCCCGCCCCACCCGCACGGAC
>NZ_VJZC01000528.1 GCF_009377185.1 Streptomyces spongiae
CCACCCGGTCCACCCGAGCCCCGGGCGCGTTCGCCGCCGTCACGTACGCCCCGTTGTCCCCGGTACCGCGCGCGAGGACGGCGACGATCCGCAACCGCGTCGGCCGCCCGTCGCCCAGCCACACCGGTACCCACGCCCCCACCTCGTGCCGTTCCCACTCCTCGTTCACGACGATCGAGCGGTCGTCGAGGTCGCGTACGTCCCCGGCGACCACCGGCAGCCGCGACACCGCCGTGAACGCCCCCACGTCGTACACGGCCCGAGCGTCGGACCGGACGAGCGCGGCGCCCTCCTCCCGTAAGTACACGGCCGTCGAGGCCGACGGAGAGACGGTCGCACCCACGAGCCGTTCCCCCACATGCAAGGCCCCCAGGCCCTCACCCGTGACGACGACATCCGCCCGCGTCCGCTCCCGCGCCTCCGCGCCCTTCGCCGCCGCCACTGTCTGCGCCGACCCCAGCAGCGCCCCGGCCAGCGCGACCGTCACCAGCACCGGTGCGGCCACAGCCGCCGTACGCCGTACCGACGCGGACGCGTTCTCGCGAACCAGCAGCCCCAGTGCGCCGGACCACCGCACCGGACGGAGAACCGGACGGAGAAGCAGGGCGAGCAGGCGTACGGCCGGACGGACGAGCAGGGGAGCGAGCGCCGCCACCGCCGTGACCAGGAGCATCGGCTGGGTCGTGTACGTCTTGCGCTTCAGCAGTTCGGCCGGTTCCGCCCCCGCCTTCCAGGCCAGCAGACCGAGCCCGCCGCCCAGCAGCACGAGCCCGACAGCCCGCCGGAACCACGGCAGCGCCCCCACGTCCACGGACGCCTCGCGCAGCGCCTCGACCGGACCGGTCCGCCCGGCGCGCCGCGCCGCCACCCAGGCGCCGGAGAGCGCCACCGACACACCCGTCCAGAAGGCGACGTGATACGGCCAGGCCACCTCGCCCCGCAGCGCGAACCACGACGGCGCCACCCCGCCGTCCACCAACTCCCGCACCAGCAGCGGCGCTCCCCACGCCCCCAGCGCGCAGCCCACCGCCGACGCCACGACCCCGACCGCCAGCGCCTCGCCGAGCAGAACCCTCCGCACCTGCCCCGGCGTCGCGCCCGCCATCCGCAGCAGCCCGAACTCCCGTCTCCGCAGCGCCACCACGAAGGCGAAGGTGGACGCCGTCACGAAGACGGAGACGAAGGCCGTGACCCCGCCCGCCGTGCCGAGCAGCGAGTTGACCGCCACGAGCGCCTCCAAGTCCCGCTCGAACGACGGGTCGGCCCGTCGGCGGTCGCCGCCCGTGAGGACGAGGGCACGGTCCCCGACGACCTCGCGGACGGCCGCGGCGGGAGCGTCCACGCCCACCGCGTCCACGCCCACCGCGTCCACGCCCACCGCGTCCACGCCCACCGCGTCCACGCTCACCGCGTCCCGGGCCACCGCATCCAGCCGGACCCTCCCCAACTCCCGCAGTTCGGCGAGCAGGTGTTCGTCCACAGGGTGTGGATGCGCCAGCTTCTTCGTCACGTGCGCCGTGCCCGGCCCCCGCCGCACCTCCACCGTCAGCGTGTCCCGGCCCATCACGACGACCGGCGAGGACGCGAAGCGCTGCGGCTCCCGCTCGGGCGCGTCGAACGTCTCGGCGAGGCCGAGGCCCATCGCCGCCATCACCCCGACTCCGAGCGCCACGGCGACGAACGAACCGAGCAGCGAGGCCCACCGCGTCCGCAGGGACGAGAACACCACGGTCAGCACGCCGCACGCTCCCCATCAACCACGGAGCCCGCCGCTTTCACGCCTACTGAAGCACCGCCTGAAGCACCCCGCTCCAACCCCGCCATGTACGAGGCCACCCCCTCCGCCGAAGCCCCGGCCAACTCCCCGTGCAGGCGCCCGTCGACCAGGAACACCACCCGGTCCGCGTACGCGGCCGCCACCGGGTCATGGGTCACCATGACCGTCGTCTGGCCCTCCCGGTCCACCAACTCCCGCAGCAGCGCCAGCACGTCACGGCTCGTCGTCGTGTCCAGCGCTCCCGTCGGCTCGTCCCCGAACAGCACCGCGGGGCGGGTGATCAACGCCCGCGCCAGGGCCACCCGTTGCTGCTGCCCGCCGGACAGCTGCGCCGGCCGGTGCCCGGCCCGCTCGGCCAGCCCGACCCGGGCCAGCGCCTGGCGCACCGCCGCGCGCGAGGGGCGCCGTCCGGCCAGGCGCATGGGCAGGGCCACGTTCTGGGCGGCGGTCAGGGAGGGCAGGAGGTTGAAGGCCTGGAAGACGAACCCGATCCGCTCCCGCCGCAGCAACGTCAGCCGCCGCTCGCTCAGCCCGCCCAGGTCGGTCCCGTCGACGGTCACCGTGCCGGAGGTCGGCCGGTCCAGCCCGGCCGCGCACTGGAGCAGCGTCGACTTCCCCGATCCCGACGGCCCCATCACCGCCGTGAAGGTCCCGGCGGCGAAGTCGAGGTCGACGCCGTCGAGCGCGGTGACGTCGCCGTACGAACGGCGAAGGGCCCGGATACGGACGGCCGCCGGCACACCTGCCGACGCGGCTACCGGCACACCCGCCGACGCGGCTACCGGCACACCCGCCGACGCGGCTACCGGCACACCCGCCGACGCCGCCGCTGATTCGTCTGTCGTGGTCATGCCCCCAGCGAACCGTCCCCGCGCCCCGCGCACACGACCACTGAAGGGCGTCCCGAAGGTAGGGCCAGCCCTACCCCGACCGGGTCGCACCACCCTCATGACACGATCGACGGGTGAGTACGACCAGCAGCACGGTGGACCGCGCCTTCGAGGCCGCCCTGTACGCCGAGAGCGACGCGGCCCTCGACACGGGCGCCTCCTTGCTCGCCGCCGACCCCTCGGCCGACACCGAACTCGCCCGCCGTGGCCGGGAGTTCGTCGCCACGGCCTGGCGGCGCGGCTGGCAGCCCGCCGACGTCGTACGGATCGTGCGGCGCGAGCTGGACGACCCGCACGTACCACTCGTCTCGCGCCTGATCCTCGACGAGAACCGACAGCCCCCGACCCCGCGCTGGGCGGCGCAGCTCGACGAACTGAGAACAGCGGATGACGGACTCCCGCGCACCGACCGCTTCTCGTACGCGACCGCCGTACTGGAGCTGTACCGGCTGCTCCTCCGTCTCCCCGCCATCGAGCCCCTCGACCGGCCCGACGGCGACCGTGCCGATGTCCACCGGCCGGGCGGCGGCGCACCGCGCCAGGAGTCCCGCATGCTCACCCGCATCCGCGGCCTCCTGGCCAAGGCCGAGGCCACCGGGTTCCCGGAGGAGGCGGAGGCGCTCAGCGCGAAGGCGCAGGAGCTGATGGCGCGGCACAGCATCGACGAGGCACTGCTCGCGGCCCGAACCGGCGATCCCAACACCCCCGGCGCATGCCGGATCGGCGTCGACTCGCCGTACGAGACGGCCAAGGCGGTGCTCCTCGACGCGGTCGCCGGCGCGAACCGCTGCCAGGCCGTGTGGAACGAGTCCCTGGGCTTCTCCACGGTCGTCGGCTTCGAGCCCGACCTGGAAGCGGTCGAGCTGCTCTACACCTCACTCCTCGTACAGGCCACGACCGCGATGACGAAGGCGGAGGCGGCCCAGCGGGCGGGCGGACGCAAGCGTACGAAGACGTTCCGGCAGTCGTTCCTCGCCGCGTACGCGCACCGCACGGGCGACCGGCTGGCGGCGGTCGCCCGGGAACAGGCGGCCGCCGAGGAGCAAAGGGACCAGAGGGACCAGAGAGATGAGCCGGACCTGCTGCCCGTCCTCGCCGCCCGTGACGTGGCCGTGTCCGAGCAGGTGACCCGTCTGTTCCCGGAAACGGTCACCACCCGCGTGCGCGGGGTGAGCGATGCGGCGGGGTGGCGGGAAGGGGCCGCGGCGGCGGACCGCGCGCAGGTCAGGGCGCGGCCCCCACTGAACTCGTGAACGAAAGGATTCGTGAACGAAAGTACGCGTGGACGAAAGGACCGGTGCCTCAGTCACCCGCCTGCACGAGCGGCCCCACCGTCATGTCCAGCTCGTTCGCGGACTTCACGGCCACCTCCGCGTCGGGCCACTTGTAACTCTGCACGGCCTTGTCGCCGGGCAGCGTGAACTTCACCGTGTCGACGTCGGCGGCCTTCTTCGCGTCGCCCGCGACCCCGCGCACGTACGTGATCGTGAAGGTCGCCGACGCGTCCTTGGCCAGGGTCGTCGTCGGTGCCGGCGCGGACTTGTCCGGGCTGATGGCCCAGGACGTGCCACCGGCGTACGCGTCGGTGCCGGGGATGCCCTTCAGGGTGCAGGTGGCATCGCGGTTGGTCAGGGTGACCGGGACGGTGCCCGTGTCACCGGCGGCCGGAGCGGCGTTGCTGGGCCCGAACTCGATGCCGAACTGGTCGGCCTTGCACGCGGTGGACTTGTCGCTCGTGGAGCTCTTCGTGGTGTCGTCGCTGTCATTGCCGCTGTCGTTGTCGCTGCCGCACGCGGTCAGCGTGAGGGCCGCGACGAGGACGGCGGTGAGAGCTACGGGCGTGGTGCGCATGGGATTCCCCCGGGGGATCGTGAGGTGGTGCGGCGGTGCTTCGCGGAACTCAGGAGGAACTCAGGAGGAACCCAGCCCGTTCGTCGGCAGCCCCGACGGCAGCTGTCCGCCCTCGGCCTTCTGGAACGTCTCCTTGCCGACGCCACCCTCCCACGTGATCGTGGCGGACGTGGCGCTCACGGAGTCGACCATGCCCTCGGTACGGCCGTTGCTGCCGTCCGTGCACTTGAGGTGGAGCATCTGCATGCCGGACTCCTCCTTGGCGGAGCCACTGCAGACGGACCCGCCGGTCTCGAAGACCGCGGCCTGTTCGCCCGTCACGACCAGTGCGACGGCCTTGCCCTTCGTCGTGGCCAGCCAGCTGCCCGCCAGCTCCTTGCCCTGCGCACCGGAGGACCCGGAGCCGCCTCCCGTGTCCGCCGACCCGGTGGCGCCGGACGCCGACGGCGACTCCTTGTCCGCGGAGTCGCCGCCGTCGCCGCTGCACGCGGTCAGCGCGAGCGCGGCCGCCAGCCCGGCCGCCGCGGCCGCGATACGCACCCGCCGTCGCTGAACGGCCGCCGTGGTCGCCGAAGTCGCCGTAGTCACTGGAGTCTCCCAACGGATGTGGCCTGTGGTCGGTCCCGCCCGGATGTGGCCTGTGGTGTCGTCGCGAACGACCGCCGCAACGACAGCCGCAAGCTACCAGGCGTCCCTCGGAGCCCTCCCGGGCATCTCCCCGGCCCTCACGGCCCTCACAGGGAGAACACCATCAGGACACAGTCCCCGGCAGACTCACCACGACGCCTTGCGCACCCCCGGCAGGAACCCCGCGTGCGCCTGTTCCCGCAGGTTCACCCGGGAGAGCCCGAAGGTCCTGAGGTACCCGCGCGGCCGGCCGTCCACCTGGTCGCGGTTGCGGACCCGGGTGGCACTGGCGTCGCGAGGTTGACGGCGCAGCTCGCGCTGGGCCGCCAGCCGTTCGGTCGCCGTCGAGGACGGGCGGCGGATGATCTCCTTCAGCTCGGCACGGCGGGCCGCGTACCGCGCGACGGTCTCCTGCCGCTTCTCGTTCTTCGCGATCTTGCTCTTCTTCGCCATCAGACGCGCACCCCCCTCGCGCGGATACGGGCCACGGCCGCCTCCACGCCGATCGCGTCGACCGTCCTGATCCCCTTCGTGCTCAGCCGGAGGCGGACGTGGCGGCCCTCGCTGGGCAGCCAGTAGCGCTTGGACTGGATGTTCGGGTCGAAACGGCGGGACGTACGCCGGTGGGAGTGGGAGACGCGGTTGCCGAAGCCGGGCCGGGCGCCGGTCAGCATGCAGTGGGCGGGCAAGGTGACGCACCTCTCTCGATCAAGCCATGCAAATGGAATTCATTTTCAGTAAGGTATCAGCATGGCACGCAACGAACTCCGCCCGGTCATCAAGCTCCGGTCCACGGCCGGCACCGGCTACACGTACGTCACCCGCAAGAACCGCCGAAGCGACCCGGACCGTATGACGCTACGCAAGTACGACCCGGTCGCCGGTCGGCACGTCGACTTCCGAGAGGAGCGCTGAGAACCGCCATGCGCAAGGGAATCCACCCGTCGTACGGCCCGGTCGTCTTCCGCGACCGCGCCGCGGACCACGCGTTCCTGACCCGTTCGACGATCACCACTGAGAAGACGATCGTGTGGGAGGACGGCCACACGTACCCCGTGGTCGACGTCGAGATCTCGAACGTCAGCCACCCCTTCTACACCGGCACCGCGCGCGTGCTGGACACGGCGGGGCGCGTGGAGCGGTTCGAGCAGCGGTACGGGAAGCGGAGCTGAGCGTGGGCGAGCTCTCTGTCGCGATCGTGGGCGGGCTGCACGCCGACGCCCGCAAGGCCGCCGTGGCGCACCTGCTGGCCGAGGTGCCGGGCAGCGTGGCGCTGCACCACGACCTGTCGACGGCGGCCGACGGCACGGTCCTGCGGACGGTCCGCGACCGTACCGGCGTCCTGGACCGGGGCCGGACACCGCTGGTCAACGACTGTGCGTGCTGTGCGCTGCGCGAGGACCTGGTCCCCGAGCTGAAGCGGCTGGCGGACGAGGGGTCCACCCGGCTCGCGGTCGTCGAACTGTGGGACTCGGTCGAGCCCAAGGCGATGGCGGAGGTGGTGGCTGCGGGCGGGCTGACCGTCACCTCGGTGATCACCGCGATCGACCCGGCCCTGGTCCTGCCCTGCCTCGCCAACGGCGACGACCTCTCCGAGTGCGGCCTCGCCGCCGCCTCGACCGACCAGCGCACCGTCGCCGACACCTTCGCCCGCCAACTGGAGTACGCCCCGGTCCTCGCCGTAGCCGACTCCCCGGAGGCCGACGAGGAGGACCACGCCCTCCTCACCCAGCTGCACCCAACGGCCCGCCAGGTACCCATCAGAAATGAGCCGGGCCGCGCCCCCGAAAGGGGCGCGGGGAACTGCGCGACCAGCCACACCAAACCCGCACC
>NZ_VJZC01000529.1 GCF_009377185.1 Streptomyces spongiae
ACCCACCACCCGTCGCGCCCTCCAGGAGGCCCCCCGTGCCCCGACCCCTCGTGTCGGTCGTCATCCCCAACTACAACTACGGCAACTCGATCGGTCTCTGCGTCGACGCCGCTCTCCAGCAGACGTACACCCCGCTGGAAGTGATCGTGGTCGACGACCACAGCACCGACGACTCCCTTCGGACCGCCCGCAGCCGGGACGTGACCGTGCTGCAGACACCCCGCAACAGCGGTGTCGCCGTGGCCCGCAACACGGGCGCGGCCGCCGCCCGCGGCGAGATCCTGTTCTTCGTCGACTCGGACGTGGCCCTGCGCCCCGACGCCGTGGAGAAGGCCGTCGAGGAACTGCTCGCCCACCCCGAGTACGGCGCGGTGTGCGGCATCTACGAGGACGAGCCGCTGATCCGGGACAGCGTCGTCGAGGAGTGCCGGGTCCTCCAGGCCTACTGCTGGCGGATGGACTCGCTCGGCACGGTCAGCTTTCTGTTCTCCTCGCTGACCGCGATCCCGCGCCGCGTCTTCCAGGAGATCGGCCCGTTCAACCCGCGGCTGCGGCAGACCGAGGAGGTCGACTACGGCCAGCGGATGTCCGAGCGCTATCAGATCAGGGTCACCCCGGACGTCCTCGGACGGCATGACGACGACGACAGGCTGCTGCCCCTGCTGCGCAAGCTGTTCCGCCGCGCCCGGCTGAGGGTCCCCCTGTTCGCCCGGCGCCGGCGCTTCGCCAAGGGGTTCGAGACCGCGTCCCGGTCGATGGGCGCGGTGGCCGCGCTCGGCGCGGTCGCCACCCTGCCGCTCGGCCTCCTCGGCCCCGGGTGGCTGGCGGTGCCGGTGGCCCTGGCCGGCCTGTCGGTCGCCGGCGACCTGCCGATGTACCGCTACGTCCGCGACCGCCGCGGCTGGCGCTTCCTCACCGTGTTCACCTCGGTGGCCTTCGCCACGAACGTCGCCATCTCGGCGGGCATCGCGGTGGGCGGCGTCCACTGGCTGGTGTCCGGCCGCTTCCGCCGGCTGTACGAGTCCCAGTGGCCGACCGCCGGGGAGCGGACCCTGAAGACGCCGGAGCAGAGGCCCGGGATGACGGCATGAGCACACCGCTCGCGAAGGACACGCCGCCCGGGAAGGAGGAGATCCGGGCGGCCGGGGCGGCCTCCGGGGCGGCCCCCGCCCCGGTGCCGCCCCGGCCGCGGGGCCTGAGGGCGGCCCGGCTGCTCACCGCCGCCCTCGCCCTGTGGGCGGCGTTCCTGACGTCGTTCCTCGTCCTCACCGGTGGGCACTGGTGGTGGAGACCGCTGGAACTGCTGCCTCCCCTGACGTTCGCGGTCGTCCCGCTGCTCCTGCTGGCGCTCGCCCCGCTGGCACGCCCCGCCCGCCTCCGGCTGGCCGCCGCCGCGCTGTGCTGCCTGCTGCTCGGCCTGCCCCTGACGGGACTGAACGTCCACGCGCTGCCCGGTCTCGGCGGCGGGTCGGCCGTACCTCAGGGGGCGGTCCGGGTGTTCTCCTGGAACACCGAGTACTGGAGCGACGGCGGCGACCCGGACGAGTTCTACGCCTACCTGAAGGCGCAGCGGGCCGACGTCTACCTGCTGCAGGAGCACGTCTCGTGGGACGTCGCCGGCCACCGCCCGATCCGCGCCGACCATGTGGCCGAACTCCGCGAGCGCTTCCCCGGGTTCCATGTGGCGGCCGTCGGGGAGATCCTGACCATGTCCCGGTACCCGATCGAGGACTGGCGAGGTCTGGACAACTGGCCCCACCTGTCCGACCCGGACATCGGCGGGCCGCCCGACGGACGGTTCCCGGACTACTACCGCTACAAGGTGCTGCGGACCGACCTGCGGATCGACGGACGCACGACGACGTTCTACAACATCCACGTCCCGGTGCAGCTCGACATCTCGATGGACCCCTCCTCGGCGGAGTTCACCGCCTTCATGCGGGCCCAGGAGGTCCGGCGGCAGGCGACCTACCGGGCCCTGGAGAAGGACCTCGGCGAGAACCGCTTGCCCGTGGTGGTCGCGGGCGACATGAACGGCACCGCGGCCATGGGCGAAGTACGCGGCCTCGGCACCCGGCTGCGGGACGCCCTGCCCGCCAACGACCAGCTGTACCCCACCTCGTGGCCCGCGGGCGGACCGGCGCTCTGGCGGCTCGACTGGGCCTTCACCAGCGATCCGGTGAAGGTCCACACCTACCGGATGGTGGACAGCCGCGGCATGTCCGACCACCGTGCGCAGGCCCTCACCCTGACGCTCCCCGCCGACTGAGAGCACCCGGCAGGGGCGCCCGCCGGACGACTGCCCGTCCGAAGCGGCCAGATCGTTTCGCGAGCGTCCCGGCCGGCCACCGCTTCTCCTACGGTGTCAGCGGCGTCCACTCGTGTCAGACGCGGGCGGACCCCTTCCGCGACCCCACCACGTACGAGCTCGGAGGAACGATGCGACAGCGATCCCTGGACGGCGGCGGCACGACGGTCAGCAGGCTGTGCCTGGGCGCCATGCCCTTCGGTACCACCGTGGACGAGAAGACCTCGTTAGCCATCCTCGACCGGTTCGTGGAGGCCGGCGGGACCACCATCGACACCGCCAACTGCTACTCGTTCTGGGTCCCCGGCGGCAGCGGCGGCGAGAGCGAGACGGTGCTGGGCCGCTGGCTGCAGGACCGGGGCGGCCGTGACCGCCTGACCATCGCGTCCAAGGTCGGTTCCGGCCCCGGACCGGACGGGCAGGCCGAGGGGCTCGCGCCCGCGGTGATCCGGGAGCAGCTGGAAGGCACCCTGCGCAGACTGGGCACCGACCACGTGGACATCTACTACGCGCACCGCGAGGACCGGACCACACCCGACGAGGACACCCTCGCCGCCTTCCACCGGGCCGTGACCGACGGCAAGGCCCGGTCGCTGGGCGCGAGCAACCACGCCGCCTGGCGGCTGGCCGAGACCCGGTCCCTGGCCGAGCGGCACGGCTGGACCCCGTACACCGTCGTCCAGCAGCGCTACTCCTACCTCCAGCCCCGGCCGAAGACCACGCTGCCCGAGGGCGGCCACGTCCACGCGAGCGACGAGCTGCTGGACTACGTGCGCGGCCACGGGCTGACCATGTTCGCGTACACCACCCTGCTCTTCGGCGCCTACGGGCGCCCCGAGAGGCCGCTGCCGGAGCACTACCTCCACCCCGGCACCGAGCGACGGCTCCAGGCCCTCGCCAAGGTGGCCGACGAACTGGGCGTGACCCCGATCCAGGTGGTCCTGGCCTGGCTGACCGGCGGTGAGCCCGCCGTCGTGCCGATCATCGGCGTCAGCTCGGTGGCCCAGCTCGACGAATGCCTCGCGGCCGCCGACCTGGAGCTGCCCGGGGAACTGCGCCAGGTCCTCGACGAGGCCGCCTGACGAACGCCGCGCGGGGACGCGACCGTAAGGGGTCCTGAAGGACCCCTACGACACGGCCGCGTCCCCGCACCGGTGCCCGGCCCCCCGACCGGGCCCGAAGGACGCCCCGGTCAGACCCCTTCGACCGGCGGCAGCGTCCCGGTCCGCGCCACCTCGCTGTACCAGCGCGCACTCGACTTCGGTGTCCGCTCCAGCGTGGCGTAGTCGACGTACACCATGCCGAACCGCTTCTCGTAGCCGTACGACCACTCGAAGTTGTCCATCAGGGACCACTGGTAGTAGCCGCGGACGTCCGCGCCGTCGGAGATGGCGCGGCGGACCGCCGACAGATGGCCGTGCAGGTAGGCGATCCGCTCCGGGTCGTGGACGCGGCCGTCCGGGTCGGGCTTGTCGTCGTAGGCCGCGCCGTTCTCGGTGATGTACAGCGGCAGGCCCGGCGCCTCACGCGTGTACCGCATGAGCAGGTCGTGCAGGCCCGTCGCGTCGATCGACCAGCCCATCTGCGTCTGCTCGCCGGGCGGCTGGTGGAACATCACGTCGTCCGCGCCCGGCCAGGGGGAGTACGCGCTCGCCCCGTGCCCGTCCGCGCGCGAGCCGCCGGCCGCGGCGTCCGCCGCCGACACCAGCGCCGGTGTGTAGTAGTTCAGCCCCAGCGCGTCCAGCGGCTGGTTGATCAGCACCAGGTCGCCCTCCGCGACACACGACCAGTCCGTGATCTCCTCCGTCGCCTTCAGCAGCGACTCGGGGTACGTGCCGTGCAGCATCGGGCCGTGGAAGACGCCGTTGGCCAGGTCGTCGATCTTGCGGGCCGCCGCCAGGTCCGCCGGGTCCTGCGACACGGTCCGTACCGTCGAGGAGTTGAGGCTCACCGCGATCGAGTTGCGGGCCGGCATCACCGACCGCAGGGCCGACGTGCCCAGGCCGTGGGCCAGGTTCAGGTGGTGGGCGGCCTTCAGGGACGCCTCGGGGTCCGTACGGCCCGGGGCGTGCACGCCGGAGGCGTAGCCCAGGAACGCGGTGCACCAGGGCTCGTTGAGCGTCATCCAGTGCTCCACGCGGTCGCCGAGCGCCTCGCCGACCAGCTGCGCGTACTCGGCGAACCGGTACGCCGTGTCGCGCTCCGGCCAGCCGCCCGCGTCCTCCAGCTCCTGGGGGAGGTCCCAGTGATAGAGGGTGACGGCCGGTTTGATGCCCTTGGACAGCAGCTCGTCGGCCAGCCGGCGGTAGAAGTCCAGGCCGACCTGGACGGCCGGGCCGCGGCCCGTCGGCTGCACCCGCGACCAGGAGATGGAGAAGCGGTAGGCGTCCAGGCCCAGCTCCGCCATCAGCGCCACATCCTCGGGATAGCGGCGGTAGTGGTCGACAGCGATGTCACCGTGGTCGCCGTCGACCGTCTTGCCCGGCGTATGACTGAAGGTGTCCCAGATCGACGGGGTGCGACCGCCCTCCCGCACCGCCCCCTCGATCTGGTACGCGGAGGTCGACGCGCCCCACAGGAAGGTGGAGGGAAAGGTCACCGGCGTCATGGGTTCAGGCATGGAAGCGCTCCCATCGGTGGTCGTCCAGACCGTTGGAGGAAAGGGGGAGGAAGGCCGGGGTGAGGCGACGGTGACCCGCCCCGGCAGCAGGAGGACTCAAGCGGGCTGACCCGCCGTCAGCCCTTGACGGCACCCTGCATGATGCCACCCACGATCTGCCTGCCGAAGATCGCGAAGACGAGCAGCAGCGGCAGCGTGCCCAGCAGCGCACCGGCCATGATCAGGGACTGGTCGGGGGTGTAGCCGCGGCCCAGGCCGGCGATCGCGACCTGCACGGTCGGGTCGCCCATCTGGGTCAGTACGAGGAACGGCCACAGGAAGTCGTTCCAGGTCTGTACGAACATCAGCATGCCCAGCACGGCCATCGCGGGCCGCGCGGCCGGGAAGACCACGTGCCACACCACCCGCCAACTGCTCGCGCCGTCCACGCGGGCCGCCTCGATGATCTCGTCCGGCAGCGCCTGGATCAGGTACTGGCGCATGAAGAACACGCCGAACGCGCTCACCAGCGAGGGGAAGATCACCGCCTGCAACTGGTCGGTCCAGTCCAGCTTGGCGACCATCATGTACAGCGGGATCACGCTGAGCTGGGGCGGCACCATCATCGTGCCGATCACGATCAGCATCAGGGCGTTACGGCCCTTGAAGCGCAGCTTGGCGAAGGCGAACCCGGCGATCGTCGACAGGACGACTATGGTCACCGCCGAGATGCCGGCCACGATCGTGGTGTTGAGGAACGCCTCGCCGAGGTTGGCCTCCTTCCAGGCCACCTCCAGCTTGTCGAAGAGGCCCGAACCGAACCACAACGGCGGCGGGGACTGCGCCAGCCGGTTGTTGTCCCGGGAGGCGGCGATCGCCGTCCACACCAGCGGGAACAGCGAGCCGACGGTGAACAGGGCCAGGATCACGTACGCGATCGGCCCGGCGTGCAGCTGCCCGCCCGCCCGCGCGGACTTGGGGCCCCGGGTGCGCTTCGGCGGTGCGGGCACCGCGTCGGCCGGGGGTTTCGTCACAGTCGTCGTCACGGCCGGAACTCCTTAATGACTGGCGCGCAGCCGGCGCGAGATGACGTAGTTGACGATCCCGACCACTATGAGGATCAGGAACATCGTCCAGGCGATCGCCGAGGCACGCCCCAGGTGCTGGTTCACCCAGCCCTGCTCGTACAGGTACAGGCCCAGCGTCTGGAACTGGTGCTCGGCGCCGCCGGAGGCACCCTTGGTCGCGTCGAACAGCAGCGGCTCACCGAAGACCTGGCTGGCCCCGATCGTCGACACGACACACGTGAACAGGATCGTCGGCCGCAGCGACGGCAGCGTCACATGGAAGAACTGCTGCCAGCGGCTCGCCCCGTCCAGGGCCGCCGACTCGTACAGGTCCTGAGGGATGGCCTGCATCGCCGCCAGGTAGATCAGCGCGTTGTAGCCGGTCCAGCGCCAGATGATGATCGTCGAGACGGCGATCTGCGACGGCCACTTGTCGTTCTGCCAGTCGATGTTGTCGATGCCGACCTGGCCCAGGATCCAGTTGATCATTCCGTAGTCGCGGCCGAACAGCAGCGCGAACACCAGCGCGGCGGCGGCGATCGAGGTCGCGTACGGAGCGAGCATCATGACCCGGTAGAAGGTCGAGGCGCGCAGCTTGTAGTTGAGGATGTGGGCGATACCCATCGCCATCAGCAGCTGCGGAACGGTGGAGATGATGCCGATGGTGAGGGTGTTCTTCGCCGCGTTCCAGAAGAAGTCGTCGTCGAAGATCCGGGTGTAGTTGCGCAGCCCCACCCAGCTCATGTCGGTGGGCGAGGTCAGCTCCACCTGGTGCAGCGAGGCCCAGCCCGTGTAGAGCAGCGGGAACAGGCCGAACGCCACGAACAGCAGGAAGAACGGCGACACGAAGGCGTACGGGCTCCAGCGCACGTCCCGCTGCCAGCGGCGGGACAGCCGGTCCCGCTTCCTCACCGCGTCCGCGTCCGCTGCCACGGCGTCGGGGTGCGGGCGGGCCGGGGCCGCGCCCCCCTCCTTGCC
>NZ_VJZC01000530.1 GCF_009377185.1 Streptomyces spongiae
GACTGGCAGTGGGGCGGCCCACCACAGGCTGCAGGGTCCGGGGAGGGTGAGGGCTGATGAGCGGCCTGGGGGACCTGGCCAACGGCCTCGGGGACAGCCTGGAGGGTGCTGTCGATGGTGTGAAGGAGGGGGTCGGCGAGGCCGTCAACTGGGGCACGGACCGGGCGGCGGACGGCCTGTCCGCGGTCGGTGCGGGTGGCATGGCTGAGGGGGTGCGCGACTTCGGCGAGGGCGTGAACAACCGCCTGGGCGGCGAGGTAGCCGAACGCGAGCTGGGAGAAACCGACGACCCCAAGGAACTGATCCACGGCAGCCCGGAAGCCCTGAACGCACGGGCCCGCCACCTGCGGGACTTCTCCCGCGCCTTCGAGAGTGTCGGCCAGGGGCTGCGGTCGCTGGACTCGGGCGGCTGGCAGGGCGAGGCGGGGGACGCGTTCCGCGCGAAGTTCGGCATGCAGCCCAAGCAGTGGCTGACGGCGGCGGATGCCTGCGAGACGGCGGGGCAGGCGCTGGAGGCATACGCGGACACGGTCCGCTGGGCCCAGCAGCAGGCACAGGCGGCGATCGAGGCCTTCCGCGCCGCGCAGGAGTCCTACCGTCAGGCGGCGGACGCGCACAACGCGAAGGTGGAAGCCTTCAACCAGGCGGCCGACCGCTACAACGCGGCCGCGCTGGCGGGCCGGAACCCGGGCCCGCGCCCAACCGAACCGGGCACCTTCACCGACCCCTCGACGGCCGCCCGCCGAGAGGCGGTCGAGACCCTGGCCGAGGCCCGCCGCCAACGCACCTCCGCTGCCCGCGACGCCCAGCGCAGGCTGGCGACCGCCCTGGAGGCGGCTCCGCCGAAGCCGGAGTTCACCGACCGTCTGGGCGCCAACGCCATGGACGCCGTCGCCGGGGTGCAGCTGAACCAGGTCCACGTCGTGGGCGGCCTGCTCAAGGGCGGCGCGGACATGGTGAAGCTGGCCCGCACGGTCAACCCGATGGACCCCTACAACCTCACCCACCCCGGCGAGTGGCTGAAGAACTCCAACATGCTCCTGGCCGGCCTGGTCGGCACAGCCGCCCACCCGGAGCGTCTGCCGATGTCCATCCTGGGCACCGGCTGGCGCAGCGACCCAGGCGACGCCATGGGCTACCTCGCCTCGAACCTGATCGGCGGCAAGGGCGCGGGAGCCGTGGGCAAGGGTGCGCTGAGGGGCGCCGCCAAGGGAGCGGCGACGGGAGCCGCCCGCAGGAGCGTGGCGCAGGCCCTCAAGGACTTCGCCCGCGAATTCAAGTGCAAGTGGTTCGGCGACCCCATCGACATGGCCACCGGACGCATGGCCCTACCGCAGACCGACGTCACACTCCCCGCCAAGCTGCCCCTGGTCTTCACCCGGCAGTTCGAGTCGTCCTACCGGGCGGGCCGCTGGTTCGGCCCCGCCTGGACCTCCACCGCCGACCAGCGCCTGGAGGTCGACACCGAAGGCGTCATCTTCGTCCGCGAGAACGGGGCACTGCTGGCCTACCCGCACCCCGCCCCCGGCGTGCCGACCCTGCCCCTGGAGGGCGGCCGGTACCCACTGACCATCGACGCCCACGGCGACTACACCGTCACAGACCCCGAATCCGGCCGCACCTGGTACTTCGCGTCCCCAGGCGGCGACGGCAACGGCATCGCGCTGCTGGAGCAGATCACCGACCGCTCCGGCACCCAGTGGCTCACCTTCGACTACGACGCACAGGGCGCCCCCACGGGCATCACCCACTCGTCCGGCTACCACCTGAAGATCACCACCGAGGACGAGCGCATCACCGCCCTGCACCTGGCCGGGGCGGCATCCGACGGAACCGATCAGGAACTGGTCCGCTTCGGCTACGACGAGGACGACCACCTCGCAACGGTGACGAAGTCCTCCGGCATACCGACCCGGTTCACCAACGACGAGCGGGGCCGTATCGCGGCCTGGACCGACACGAACAACTCGACGTACTACTACGTCTACGACGACCAGGGCCGCTGCACCTCCCAGACCGGCGAGGCGGGTCACCTGCGCAACACGTTCACCTACGGCGAGGTGGACGCGGAGACCGGCCACCGCACCATCACCGCGACCAACTCCCTGGGCCACAGCACGCACTACCAGGTCAACAGCGCCCTGCAGGTGGTGGCCGAGACCGGCCCGGACGGAGCGACGACCCGCACCACCTACGACCGCCAAGACCGCCCGCTGACGATCACCGACCCCCTCGGCCGCACCACCAGCTACGCCTACGACAAGGCGGGCCGCCCGATCATGGTGGTCCGCCCCGACGGCCGCTACAGCAGCATCGGCTACAACGACCAGGGCCTGCCGGTGGTAGTCGCCCACCCGGACGGCACCCGGACCTTCCAGCAGTACGACGCGGACGGCAACCGCACAGCGGTGACCGACCCGTCGGGAGCGACCACCCGCTTCTCGTACGACACCGCAGGCCACCTGGCATCGGTCACCAACGCGCTGGGCGCCACAACACAGGTGCGATGCGACTCAGCCGGCCTGCCTCTGGAGATCACCGACCCGCTCGGAGCAGTGACCCGCTACGAACGCGACACTTTCGGCCGAACTGTCGCACTCACGGACCCACTCGGCGCGGTCACCCACCTGGAATGGACGGTCGAAGGCAAACCCGCCCGCCGCACCGCCCCGGACGGCACCACCGAATCCTGGACCTACGACGGCGAGGGCAACTGCACCACCCACACCGACCCCATGGGCGCCGTCACTCGCTACGAGTACACCCACTTCGACCTACTGGCGGCCCGCACGGGCCCGGACGGCGTGCGTCACACCTTCGACCACGACACCGAACTACGCCTCACCCAGGTCACCAACCCCCAAGGCCTGACCTGGAGTTACGAGTACGACCCAGCGGGACGCCTCGTCACGGAGACGGACTTCGACAACCGCACGGTGACGTACGCGCACGACGCGGCAGGCCAGCTGGCCACCCGAACGACGGCCTCCGGAGACGTCATCCGCTTCCAGTGGGACATGCTGGGGCGGGCGCTGCGGAAATACGCGGCCAGTGCGGTCACGGCGTATGAATACGACGCTACCGGCGGCCTGGCACGAGCGACGAGTCCGGACGCGGAGTTGACTGTCCACCGCGATCACGCGGGCCGTGTGCTGTCTGAGACCGTCAACGGCCGCACCACGACGTACGCCTACGACGCGTTGGGTCGCCGCACCAGCCGCACCACGCCAACGGGTGCAACGAGCACGTGGACGTACGACACGGCTGGCAACCCGGCCGAACTGAACACCTGCGGCCGAACCATCACGTTCACCCACGACCCGGGAGGCCGCGAACTCACCCGCCACATCGGCGACACGCTCACCCTCACCAGCGTCTTCGACTCCCTGGGCCGCCTGACCGAGCAGGAACTCACCGGCTCGGCCCACCGGCGCTTCCAGCACCGGGCCTACGCCTATCAGGTGGACGGCAATCTCATCGGCATCGACGACGAACTGAACGGCCCACGCCGCTTCAGATTGGACGCGGCGGGCCGAGTTGACTCAGTCCACGCTGCGGGCTGGACGGAGACATACGCCTATGACGAGGTAGGCAACCAAACCCACGCCTCCTGGCCCCAGCCCATGCCGGGCCAAGAAGCGATCGGCGAGCGCACCTACACCGGAACCCGCATCCATACCGCCGGGAAAACCCGCTACGAGCACGACGCTGCGGGACGTATCACCCTGCGGCAGAAGACACACCTGTCGCGGAAGCCTGACACATGGCGTTATACCTGGGACGCCGAGGATCGCCTCATCTCCGCGATCACCCCCGACGGCACCACGTGGCGCTACCAGTACGACCCGTTGGGCCGTCGCATCGCCAAGCAGCGCCTTTCTGTGAACAGCTCAACGGTTTTGGAACAAGTCGACTTCACGTGGGACGGCACCACTCTTGCCGAGCAGACCACCCACACCTCAGGAGCCACCGAGTCGGCTATCACCCTCACATGGGATCACCACGGCTTGCGTCCCCTCGCCCAGACTGAGCGCAAGACTCTCGGTCCCGACGCACCGCAGGAACAGATCGACCAGCGCTTCTATGCCATCATCACCGATCTGGTGGGCACCCCGACCGAACTAGTCGATGACCACGGTGACATCGCCTGGCGCGCCCACTCCACCCTCTGGGGCGCCACAGCCTGGGCTGACGACGCCACCGCCTACACACCCCTCCGCTTTCCAGGCCAGTACTACGACCCCGAAACAGGACTCCACTACAACTACTTCCGCTACTACGACCCCGAAAACGCCCGCTACCTCACCCTTGATCCTCTCGGGCTCACACCGGCCCCCAACCCAGTCGCCTACGTCCAAGCCCCGCACACCTGGACCGACCCCCTCGGCCTAGCACCATGCAGGATTCTGTACCACGGGACGACGAGGGACGCCGCCGAATCCATCCTCAAGAATGGCATCGACCCTAACTTCAGTACCCGACCAATGGACTTTGGGAAGGGAGGATTCTATGTCACCGAGGATCTCGCGCAGGCCCAGCAGTGGGCCCTGCGGCAGGGAGGAAGCAATGGCGCAGCCGTCCTACACTTCAAGGTGCCAGAAGGTGCCTTCGACGGCTTGAGAAGCAAGATATTTGACGGGCCAGGAGAAGAACTATCAGCCTTCTTCAGACACCACCGTGGCGGCGGAACCATGCACAGCTTCGACTTGGTGGAAGGACCAATGCTACTCAACCTCAGAGCATTCCTGCGTAAAGGAGCAGACGCGGTGGTAGGCGGGCATCAGATCGCAATATTCGGCGACACGGCTGCCAACATTCTCACGCGCCACATGAAGGGAATCATATAAGATGAGCGAGTTCTCAATGCCAACAATACCAGAAAGTGAAGAATGTTTGCGCGAAATCGCGGAAGAAATGATGGAACTCTTCGGCATCCCTTATCGCGAGGCGGTGGCGAGAATCAACTACGAATGGCGTCACCTGTCATTTGAAAAATGGCCCGACTTGATTGGCCATGAACTTCCCGAGCACTGGGCATATCGACTCTACTACGGCGAAGTACCCTACTGGGACGCGCACGCCGACCGTTCGAAATGGGTAGCTCATCAGGCACCCCCTAACGACTTGCAATACTGGACTATTCATGACAGCTCCGCATGATTCAATCCCGCAAGGCGCCACGCTCGGCAAGATACCGTGATCGTCTGACGAGCGGGCGATGGGTCATCAATAACTGATAGGTGAACAATGTCGTTCGGGCCACCGCCCGCGGGTTTCGGTCCTCCGCCTCCCATCTGGACGCCTCCGACGGAAGTCGAGCAGGCGTTGTTCGAGGCCAAGTCGCGGGGGGACTGGGCGGCGTACTTCGACACGCTCGCGCGGAATCGGGTCTACTTCGAGATAGACCGGGATAAGGCCGATGCCAAGCGCAGTGTCATCTATGCCCTGTTCGGGCACGACCCTCGGGTTACCGGAGGGAGGATCTGGGCGGTGTACACCGAGGGGATGCTGCCCGCGCCCGAGCCGCATCGCGTGTTCGACTGGAACGACCTCGCATGGTTCGCGCAGGTCTGGACGCCCGCTGATCCGCCGATGATCGTCGTCAATCCCGGTAGTCCGTGCGAGGCGTTCCTCCCCTCTGGGCCGCCGCACTCAGCGGCCTGGGCCCAGTACTCCGAGCGGGTGGGTTTCCCCGCTTACCGGACCGCTCTGCGGACACTGCTCGTGGGCGGGCCGCTGCACGGACCTGTGGCCCACGGGCTGGCCTGTGGCGCCCTTCTCTTCGTCAATCACGGCCTTCCCTGGAACACCATGGCCTACCACGGCCAGGGCTATCCCTCCGAACGCCAGATGCTGCGGGAGTGGTGGGGAGTCACCAGCCGCCAGGAATGGCATGTGCAGCAGCGTGACCTTCTTGCCACGGACCGGGCCAACCCCGTCTGGGAGTTCGCGCTCGGCCTGCGCCACACCATCGCCCGTGATTTCGGAGGCCATGTCGATACCGCTTATTGGCGCGACGCTGTCGCCCGAGTCCTGCGCAAGCGGGCGGAAGGCGGGACCGTCCTCACACCGGAGGGCGTCACCAAGACCGCGCCCACCCCTCAGGCCGAGACCGAAGCGCACATCAAGGGCGTTCAGCATCTCATCGGCCGGATCACCCGCTACGAGGCTCGTATGCGAGCCGACGGGGTGCTGGACGAGAACCGCTACGTCTCCTCCGTCGACGCGTGGAATCTCGGGCGGGCCTCATGCATGGCGCGCTGGGGTCTGGGAGCTCGCTACTGCGACCTGGCGGAAGCCGAGGCCGCCGTCGTCGAAGCTGGGCGCGGCGCGGCACGTTCGTACAAGTCCTGGCAGGACTTCTCCGTCGGCTTCATCCTTGGCCGCTGTCTGCACTTCGACGACGAGGAGTTCGGGGACTGGTACCAGGACATGGTTACCGCCCACCGGCTCCTGACCTCCGAGCCCGGCAGTCCCTGGCTCAACCTCCCATTCCGGTAGGTCCTCCGCACGACGCCGCGGCAATTGGAATCTGAGTCCCACCGCGACTCGCCAAAACACCAGGTGGCAGGGACGACCGCTGGGACGCCAATTGTCGCCCCCAAGGCCGGCTCACTCCCGCGCGGCGGACAGTTCGAACCACACCACCTTCCAGCCGGGCGTACAGGAGTGGACGGTGAGCGGGTAGCGCCCCCACGCGTCCGCCAGTGCCTCCACCAGGTACAGGCCCCGGCCGAAGTCCTGGTCGGTGGTACAGGGAAGGGGGTCGGGGAGTTCCGGGTGGTTGTCCATGACTCCGATGCGTACGGCGTCGGGGCGGGAGCGGAGTCTGATGGTGACCGGGCCGTCGGAGTGCTTCACCGCGTTCGAGACCAGCTCCGAGGTCAGTAGTTCTGCCGTGTCGGTGAGTTCGTGGGGGCGGGAGTGTCCGAGGAGTGCCGTGCGGAT
>NZ_VJZC01000053.1 GCF_009377185.1 Streptomyces spongiae
CCCCCGGCCCCCGCACAGCCCTCCGCCGACCTCACCAAGCCCGAGGACGCCCGATGAGCACGCCCCAGCCTCCCGTGACCCAGCAGCCCGCGCCGAACTGGCAGGCGGCGCCCGGCGCTTCGTACACCTCGCCGATCCCGGTCGTGCGCACCCACCTCGGGCACGCGATCGCCTCCGAGTGGACGAAGATCAAGTCCGTGCGCTCGACGGTGTGGACGCTGGGCATCTTCCTGCTGCTCGTGGTCGGCATAGGCTTCCTGGTCGCGACGCAGACGAGCGACTCCGACTTCGGGAACGACGTCCCGTTCACCGTCCCGGCCTTCTTCGGTCTGGTGCTGGGGCAGATCTGCCTGATCACGCTGGGCGTGCTGGTGGTCTCCTCGGAGTACGGCACCGGCATGATCCGTACGACGTTCACGGCCTCGCCGCAGCGGCACCGGGTGCTCACCGCCAAGCTGCTGATCTTCTTCGCGGTGGCGTTCGTGGTGTCGGCCTTCGCCATCGGGCTGGTCGGCCTGTTCACGCAGAGCCTGCACGGCGACGCGACGGACAACGACTGGATCGGCACGGTCTTCAAGGGCGCCCTGTACGTCTCGCTGCTCGGTGTTCTCGCGCTCGCGGTGGGCTCGATGCTGCGGCACTCGGCGGGTGCGATCACCGCCATGCTCGGTCTCGTGCTGGTGCCCGCGATCCTGCCCGCGTTCCTGATGATCTCGGACAGCATGCGCAAGATCGGCGAGAAGATGCTGGACTACAACGCCCCCAACTCCCTGGCCAAGATCTTCGGTCTGGACGACGAGAACGGCGGGGGGAACGCCCAGCTCGGCCTCCTCGTGGGCGTGACGGCGGCCGCGATCGCGGGCGCGTTCGTGCTGCTGGAGCGGCGTGACGTGTGAGCGCGGCGTAGGACCGGTGGGCCAACCCGCCTAGAAACGTGGCGCGTTACGGGACCGCTGCACCCTGGAGGTGCGGCGGTCCTTCGCGTTCCAGCAGGACTTGTGCCAGTGGCGGCGGTCGTCGACACCGGAGTGCTGGGGCCAGGCCACCACGTGCGGGACCCCTGAGGCGATCATCTGGTCGCAGCCCGGGCAGCGGTACGTCTTGCCCTCGGCGCTCGCCCCGGCCACATGGCGCACGCTCCAGTCCTCGCCCTGCCAGCTCTCCGAGGACTGCCAGCCACCGTACCGGTCGGAACGGTCCTCGTCGGCGCTCCTGCCGGACGAGCCGGCGCCCTTGGGTCGGTTGCGACGCGGGGACACAGAACACCTCACGGGGCTATACAGGGGGGGACGGGTCGTTTCCAGCCTACGCGTGCCGACCACGGGTACGCGTACTCCACGAACCGTCGCAGAACCCCCCACCGTCCGACGCATTCTGCAGACAATCGGCAAATCTCGCCGCCAGGCCGTGACTTCGGCACGTGTCAGACGGTTATGCCGGGCGGGGGAGCTCCGGGTCGGAGCGCCGAGAAAGCAGGAAACGCGATGCACGTTGGAACTTTTGTACTGGCGGCCCAGTTCCCGGGACAGGGCCAGGGGGAGGCGCTCCACCGCGCCGTACGGACGGCCGAGGTGGCCGAGGAGGCCGGCCTCGACGCGGTCTGGCTGGCCGAACACCACTTCGTTCCGTACGGGACGTGTCCGTCGGCGGTCACACTCGCCGCGTTACTGCTCGGGCGCACCCGGCGGATCCGCGTCGGCACGGCGGTCAGCGTGCTCCCCACCGTCCACCCGGTGGCCCTGGGCGAGCAGGCCGCGCTGCTGCACGTGACGTCGGGCGGCCGCTTCTCACTGGGCGTGGGACGCGGCGGGCCGTGGGTGGACCTGGAGGTCTTCGGGACGGGGATCGAGGCGTACGAGAAGGGGTTCCCGGAATCACTCGATCTGCTGGTGCGCTGGCTGCGCCACCCCTCGGTACAGGCGTCGGGGGAACGATTCGCCTTCCGTGAGGTCCCGGTCGTCCCCAGGCCCTCGGAGGTGCTGAGCGGCGCCCCCGGCCCGGAGGTCGTCGTCGCCTGCACCTCCCCGTCGAGCGTCCGGCTCGCGGCCGAGCGCGGACTGCCGATGCTCCTCGGGATGCACGTCGGGGACGAGGAGAAGGCGGAGATGGTCGCACTGTGGCGCAATTCCGCGCGTGCCGCGGGCCGTTCGGCGGACGAGATCGCCGTCGCCGGCCATGTGTCGGCCGGTGTCTGCCAGATCGCGGACCGGCGAACCGACGCGGTCGAGGCACTCACGAAGGCCATGCCGGGCTGGCTGAAGCACGGACTGGACGCCCATGTGACGGTGGACGGCCGCGCCCGCACGATGCGCGACCCCCTGGCGTACACCGAACTGCTCTGCGGGCTGCACCCGGTGGGCACCCCCCGTCTGTGCGCGGACCGGCTGGCGGCGACGTCGGAGCGTACGGGCATCTCGCGCTTCGCCCTGCTGGTCGAGGGTTCCGGCGACCTGGCGGCCACCGAGGAGAACGTCCGCCGGATCGGCGCCGAGGTGCTCCCCCACCTCGGTTGAGCGGACGCGCGAGGACCGCGTCCGGCGGGCGCCTGCCGCCCCGGTACGAACGCACCGGAGCTTGCCGCCCCGATACAGACGCACCTCCCGCGTACGGAGCGGCAAGCAGTGCGGCAGGGCCGCCTCAGCAGTCCCGGAGCTCCGGGGACTGGTTCAGCAGCTGGTTGCGCACCGAGGTGAAGCGAGCCAGCGTGTCGTCCACTGAGGGGTCCAGCGGGAACACGGCCACCCGGTGGCAGTTCTGGAAGGCCAGCCGTACACCGAAGTGCCGTTGCAGCGCGCCGCGTATCGCGTCACTCGCGAGCGCACGCAGCAGCTGGCCACGTGCCTGCTCGTCCGGCGGGGGCGTCTGGTTGTCGGCGAAGTCACCGCCGTCGACCTTCAGCTGGGCCACCAGGGAGCTGACCATCTCCCACGCGTAAGGCAGGGAGGTCCGGACGCAGTCGACGAAGGCGGCTTCGTCGACCTCGCCTCGCTCGGCCTGTTCGAGTAGGGCCGGTGAGACGTCGAGCGACATGGGTTCTCCTCTCGCACCCCCGCGGAGGCGGGGGTTGACGGACAGGGCGGGGGTTCGCGATATCGAACACGCTGCGTACACGCACCGCGACCTCCCGTTTATACGGTAAGCAACGGGGGGTGACCGCACCAGGAGAATGCGGATACGGGGGACTCCCACTAGGAACACAATCAGCCATTGCCGCACACGAGTTGCCTCCGGCACATGCCCACCGGTGGCGCACGCCGGGAGCGGGCGGCGCACAGGGCGCCCCGGGGGCGCTCAGGGCGTCAGGAGGTGGGCGAATCGCGTGCGGTGGCGGGTGTCGAGTAGCGTTGCCGACCATGCGTCTCGTCATTGCCCGCTGCTCCGTGGACTACGCCGGACGGCTCACGGCCCATCTCCCCTCAGCCCCCCGCCTGATCCTCGTGAAGGCGGACGGCAGCGTCTCGATCCACGCGGACGACCGGGCCTACAAGCCCCTCAACTGGATGTCCCCGCCCTGCACACTCAAGGAGGGCTCCGGGGACGAGGAGGGCGTCTGGACCGTCACCAACAAAGGGGGCGAGAAGCTCATCATCACGATGGAGGAGGTCCTCCACGACTCCTCGCACGAGCTGGGTGTGGACCCGGGCCTGATCAAGGACGGCGTGGAGGCGCACCTCCAGGAGCTGCTCGCCGACCGCATCGAGACCCTCGGTGACGGCTACACGCTCATCCGCCGCGAGTACATGACCGCGATCGGTCCCGTCGACATCCTGTGCCGGGACGCCGACGGGCAGACCGTGGCCGTGGAGATCAAGCGCCGCGGCGAGATCGACGGCGTGGAGCAACTCACGCGCTACCTCGATCTGCTGAACCGCGACCCCCACCTCGCGCCCGTACGCGGCATCTTCGCGGCCCAGGAGATCAAACCCCAGGCCCGCGTCCTCGCCACCGACCGCGGCATCGGCTGCGCGGTCCTCGACTACGACGCGCTCCGCGGCATCGAGGACGACAAGCTGCGGCTGTTCTGAGCGGTGACGCACTGAGGGCCGGGTCCAGTGATGGACCCGGCCCTCAGCCGTTCGTTCGGATCGGCTCAGATCACCGACGAGTCGCTCGCCGAACCGGTGGTCTCCGTCGGATCGCCGGACGTGGGGCCGCCGGCCGAGTTGGAGGTGCTCGGCGTCTCGGTCGGCGTGGGCGTCGGTGTCGGCGTGGGCGTGGTGGACGGGGTGTTGCTGGGTGTGCTGGACGGCGGCGTCTGACTCGGCGTCCTGGTAGGCGTCCTAGTCGGCGTCTGCGACGGGGACTTCGTCGGTTTGCCCGGCTTCTTTGTGCCGCTCGGGTCGTCGGAGGGCGAGTCGCTCCGCGTGGGCGTCGGGTCGTCCGCCGTGCCGTACGTTCCGTCCGGGCCCGGGTCGGTGGGGGTGGGAACGTCGTCCGGGGCGTCGCCCGAGCCCTTCTTCGCGCGGTCCGCGTCCAGGCCGCCGTCGTCGATGCCGGGGCTGGCCGACGGATTGACGCCGACCTTCTCGGACGGGGGGTTGTCGCTGTTGTCGGAGGTCGCGCCCAGGGTCACCACCGTGCCGAGCACGGCCGCGAGCAGGGCGCCCGCGCCGGCGGCCACCAGATTGCGCCGGGCACCGCTGACCATGCGGCCCTTGACACCGCCCTTGCGTGCCGGGCCGGCCCCCGCCTGATGGGTGACCAGTGTCGAGGTCTCGCCCGACGTCCGGGGCGCTCCGTACCCGGAGAGGAACCCGGACGGTACGCCCCCGGGAGGCGACGCCGACTCCTCGTGCCGGGCGTCCGGCACCTCCTCCCCCGCCGCCGTGCGCCCGCCGGGCGGGGTCGCCCCGGAGCGGTCGGCGACCAGCGCCAGCGCGCGCCGGCCCGCGACCGTGCCGCGCTTGTCGGCGAGGGCGCCACGCAGCCCGATGGACGCCTCCAGCTCGGCACGGGCCCGGTCGAGCTGCCCGGAGCAGAGCGCGAGGATCCCCAGCTCGTGGTGGAAGTACGCCTGGTCGCCGACCTCGCCGGCGAGCCGGGCCGCCTCGGAGCCGGACCGCAGGGCCCGCTCCCAGGCTCCCCACTGCAGTCCGGCGGCGAACGCGGGCGCGGCCTGCCGGGCCAGCTCTACGGCGACGCTCTCCTCGTCCTCGGCGGGGGGTGTCGTGAGGGGCACGACGGCGGCCAGCGCGGCGAGCACGGCGTCCGACTCGCCCGACACCCTCTCGGGCGTGACCGAGGGGTGTCCGGACCACCAGGCGTAGTGCTGGGCGGCGGTGACGGCCCTCTCGTCGGCGTCGTCCGCGTACCCGGCGGCCTCCAGCTGGGTCTGCACCCCGGCCGCGAGCCGGTAGCGCGAACCGACCGGGGTCACCAGGGCGCAGCTCACCAGTTCGGCGAGGGCGGCGTCCGCGTGGGTGTCCCCCACCAGGGCGGGCAGATGGGCCTGGTGCGGCACCTCGCCGCCCAGCGCGACCGCGAACCGCAGCGTGTCCCGCGCCGACTCGCTCAGCCGGGACGCGAGCAGCGCGGCGGGCGCGGCGGCCTCGGCGAGGGACGGCAGCGGTACGTCGTGGCCGTCGCCGGCGTCGAAGGGGGCGTCGACCGGCGCGTCCTGGAAGATCCCGAACTCGTCGAAGGAGTCCGCGTCGCCGCGCAGTTGGTCGCGCTGTCTGAGCAGCGCCCCGGCCTGTACGAACCGCAGCGGCAGGCCCTCGGACTCGAACCAGAGGTCGCCCGCCCAGTTCGACTCGTCCTCGGTGAGGACGCGTCCGACGGCACGCTCCAGCAGCTCCAGCCCGCCGGCGCGGTCGAGACCGCCGAGGAAAATCTCTTCGAGGGGTGAGTCGGAGGACGGCGCGGGGACATCGGGCGTGGCCGCGAGCAGGAAGGCGCACTCGGGGGTCGCGTCGAGCAGTTCGTCGAGCGCGCTGCCGCCGAACTCCAGGTCGTCGAGGACGACGACCGCGCCGATCTCCCGGACTAGGTCCAGGAGCTCGGGGTGGCTGGGTCGGCAGAGCGGGCCCTTGTAGACGGTGGCGAACAGGTCGTGGAGCAGTTCGCCGGCCGTGCGGCGGTAGCCGGAGAGGCGTACGACACCGTCCGGGGCGAGGTCAGCGCAGTCCTCGGCGACGAGGTCGAGGAGCGCTGTGCGGCCGGAGCCCGCGGGACCGGTGAGGCGGACGGAGCGGCCGCGTGCGAGGAGCCGTACGAGCCGTTCCCTCTCTTCGTCGCGCTCCAGCAGGGGCAGCGGGGGCGCCGAGGGTCCCGGCGGGACGGCGGGCCTGGCGGCGCGGTCGATCTCCGCGCGGTCGGCGGCCGGGTGCTTCTCGGGCCGGCCGGGGCGCTCCTGCGGCGGGCAGTTCTCTATCTCGCTGCCGTCGACGGGGTTGACGGTGAGCAGGGAGTCGCCCGAGACGAGCTGGACGGTGCGGGCGAGCGCCGGAGCGGGCTGGCCGAAATCCGGTGTCAGGGAGTCACGTGGCGGGCGCGAGCGGGGCGCCTGCCCTCCGTCGTCGTATCCGTGCTCTTCGGGTCCCCGGTTCGTCGGGTCCATAAGGTCCTAGCCCCCCAAAAGCGTCGTGTGCCGGGTCTGTCTCCGGAGACAGGACCCAGGCCCTCCCGGCCTTGCCGCACTCCGCGCTGTCGCTTCTGGTCCGGTGCCCGCTCGAGGGTTGTCAGGGCGACGGGCAGCCGAACCCTAAACCTTTGCACAGTATCTACGGAATGCCGGGGTCCCGTGCCGCCCGAGACATCACAGTCTCGTGAGGATTGCGCGAGTGGTTCCTTTCGCCCCAGGAACGTCCGGGTGTCTTCCGTCCACCGGGTCACACATGGGTCCGTACGCGCATTCCCGCACGTCCGTTCACTTGCGGGCCGTCCCGTTCGGTGGCGTACCGATTCGCCCCGGCCGTGGTCCGGTGTCACACGCGGGGCAGCGACTCCACACCGATGCCGCCCTCGATGGCCAGGATCCGGTGCAGCCGCGTGGCCACCAGCAGGCGTTGCATCTGCGGAGGCACCTCACGCAGCACCAGCCGCCGCCCGCACCTCCCCGCCCGCCGGTGGACTCCCATGATCACCCCGAGTCCGGTGGCGTCCCACGAGTCCAGCCCTGACAGGTCGAGCACCAGGTCGCCGACTCCGTCGTCGACGGCCGTGTGCAGGACCGTACGGGCGTCCGCCGCGCTGCGGACGTCGAGGCGGCCCCCGACGACCAGCTCGGCGTGGTCGCCCCTGATGTACATATGCGCTCCCCGAGAGTGCGTCTTCGTACGCCGGTCGTTATCTGGTGATGCAACTTCTGACGTTTCGGGAACCCCAGAGGTTGCCGTCTGTAAGCGAACCGATACCGAATTCACCTCAACGGGTGATACCCGAGAGGGTCGTGCGGTTCCCGTGACGTCAGTGCTTGTAAAAGCCCTGCCCGCTCTTTCGGCCGATGTCACCCGCGTCAACCATCCGGCGCATCAGCTCCGGTGGGGCGAACTTCTCGTCCTGGGACTCGGTGTAGATGTTGCTGGTCGCGTGCAGCAGGATGTCGACGCCGGTGAGGTCGGCCGTGGCGAGCGGCCCCATCGCGTGGCCGAAGCCCAACTTGCAAGCGCGGTCGATGTCCTCGGCGGTGGCCACGCCCGACTCGTACAGTTTCGCGGCCTCGACGACGAGGGCCGAGATGAGCCGGGTGGTGACGAAACCGGCCACGTCCCGGTTGACGACCACGCAGGTCTTGCCGACGGACTCGGCGAACTCCCGCGCGGTGGCGAGGGTCTCGTCGCTGGTCTTGTACCCGCGGACGAGTTCGCAGAGTTGCATCATCGGGACCGGCGAGAAGAAGTGCGTACCGACGACCCGTTCGGGGCGGTCGGTCACCGCCGCGATCTTGGTGATGGGGATCGCGGAGGTGTTGGAGGCGAGCACGGCCTCGTCGCGCACGAGCTTGTCGAGCGTGCGGAAGATCTCGTGCTTGACCTCCAGCTTCTCGAAGACGGCCTCGACGACGACGTCAGCATCACCGACGGCGTCGAGATCGGTGGTCGCGGTGATGCGGCCCAGGGCGGCCTCGGCGTCGGCGGCGTCCAGCTTGCCCTTGCTCACGAACTTGTCGTACGACGCCTTGATGCCGTCGGTGCCACGGGTGAGCGCCTCGTCGGTGACGTCACGCAGGACGACGTCCCAGCCCGCCTGGGCGGACACCTGGGCGATGCCCGACCCCATGAGACCGGCTCCGATGACGGCGAGCTTCCGTGCCACTGTGCGACTCCCCTGCTGACCCTGGCTGACACGCTCTTTATGTATGCCTCTCGGCCGGACCCTAGCGCTCGTGAGGGGCTGTGTGACCGGTAAGTAATGCGCGTCACGTCTCATCTGACGGACGTCACACCGGAAGCGGTCACTCGGCCCCTCGTACGGCGTAGTTGAGCACCTTCTCGCTCAACAGCCCCTCCATGTCGTCGATGAGCACGAGCACCTCCCGGGACACTTCGTCCGGGTTGCGCCCGGCGACCATCTCGCGTCCGATGACGCCCATCACCGTCTGGTGGAGCCAGTTGATCTGGCCGGCGATGAGGGTGGGCATGGGGTCGTCGGCGGGGGCGCCGGTCTCCTCGCGCAGGGCCGCCTCCAGGTTCTCCTGGACCTCCTGCGCGATGCTCCACAGCCGAGAGCGCAGGGGGGGCGCCTCGTGGATGACCTTCAGGAAGCGTTCGTAGTCCTTCGTGAGGCCGACGCGCGGCGAGACGGTCTCGACCTCCTCCCGCAGCTCGCGCAGTACGGCCGCGACGGCCGACTCGCCCGCGTCACGGCCGCGCACCCAGCGCGCGAGCCGGTGGACCACGTCCTTGCTGCGGTCGAGGAAGAGGTCCTCCTTGGCGGGGAAGTAGTTGTAGACGGTGTTCACGGAGACGTCGGCCGCGTCGGCCACCTCCGCGATCGTCACGGTCACGAAGCCGTGCTCCACGAACAGCGCGGTGGCGATGTCCGAGATCCGCTGCCTCGTCTCGCGCTTCTTGCGCTCCCTGAGCCCCTCTGCCATGGCCTCATCGTAGGCGGACCCAAGATCCCCGGCCCAGCTCCTTGGCTTCACTGAAACTTTGGTGTCATTGCAAAATTTCAGCGACTCTGTTTTTCTGTGGGCATGGCAATCATCAGTGCGGCCGGACTGGCCCGTACCTTCCAGACGAAGCGCGGCACAGTGGAGGCCGTGCGCGGCATCGACCTCACCGTCCGGCCGGGCGAGATCCTCGGCTTCCTCGGACCGAACGGCGCGGGCAAGACGACGACCCTGCGCATGCTCACGACCCTGCTCGCCCCCACCGGCGGCGCCGCCACCGTCGCGGGCCACGACCTGGCCACCGATCCGGCCGGGGTGCGCCGGGCGTGCGGTTACGTGGCGCAGTCGGGCGGCGTCGACCCGCATGTGACCGTGCGGGAGGAACTGGTCACCCAGGGACGGCTCTACCGGCTGACGAGGTCTCAGGCGGTGGAGCGCGCGGAGGAGTTGGCGCGCGACCTCGGCCTCACCGACCTGCTCGACCGAAAGTGCGCCGCACTCTCCGGCGGTCAGCGCCGCCGACTCGACATCGCGCTGGCCCTCACCCACCGCCCGCGGGTCCTCTTCCTCGACGAACCGACGACCGGACTCGACCCCGGCAGCCGCGCCGACCTGTGGGACCTGGTCCGCCGCCTGCGCGACGAGTACGGCACCACGGTCTTCCTGACGACCCACTACCTGGACGAGGCCGACGCCCTCTCCGACCGGCTGGTGATCGTCGACCAGGGCGTGGTCGTCGCCGAGGGCACCCCCGGCGCGCTCAAGCTCCAGTACGGCGGCTCGATCGACGCCACGCTCCAGGACACGTTCCTCGCGATCACCGGGCGCGGCCCCGCCCCGGCCGACGCCGCCCCCGTAGCCGTGTAGAGACCCACAGCCGTACCGAAACCCATAACCGGACAGCAACCCGTCACCCGACAGGAACCCGATGCTTCTCCACGACACCGCGCTGGTCTTCGGCCGCTACCTCCGCCAGACCCTGCGCTCACGCTTCCAGATGCTCTTCGGTGTGCTGATGCCGCTGCTCTACCTGCTGTTCTTCGGCCCGCTGCTGACGGACCTGCCACTGAGTCCCCAAGGCAGTTCCTGGCAGGTCCTCGTGCCCGGGCTGCTGCTCCAACTCGGCCTGTTCGGCGCCTCGTTCGCGGGCTTCGCCGTCATCATCGAGAAGGGGCAGGGGGTGGTCGAGCGGATGCGGGTCACGCCGGTGAGCCGCCTGGCCCTCCTCCTCGGCCGCGTGCTGCGCGACGCAGCCCTCTTCGTCTCCCAGGCGGTGCTGCTGGTGCTCGCGGCCGTGGTGATGGGGCTGCGGGCGCCGCTCGCCGGTGTGCTGATCGGTTTCGTGTTCGTCGCGCTGCTGACGGTGTCGCTGGCGTCCCTGTCGTACGCGCTGGCCATGAAGGTCGCCACGCCCCAGGAGTTCGGCCCGACGATCAACGCCCTCAGCATGCCCTCGATGCTCCTGTCCGGGCTGATGCTCCCGATGTCCCTGGCGCCCGGCTGGCTGGACGTGCTCTCGCACTTCATGCCGTTCCGCTATCTGGTGGACGCGGTGCGGGACGCGTACGTGGGCGAGTACGCGACGGTTTCCATGCTGTACGGGGCCCTGGTCGCCCTCGGGCTCGCGGCGCTGGCCGTGACGGTGGGCACACGGGTGTTCCGGACGGCCGGGGCGTAATTAGGCTGGTCAACATGGTCAATCTGACGCGCATCTACACGAGGACCGGCGACCAGGGCACCACGAACCTCGGTGACATGAGCCGGGTGCCCAAGACCGACCTCCGCATCGCCGCCTACGCGGACGCCAACGAGGCGAACGCGGCGATCGGCACCGCGATCGCGCTGGGCAAGCTGAGCGACGCACTTGTCAAGGTGCTCACCCGCGTCCAGAACGATCTCTTCGACGTCGGGGCCGACCTGTCGACCCCCGTCGCCGAGAACCCCGAGTTTCCGCCCCTGCGCGTCGAGCAGTTCTACATCGACAAGCTGGAGGCCGACTGCGACCGCTTCCTCGCCGAGGTGGAGAAGCTCCGCTCCTTCATCCTCCCCGGCGGCACGCCCGGCGCGGCCCTGCTGCACCAGGCGTGCACGGTGGTACGGCGGGCCGAGCGCTCCACGTGGGCGGCGCTGGAAGTGCACGGGGACGTCATGAACCCGCTCACCGCCACCTACCTCAACCGGCTGTCGGACCTGCTGTTCATTCTGGCCAGGACGGCGAACAAGGAGGTCGGGGACGTGCTGTGGGTGCCCGGCGGAGAGCGCTGAGCACCCACTGGCCTCACTACCCACTGGTCTCACTTCAGCCGGGCCGGTTCCCGCTTCGGGAACAGCGTGTAGTTCCCGGCGATCAGCAGGTTGATCCCGATCACGAACAGCATCCTCTGCTGCCAGGCCCGCAGGGACTCGGTCTCACCGTCCCCGCCGACGTACCAGACGGCGGCCTGCAGCAGCGCCAGGGCGACCACCGCGGCGAGGATCCAGCGGCCCGCGACCTTCCACTCGTGGACGGCGCGGGCCGTCCCGTACTTCGGCGGCTTCACCGGCGGCGGACCACCGGCGAAGCGGTGCGCGACCCTGACGTCGGCCCACTTGATCATGGAGTGGCCCAGACCCACCGTGAAGCCGATGTAGACGGCGGCGAGCCCGTGCTTCCAGTCGGGTTCCGCGCCGTTCCTGAGGTCCATCGCGGTGACGGCGAACAGGACGACCTCCAGCAGCGGCTCGCACAGCAGCACGGCCAGTCCGGCACGCGGCATCCTCAGCACGTAGCGGAAGGTCAGTCCCACGGCGAGCAGCACCCAGAACGCCACCTCGCACGCGACGATCAGTCCGACGATCATGGTTCGCTCCTCTCGGTCACCCTTTCAGGCTCCCGTGCGGGAGGACCGAGATCGTCGTCGGCGATGACGAACCCCCGGTACATCGAAAGATGCAGGCCGGGACCCTCCCCCCGCATCACGCGCCGAGTACGTACGCCGTGTTGGATGGGAGCCATGGCCGTACGACTCCCCCGCCCCCACCGCTTCGACGTGTACGCCGGTCTCGCGGGCCTGCTCGGCGGGCTCCTCATCTGGGGCGTGGGCCTCGCCACTCGCCCGGCCTCCGATCCGATCACGCTCTTCGACGGGCGCTGGCCGATCCTGCTGCCTCTCGCGGTGACGGCCGGCTGCGAGACGCTGCGCCGGACCCTCCCGCGCACCGCCCTGCTGATCGGCTGGCTCGCGCTGACGCTCGACACCATGACCCAGGGCAACCTGGTCACCGTGGTGATGTTCACCGACCTGGTGTACGCGGCCGTGGTGTACGGGCCGCCCGCCACGGCCCGCCGCGTCCCCTGGATCGCCGGGCTCATCACGGTGGCCGCCACGGTGGTGGCCGTCGCGGTCTGGCAGGTGCCGGAGGCGCTGCTGGTCGGAGTGGTCATCGGCCTGGTCGCGTTCATGCCGGCCGCCACCGGCTGGATCGTCCGCAACCACCGTGACGCCGCCGAGGCCGCCCGCCTGCGCGCCGAGCAGACCGCGCTGCTCGCCGAGATGGACCGCGCGCAGGCCGTGGGCGCCGAGCGCGCCCGGATGGCCCGCGAGCTGCACGACATGGTCGCCAACCACCTCTCCGCGATCGCGATCCACTCCACCGCCGCCCTCTCCCTCGACGACCCGAAGACCTCCCAGGACGCCCTCACCGTCATCCGCGAGAACAGCGTCGAGGGGCTGTCCGAGATGCGGCGGCTGATCGGCATCCTGCGCGACAGCAGCGGCGATCTGGAGCCGGCCGCGGCCCCCACGCTCGACGGGCTCGGCACCCTGGTCGAGGGCGCCCGCACCAACGGCCTCGACGTCACCCTCGACGCCGATCACGGCCCCCTGCACGCGCCGGTCGAACTCGCCGCCTACCGCATCGTCCAGGAGTCCCTCACCAACGCCCTCAAACACGCCGGCCCCGGCCGCGTCACGGTGACGCTGGCCCAGCGGGACGGCGCCCTGACCGTGGCCGTGACCAGCCCGTTCGGCGACCGTGACGGCCCCCGCGCCCCCGGCTCGGGGGCCGGTCTGGTCGGTATGCGGGAGCGGACCGCCCTGCTGGGCGGCACCTTCGAGGCCGGCCCCGAGGGCTCCCCCGACGGCAAGATCTGGGCCGTACGCGCCACCCTCCCCGTGACCGAAGGAGACCCCGCATGATCCGCGTGCTCGTCGCCGAGGACCAGTCCGCCGTACGCGCCGGACTCGTCCTCATCCTGCGCAGCGCGTCCGACATCGAGGTGGTCGGCGAGGCCGCCGACGGCGAGCAGGCGGTGGCGCTCGCCCGTGAACTCCGGCCGGACCTGGTGCTGATGGACGTGCAGATGCCGCGCCTCGACGGGGTGTCCGCGACCCGGCAGGTCGTCGCGGAGGGGCTGGCCGACGTGCTCGTGCTGACCACCTTCGACCTCGACGAGTTCGTGTTCGGGGCGCTGCGGGCCGGGGCGTCCGGGTTCCTGCTCAAGAACACGGAGGCGAGGGACCTGCTGGAGGCCGTCCGGGCCGTGGGGCGCGGTGAGGGGCTCATCTCCCCGGCGGTCACGCGCCGACTGATCGCCGAGTTCGCCGCCAAGCCCGTACGGGAGCCCACGGCCGACCCGTCCGTCCTGGACTGCCTCACCCGCCGCGAACGCGAGGTCCTCTCCTGCCTCGGGGAGGGGTTGTCGAACGCCGAGATCGCGGTGCGGCTCGATATGGCGGAGGCCACCGTGAAGACCCATGTCAGCCGCCTCCTCGGGAAGCTGGAGCTGCGCAGCCGGGTGCAAGCGGCCGTGCTGGCCCAGGAGTTGGGCGTGTAGGGCTCCAGGGGCCCGCAGGACAGGCGCACTGGTCCAGACCCATTGACCGATGGTCCAGACCTTTCTATTCTCACCGCAACTGCGCCACGTCATGCTCATGCTCATTGACACCCCACAAGGAGGCGCGCATGCGCTTCAGGCACAGAGCTGCGGCGGGCTTCGCCACCCTGCTGCTCCCCCTCGCGGGTCTGGTCGGCCTCGCCGCCCCGGCCCACGCGGCCACCGAGGCAACGGCGACCTACACCAAGACCCAGGACTGGGGCACCGGCTTCGAAGGCAAGTGGACCGTCAAGAACACCGGCACCACCACGATCAGCACCTGGACCGTCGAGTGGGACTTCCCCTCGGGCACGTCCGTGACCTCGGCCTGGGACGCCGACGTCACCTCCTCCGGCACCCACTGGACCGCCAAGAACAAGTCCTGGAACGGCTCCCTCGCCCCTGGCGCCTCCGTCTCCTTCGGTTTCAACGGGAGCGGCTCAGGCTCCCCGGCCAACTGCAAGCTGAACGGCGGAAGTTGTGACGGCGGCGGCACCGTCCCCGGGGACGCGGCCCCCTCCGCGCCCGGCACCCCCACCACCTCCGGCGTCACCAGCACCTCGGTGAAGCTGTCCTGGTCGGCCGCCACCGACGACAAGGGCATCAAGAACTACGACGTCCTGCGCGGCGGCACCAAGGTCGCGACCGTGACGACGACCTCGTACACGGACACCGGCCTCACCGCCGGAACCGACTACTCGTACACCGTGCAGGCCCGCGACACCGCCGACCAGACGGGCCCGGTGAGCGGTGCCGTCTCCGTCCGCACCACGGGCGGCGGCACCGATCCCGGCCCCACGTCGAAGGTCAACCTCGGCTACTTCACCGAGTGGGGCGTCTACGGCCGCAACTACCACGTCAAGAACCTGGTGACCTCGGGCTCCGCCTCGAAGATCACCCACATCAACTACGCCTTCGGCAACGTCAAGAACGGCCAGTGCGTACTGGACGACTCCTACGCGGCCACCGACAAGGCGTACACCGCCGACCAGTCCGTCAGCGGTGTCGCCGACACCTGGGACCAGCCGCTGCGCGGCAACTTCAACCAGCTGCGCCAGCTCAAGGCCAAGTACCCGAACATCAAGGTGCTGTACTCGTTCGGCGGCTGGACCTACTCGGGCGGCTTCGGGCAGGCCGCGCAGAACCCGACCGCGTTCGCCAAGTCCTGCAAGGCCGTCGTCGAGGATCCGCGCTGGGCCGACGTCTTCGACGGCATCGACATCGACTGGGAGTACCCGAACGCCTGTGGTCTGAGCTGCGACACCTCCGGTGCTGCCGCGTTCAAGAACCTCATGCAGGCCCTGCGCACCGAGTTCGGCTCGAACTACCTGGTCACCGCCGCGATCACCGGTGACGGCTCCTCCGGCGGCAAGATCGACGCGGCGGACTACGGCGGCGCGTCGAGCTACGTCGACTGGTACAACGTGATGACGTACGACTACTTCGGCGCTTGGGCGAACACCGGCCCGACCGCCCCGCACTCGCCGCTGACCTCGTACTCCGGCATCCCGACCGCCGGCTTCAACTCCGCCGACGCCATCGCCAAGCTGAAGTCGAAGGGCGTCCCCTCGGCCAAGCTGCTGCTCGGCATCGGCTTCTACGGACGCGGCTGGACCGGCGTCACCCAGTCCGCGCCCGGCGGCACGGCGACCGGCGCGGCCACGGGCACGTACGAGGCGGGCATCGAGGACTACAAGGTGCTCAAGAACTCCTGCCCGGTCACCGGCACCGTCGCGGGCACGGCATACGCCCACTGCGGCAGCAACTGGTGGTCGTACGACACCCCGTCGACCATCGCCGGAAAGATGACCTGGGCCAAGAACCAGGGCCTGGGCGGGGCGTTCTTCTGGGAGTTCAGCGGAGACACCAGCAACGGAGAGCTGGTGAGCGCCATCAACAATGGCCTGAAGTAGTGACGGAAAGGATCACGCGACGTTGACGCGCTGACCGGGCGGGGCTGCCTCCAGCCACGCGAGGAAACCGGTCAGCGCGTCCTCGCTCATCGCCAGCTCCAGCCGGTTCCCCCGGTGGAGACAGGCCAGGATCACGGCGTCGGAGAGCAGCGCGAGCTCCTCCTCGCCCTCAGGAGTGCGGCGCCCGGCCACCTCGATCGCCGAGCGCTCCAGGATGCGGCGCGGGCGCGGGGAGTACGAGAAGACGCGGAACCACTCGATGCGGTCGCCGTTGTAGCGGGCGATGCCGTAGCCCCAGCCCTTGCCGTTCTCGTCGCCCTTCTCGGGTTTCTCGGGAGCGTTCCACCTCAGGCTGCAGTCGAAGGTGCCGCCGGAGCGCTGGATCAGCCGTCGTCTCAGACCGAAGACGAACAGACCCACCACCACGAGCGCGACCACCAGACCGCACACAGTCAGAGCGAGGACCATCGACACCGACCTCCTCGTCTCCTAGGTAACGGAACGGAAAAAACTCCCACATTCGCCTCAGCCGCGGCGAGGACCGGATGGATATATCCGGTCCCAGCCGCGGCTGAGGTACAGCATCACATGACGCGCTCGGTCAGCGCGCCGCCACCGCACGCAGTCGGACGTCCGCGCGGCGCTCGGCGTGGGCATCGCCCTCCGCCTTCGCGCGCTCGAGCTCCCGCTCCGCGCGCTGGACGTCGATCTCGTCCGACAGCTCGGCGATCTCGGCCAGCAGCGACAGCTTGTTGTCCGCGTACGAGATGAAACCGCCGTGCACAGCGGCCACGACCGTTCCACCATCCTTCGTGCGGATGGTCACCGGGCCCGACTCCAGCACACCGAGCAGCGGCTGGTGACCGGGCATGACGCCGATGTCGCCGGACGTGGTGCGCGCGACGACCAGGGTGGCCTCGCCGGACCAGACCTCTCGGTCGGCCGCGACCATCGCGACGTGCAGCTCAGCAGCCAAGGTGGCTCCTCGGGTCACCACCCGGCGGTTCTGCCGGGTGTTGGGTCAATTCTAGTGGGAGTGGTGAGAGGGGCGGGACGCACCCCTTGCGAGGTGCACACCCGCCCCTCTCACCGTTGAAGCTCGGGGGTCAGGAGACGCCGAGCTCCTTCGCGTTGTTCTTCAGGTCCTCGATGCCACCGCACATGAAGAACGCCTGCTCCGGGAAGTGGTCGTACTCGCCGTCGATGATCGCGTTGAACGCGGTGATCGACTCGTCCAGCGGCACGTCCGACCCGTCGACGCCGGTGAACTGCTTGGCGACGTGGGTGTTCTGGGACAGGAAGCGCTCCACGCGACGGGCACGGTGGACGACGAGCTTGTCCTCCTCGCCGAGCTCGTCGATACCGAGGATCGCGATGATGTCCTGCAGGTCCTTGTACTTCTGCAGGACGTTCTTCACGCGCATCGCGGCGTTGTAGTGGTCCGCCGCGATGTACCGGGGGTCGAGGATGCGGGACGTCGAGTCCAGCGGGTCCACGGCCGGGTAGATGCCCTTCTCGGAGATCGGACGGGAGAGAACCGTCGTCGCGTCGAGGTGGGCGAAGGTGGTGGCCGGGGCCGGGTCGGTCAGGTCGTCCGCGGGGACGTAGATCGCCTGCATCGAGGTGATCGAGTGACCGCGGGTCGAGGTGATGCGCTCCTGGAGGAGACCCATCTCGTCGGCCAGGTTCGGCTGGTAGCCCACCGCGGAGGGCATACGGCCGAGCAGGGTCGACACCTCGGAACCGGCCTGGGTGAAGCGGAAGATGTTGTCGATGAAGAACAGCACGTCCTGCTTCTTCACATCGCGGAAGTACTCCGCCATGGTCAGACCGGCGAGCGCCACGCGCAGACGAGTGCCCGGGGGCTCGTCCATCTGACCGAAGACCAGCGCGGTCTTGTCGATGACGCCGGACTCGCTCATCTCGTCGATGAGGTCGTTGCCCTCACGGGTGCGCTCACCGACACCGGCGAACACCGACACACCGTCGTGGTTGTTGGCGACGCGGTAGATCATCTCCTGGATGAGCACCGTCTTGCCGACGCCGGCGCCGCCGAACAGACCGATCTTGCCGCCCTTGACGTACGGGGTCAGCAGGTCGATGACCTTGACGCCGGTCTCGAACATCTCGGTCTTCGACTCGAGCTCGTCGAAGTTCGGGGCCTTGCGGTGGATGGTCCAGCGCTCGCCCTCGTAGGTCTCGTCGACGTTCAGCACCTCACCGAGGGTGTTGAACACCTTGCCCTTGGTGAAGTCGCCGACCGGGACGGTGATGCCCGTGCCGGTGTCGACGACCGGGGCCTGGCGGACCAGACCGTCGGTGGGCTGCATGGAGATCGTGCGGACCAGGCCGTCACCCAGGTGCTGGGCGACCTCCAGGGTCAGCGTCTTCTTGGCACCGTCCTGCGCCGGGTCGTTCACCTCGACGTGCAGGGCGTTGTAGATGTCGGGCATCGCGTCGACGGGGAACTCCACGTCGACGACCGGGCCGATGACCCGGGCGACGCGGCCCGTAGCCGTGGCCGTCTCAACAGTGGTGGTCATTAGCGGTCACTCCCCGCGGTCGCGTCGGCCAGGGCTGCGGAGCCTCCGACGATCTCGCTGATTTCCTGGGTGATTTCGGCCTGGCGGGCCGCGTTGGCAAGACGGGAGAGCGTGTTGATCAGCTCGCCCGCGTTGTCAGTGGCCGACTTCATCGCACGACGGGTGGCGGCGTGCTTGGAAGCGGCCGACTGGAGCAGTGCGTTGTAGATGCGGCTCTCGACATAGCGCGGCAGCAGGGCGTCGAGGACGTCCTCCGCCGACGGCTCGAAGTCGTACAGCGGCAGGATCTCGCCCTTGCTGGGCGACTCCTGCGCGACCTCGTCGAGGCTGAGCGGAAGCAGTCGGGCCTCGACCGCGTTCTGCGTCATCATCGAGACGAACTCGGTGTAGACGATGTGGAGTTCGTCCACGCCGCCGTCCGCCGTCTCCTGCTCGATGGCCTCGATCAGGGGCGCCGCGACCTTCTTCGCGTCGCCGTACGAGGGCTCGTCGGTGAAGCCGCTCCACTGTTCCGTGATCTTGCGCTCACGGAAGTTGTAGTGGGCCACACCGCGCCGGCCGACGATGTACACGTCGACCTGCTTGCCCTCGGCCTCCAGGCGCGCCGTCAGCTTCTCCGCCGCCTTGATGGCGTTGGAGTTGAACGCGCCGGCCAGACCGCGGTCGCTCGTCAGGAGCAGCACCGCGGAACGGGTGACCGTCTCGGCCTGGGTGGTCAGCGGGTGCTTGGTGTTCGAACCGGTGCCGACCGCCGTGACCGCGCGGGTCAGTTCCTGCGCGTACGGCGTGGAGGCCGCCACCTTGCGCTGCGCCTTGACGACGCGCGAGGCGGCGATCATCTCCATCGCCTTGGTGATCTTCTTGGTCGCGGTGACGGATCGGATGCGACGCTTGTAGACCCGGAGCTGGGCTCCCATGAGTCAGGTCCCTTCCTTACGTCACTTGGAGGCGCTGGTCGCCTTCGGGGCGGCCGGAGCGTCCTCGCCGAGCAGCTTGCCGTCCGAGGTCTCGAACTGCTTCTTGAACTCGGCGATGGCGTCGGCGACAGCGGTGAGGGTGTCGTCCGACATCTTGCCGCCCTCCTTGATGGAGGTCATGAGGCCCTGCTCCTTGCGGTGCAGGAACTCGAGCAGCTCCTTCTCGAAGCGGCGGATGTCGGCGACCGGCACCTCGTCCATCTTGCCGGTGGTGCCGGCCCAGACGGAGACGACCTGGTCCTCGGTGGCCATCGGCTCGTACTGGTTCTGCTTCAGCAGCTCGACCATGCGCTGACCGCGCTCCAGCTGCGCCTTCGACGCGGCGTCCAGGTCGGAGCCGAAGGCGGCGAACGCCTCCAGCTCACGGAACTGGGCGAGGTCCACGCGGAGACGACCGGCGACCTGCTTCATCGCCTTGTGCTGCGCGGAACCACCGACTCGGGAGACGGAGATACCGACGTTCAGCGCGGGACGCTGACCGGCGTTGAAGAGGTCCGACTCCAGGAAGCACTGGCCGTCGGTGATGGAGATGACGTTGGTCGGGATGAACGCCGAGACGTCGTTGGCCTTGGTCTCGACGATCGGCAGACCCGTCATCGAGCCCTTGCCCATGTCGTCGGAGAGCTTCGCGCAGCGCTCCAGCAGACGGGAGTGCAGGTAGAAGACGTCACCCGGGTAGGCCTCACGGCCCGGCGGGCGGCGCAGCAGCAGGGACACGGCGCGGTAGGCGTCGGCCTGCTTCGAGAGGTCGTCGAAGATGATGAGGACGTGCTTGCCCTCGTACATCCACTGCTGGCCGATGGCCGAACCGGTGTACGGCGCCAGGTACTTGAAGCCGGCCGGGTCGGACGCCGGGGCGGCGACGATGGTCGTGTACTCGAGCGCGCCGTTCTCCTCCAGCGCGCCGCGGACCGACGCGATCGTCGAGCCCTTCTGGCCGATGGCGACGTAGATGCAGCGGACCTGCTTGTTCGGGTCGCCGGTGCGCCAGTTGTCGCGCTGGTTGATGATCGTGTCGACGGCCAGGGCGGTCTTGCCGGTCTGGCGGTCACCGATGATCAGCTGACGCTGACCGCGGCCGACGGGGGTCATCGCGTCGACGGCCTTGTAGCCGGTCTCCATCGGCTCGTGCACCGACTTGCGCTGCATGACCGTGGGGGCCTGCAGTTCGAGGGCACGACGACCGCTGGTCTCGATCTCGCCGAGGCCGTCGATCGGGTTGCCGAGCGGGTCGACGACGCGGCCGAGGTAGCCCTCGCCCACGGCGACCGACAGGACCTCGCCGGTACGGGTGACCGGCTGACCCTCCTCGATGCCGCTGAACTCACCGAGGACGATGGCGCCGATCTCGCGCTCTTCCAGGTTCAGCGCGAGGCCGAGCGTGCCGTCCTCGAACTTCAGCAGTTCGTTGGCCATGGCCGAGGGGAGACCCTCGACCTTCGCGATGCCGTCGCCGGCAAGGGTGACCGTACCGACCTCCTCGCGCGAGGCCGCGTCCGGCTTGTACGACTGGACGAAGTTCTCCAGCGCGTCCCGGATCTCCTCCGGCCGGATCGTGAGCTCCGCCATCTGGGTTCCCTGCTCTCCTTGTTGGGCCCGAAGTTTCACTTTGGGGGTCTGGGGGCGACCCCCAGGATTCTTCTGCACGGCCCAACCAGGGCCGTAAGGACGTACTGCGTGTTCAGTTGCCGCGGTGCCGCTAGCTCGCCATGCGGCGGCCGGCGTCCTCGAGTCGGTCCGCGATCGCGCCGTTGATGACCTCGTCGCCGACCTGCACCCGGATCCCGCCGACGACCTCGGGGTCGACGTCGATGTTGAGGTGCATCTGACGGCCGTAGAGCTTCGCGAGGGCGGCGCCCAGGCGCTGCTTCTGCCGGTCGCTCAGCGGAACCGCCGAGGTGACGGTGGCCACCAGTCGGTCCCGGCGCTCGGCGGCGAGCTGGGACAGGGACTCGAGTCCCGCCTCCAGGCTACGTCCACGCGGCGCGGTCACGAGGCGCGTCACCAGACGCTCGGTCGCCACGTTGGCGCGACCGCCGAGCAGGCTGCGCAGCAGTTCGCTCTTGGCGGAGGCGCTCGCGGCACGGTCGGTCAGGGCGGACCGCAGCTCGGTGTTCGAGGAGACGATCCGGCCGAACCGGAACAGCTCGTCCTCGACGTCGTCGAGCGCGCCCGCCTTCTGGGCCGCGGTGAGGTCGGCCGTGGCGGCCAGCTCCTCCAGCGCGTCCACCAGGTCGCGCGACTGCGACCAGCGGGAGCGCACCGTGCCGGCCACCAGGTCGACGGCGGTGCCGCTGACCTGACCGCCGAAGATGCGTCCGGCCAGTTCGGCCTTGGCCTCAGCGGCCTGCGCCGGGTCGGTGAGGACCCGACGCAAGCTGACCTCGCGGTCGAGCAGCGCGGTGACGGCGGCCAGCTCGCCGGCGAGCGAGCCCGCGTCCACGGACGTGGAGTCCGTCAGCGCGTCGAGACGCTCACGTGCGGCTGCGGTTGCCTCGCGGCTCGCTCCGTGCGCTGTCATCGAGCCGCCTCTGCCTTCTCCTCGAGGTCATCGAGGAAGCGGTCGATCACACGGCTCTGCCGGGCGTGGTCCTCGAGGGACTCGCCGACGAGCTTGCCGGCCAGGTCGGTGGCGAGCTTGCCGACGTCCTGGCGCAGCGCGGACGCGGCGGCCTTGCGGTCGGCCTCGATCTGGGAGTGGCCGGCGGCGATGATCTCCTCACGCTGCCGCTGGCCTTCCGCACGCATCTCGGCGATGAGCGTGGCGCCCTGCTCCTGCGCCTCCTGGCGCAGACGCGCGGCCTCGTGCCGGGCCTCTTGGAGCTGAGCCTTGTACTGCTCGAGCACGCTCTGGGCCTCGACCTTCATGGCGTCGGCCTCTTCGATACCGCCTTCGATCGCCGCGCGGCGCTCGTCCAGAACCTTGTTGATGTTCGGGAGGAGCTTCTTCCAGAAGAAGAAGAACACGATGGCGAAGGCGATGGTGCCCACGAGCAGCTCGGGGCCCGGCGGGACGAGCGGGTTCTGCTCCTCCTCGGCCGCCAGCTGTACCAGGTTGGCGATCACATCAGTGCCTTTCGTTGAAAGGTTCGCTCGTCAGGGCTCGATCATCCGTAGACGAACGGCATGACGATGCCGATGAGGGCAAGCGCCTCACAGAAGGCGAAGCCGAGGATCTGGTTGGCACGGATCAGACCGGCGGCCTCGGGCTGGCGGGCCAGAGCCTGGGTGCCGTTGCCGAAGATGATGCCGACGCCGACGCCGGGGCCGATGGCGGCGAGGCCGTAGCCGACGGAACCGATGTTGCCTTCAAGGGCGGCGAGGGTCTCCATGGCAGCCATGCTGAATCTTCCTTCTCTTTCATGGACCGGCGGGGGTTGGCCACCGGACGTTCTTGGGGGGTTGTGGAGCGGCGCGGGGCTCAGTGGTGCTCGGCGAGAGCGCCCTGGATGTACGAGCAGGCGAGCAGGACGAAGACGTACGCCTGGACGGCCTGCACGAAAAGCTCGAAGCCGATCATGACGATGGTCATCACGAAGGAGACACCGGCCGCCGGGATCATCCAGCTGTTCAGCAGGTACCAGGAGGCGACGGTGAACATCACGAGCATCAGGTGGCCGGCGAACATGTTGGCGAAGAGTCGCACGGCGTGGGTGAACGGCCGGACCAGCAGGTTCGAGAAGAACTCGATGACCATCACGAGCGGGAGGACCCCGCCGAGTTCCTTGTCGTAGCCGGTGACGTTCTTGAAGAAGCCGACGAAACCGTGCCGCTTGAAGGTCATCGAGACCCACACCACGTAGACGACGGCGGCGAGCACCATCGGGTAGGCGATGATCGAGGACACCGGGAACTGGGCCAGCGGGATCACGGACCAGATGTTCATGATCCAGATGAAGAAGAACAGCGAGACCATCAGGGGGACGAACTTCTCGCCCTCCTTCTTGCCGAGGGTCTCGTAGACGATGCCGCGGCGTACGAAGTCGTAGCCGGCCTCACCGATCATCTGGAGCTTGCCGGGCACCACCTTCGCCTTGCCGAACGCGAGCGTGAAGAAGGTGACGACGAGCAGGGTGGTGATGAGCGCGAGCAGCATCACCTTGTTGAACTCGAACCCGCCGAACGTGGCGATCGGCTTGAAGAGGAACGAGTGCAGGCCCGGAGCCGGGAAGCCGCAGCCGTTGTCGGCCATGATCCGACAGCTCCAGTCAAAGGCGAGCTGGGTCTGGTCAGCACTCACCGCGGGCTCCTTCGGCGTGACGCATGGGTACGGCAACCTCGTTGTGTCGGCGCGGCGCGCAGCCGCGGATCGGCACTGGACTGGTGTTACGGATGTGGGGGCGGCTGAGGGGCATCGAGCCTCGCGTTTGAGCAGGCGTCAGCTCGGATGCCCGCGCCCGCGATGCCGCAGTTGGCACCGGACGATAGCAGGAGTTCGCACACGCATTTATCTCGGCCCTACCCCTCACGACGAGTGCCCCGATTTTTCGGGCTTGCTGCCCGTGGAGGAATCAGGTTCGACGTAGAGGATCTTGGCCTTCATGTGCGCCCGGGTCTGGGCGGCGATCCACGCGAGGGTGGTACCGATGAGCGTGATCGCGAAGGCCTTGGGGTGGAACAGCGTGGTGTTCTTGAACGCGCTCAGGAAGATGAACAGCAGCAGGATCTGCGCGGCGTAGAGCATCAGGCCCATCATCTGGAACAGATGCGGAAGCGATTTGGCAGTCCGCTGCAGAACGTAGAGCCCGATTCCCATGAAGAGGATCGTGAGCACGGCCGCCACGATGGCACCGACCGCCCCTTTGCCGCCGACGACCACACCGCTGACGACGGCAGCGATCGCGCCCACGGCGACCGTGGGTACGGCAGCCTGAAGCAGGATCCGGGCGTCATTGGACGGCATGGCGGCAACTCCGCTCAGTTACGGGGGCAGGGTGTCGTCATGGACGAGCGTAGCCCCGGGGTGACAGTGAGAATTCACCGCCAATGGACCGTCGCACTGCGGTCCTTCGGCTCTATCCCGGGTTCTCGTGAACCGTATCACAAACTATTTGATGAGGTCTTTACCTGCTGGGTGTGCGAGGTGTCACACATGAGAGTGAACCTGCCCGTCTGTGCAAAAACCCCGCCCTTTTGTCTGGTATAAGACCGGTTTGCGTCCTGGACGTCGAGTCAAGAGTTAGTCAGATTCTTACCTTCGGGTCAGCGCGAGGTTTCGGCTTTACGCCCGTCCAGAAGACGCGCACGGGCGCTCAGCGCGGTGGCGCCGTTGACGCGTGAGGCTCCCGCGGCCACCGGGGTGCGATGGTCGACGGGCTCCTGAGCGTCCATGTCCGCGTCCGTGCCCGTCGTTCCGTACGCGGCACTCGACGCGGCCGGAGCGATGGCCGCGGCCTCCTGACCGGTCCTGCGGCGGTACCGCGGGGGCACGAAGGCCTCGGCCCAGCGCGGGGCGCGCGGCGTGAAGCGCGGCAGCAGGAGCAGCACCAGTCCGACGAAGCTGAGCGCGACGACTCCGAGGACGATCCACATCGAGGCCGAGTTCACCGAGTACGCCAGGGCGCCGAAGGCGATCAGCGCGGACCAGAAGTACATGATCAGCACGGCCCGGCTGTGCGAGTGGCCGATCTCCAGCAGGCGGTGGTGCAGGTGGCCGCGGTCGGCGGCGAACGGGGACTGGCCCCGCCAGGTGCGGCGCACGATCGCCAGCACCAGGTCGGCGGCGGGGATGGCGATGATCGTCAGCGGCAGCAGCAGCGGGATGTAGACGGGGACGGTCTGGTGGACCGTGTTGCGCTCGGAACCCGAGAACAGGTTCATGGCGTCGGGGTCGATCTGCCCCGTGACGGAGATGGCGCCCGCGGCCAGCACGAGCCCGATGAGCATCGAGCCGGAGTCACCCATGAAGATCCGGGCGGGATGCATGTTGTGCGGCAGGAAGCCCAGGCACATGCCCATGAGGATGGCCGCGAAAAGGGTGGCCGGGGCGGCGGCCTCGATGCCGTAGCTGTACCAGATGCGGTACGCGTACATGAAGAACGCGCACGACGCGATGCACACCATGCCGGCGGCGAGACCGTCGAGGCCGTCCACGAAGTTGACCGCGTTGATCGTGATGACGACCAGGGCGACCGTGAGCAGCGTGCCCTGCCACTGGGTCAGCGCGACGTTGCCGACGCCGGGGATGGGCAGCCAGAGGATCGTCAGACCCTGCATGACCATGACGCCCGCGGCGATCATCTGGCCGCCCAGCTTGATCAGCGCGTCGATCTCGAACTTGTCGTCCAGGACGCCGATGAGCCAGATCAGCGCGGCGCCGGAGAGCAGGGCGCGCGGTTCGTTGGAGTTGGCGAAGACCTCGCTGAGGTTGGTGAGGTGGTCGGCGACCAGAAGGCCCGCGCACAGCCCGAAGAACATGGCGATACCGCCGAGCCGGGGCGTGGGTTCTCGGTGGACGTCGCGCGCGCGGATCGCCGGCATGGCACCCGCCACGATCGCGAACTTCCGTACCGGCCCTGTCAGCAGGTACGTCACCGCGGCCGTGATGCAGAGTGTCAGCAGGTATTCACGCACAGGCTTCCCCACAGGTCTCGCTGGCCATCTCAGCCCCACACCCTAGCGATGAGCGCATATGGTTGGGGACTTCCGGGTAGCGACGATGGTTGCACGTGTGTCTGTGTCCGGTGGTGCGTCTACCCCGCTTCGGCCGCGATACGGCGGGGATCTTCCGGAGCATCTCGGTCCACTTCCGGCATTCCGTCACTGCGGGTAGGGCGGAAATCTCCCGGTCAGCTCCCGCACTTCTTCACGCGCCTGCTTGCTGTCGACATCCTCACGGAGTACTGCCGCGAACAGGGCTGCGATCCGGGCCGTCTCCACCTCGCCCATGCCCTGCGTGGTCAGTGCCGCCGCGCCGAGCCGCAGGCCGCGAGTGTCGCCGTGAGGCAGGGCACAGGTGTCGAGGACCATACCGGCCGCGGCCAGCCGCCCGCGCGCGGTGCGTCCGTCGACGCCGAGCGGGGCGGGATCGACGACCACCATGTGGGTGTCGGTGCCGCCGGTGGTGACGACGAGCCCCGCGTCGGCCAGCCCCTGGGCGAGCACCCTGGCGTTCGCGACCACCTGATGGGCGTACGCCGCGAACCCCGGTGTCGCCGCCTCGCCGAACGCGACGGCCTTGGCGGCGATGGTGTGCATCTGCGCGCCGCCCTGTGTGAACGGGAAGACCGCCCGGTCGACGCGCTCCGCGAGATCGCTCCCGCAAAGGATCATGCCGCCGCGGGGACCGCGCAGCACCTTGTGCGTGGTGGCGCAGACGACATCGGCGTACGGCACCGGATTCGGCGCCGCTCCCCCGGCGACGAGCCCCATGGGGTGCGCGGCGTCGGCGATCAGGTAGGCCCCGACCTCGTCGGCGACCTCGCGGAAGAAGGCGTAGTCGATGTGGCGCGGATAGGAGATGGACCCACACACGATGGCCTTGGGGCGGTGGGTACGGGCCAGGGTGCGCACCTGGTCGTGGTCGACGAGCCCCGACTCGGCCTCGACGCCGTACCCGACGAAGTCGAACCAGCGCCCGGAGAAGTTGGCGGGCGAGCCGTGCGTGAGATGTCCCCCGAAGGGCAGCCCCATGGCGAGAACGGTGTCCCCAGGCCGCAGCAGCGCCGCGTACGCGGCGAGGACGGCCGACGAGCCCGAGTGCGACTGCACATTGGCGTGCTCGGCGCCGAACAGCGCCTTCGCCCGCTCGACGGCGATCCGCTCGGCCGTGTCGACGATCTCGCACCCACCGTGGTGCCGCGCCCCGGGATACCCCTCCGCGTACTTGTTGGCGAGCGGCGACCCGAGTGCCGCGAGCACGGCCGGCGAGGTGAAGTTCTCGGCGGCGATGAGCTGCAGCGTCGTCGACTGCCGGGCCAGCTCACCGGTCAGGATCTCGGCGAGTTCCGGGTCCTGCCGGCGCAGGACGTCCGCTTCGAGCGGGTATGTGACCGCGGGGGTGACCGACATGGTGGGCTCCGGGTGCCGGTGGGTTCGCTAGGACCAATGTAGGGCCGCATGCCACGAGGCGCCCGGTGGGTTCGGCCGCGCCCTGAAGGGGCGCGGGGAACTGCGCGACCAGCCACGACGGACCCGCAGAAGTCCGACGGCCCAGTCCTGGCAATTCAGCGAAGCGCTCAGGCCCGCGCCGGCACCCCGGTCAGCGCCGTCACCACCGGATCCAGGGCCTGGTGTATCTCGTCGCCCACCGACTGGAAGAACGGCAGCGGCGCCCCGTACGGGTCGTACACCTCGTCCGCCTCCGCCGTCGGGGCCAGGAGCCACCCGCGTAGAGCCGCGGCAGCGCGCACCAGTGCCCGTGCTCTCGCGACCAGGCCCTCCTCCAGCGGGGGCAGGGTGGTGGGGTCGATCGCGCGGACGAGGCGGGTGAACTCCTTCAGGGTGAAGGTGCGCAGGCCCGCCGAGTGGCCCATGGAGATGACCTGGGCGCGGTGGTCCCGGGTCGCGGTCAGCACCAGGTCGGCCATGATGACGTGCTCGTCCAGCAGCTCCCGGCCCAGGAAGCCGGTGGCGTCCGCGCCGAAGTCCGCGAGGACCGCCTCGGCGTTGGTCTCCATGGGCGCGCCCTCGTGGCCCCAGGTGCCGGCGCTCTCGACGACGATGCCGCCCCACAGCGGGTCGCCGAGCCGGTCCGCCAGAGCATGGCGGGTCAGCCGCTCGGTGATCGGCGAGCGGCACACGTTGCCGGTGCTGACGTGGAGGATGCGGAAGGTGTCACGCGGAAGCCCTGTGAAGGTCCTCGTCTCTTCCCCGTTCCATATGCCACGCCCCGCGTCAGGGGCCGTCAATTCGCCACCTCAAGGTCGGGTACGACCTTGCGCAGCTCGTCCGCCGACAGCGCGCCCGCGCGCAGCAGCACCGGCACCTTGCCCGTGACGTCGACGATGGAGGAGGGCACGTTGCCCGGGGTCGGGCCGCCGTCCAGGTAGACGGAGATGGAGTCGCCGAGCATCTCCTGCGCGGCGTCACAGTCCTCCGGCGCCGGGTGCCCGGTCAGGTTCGCCGAGGACACCGCCATGGGGCCGACCTCGGTCAGCAGCTCGATCGCGACCGGGTGCAGTGGCATGCGCACGGCGACCGTGCCACGGGTGTCCCCGAGGTCCCACTGGAGCGACGGCTGGTGCTTGGCGACGAGCGTGAGCGCGCCCGGCCAGAAGGCGTCGACGAGCTCCCAGGCCATCTCGGAGAAGTCCGTGACGAGGCCGTGCAGGGTGTTCGGGGAGCCGATGAGGACGGGCGTGGGCATGTTGCGGCCGCGGCCCTTGGCTTCCAGCAGGTCGGCGACGGCCTCCGAGGAGAACGCGTCGGCGCCCACGCCGTACACGGTGTCGGTGGGGAGGACCACCAGCTCGCCACGGCGAACTGCGGACGCGGCCTCACGCAGGCCCGTCGCGCGGTCGGTAGCGTCGTTGGTGTCGTATCGCCGTGCCATCTAGCGAGCCTCCTCGTACCCGAAGTACGCGTCGTACCCGTCGTACGCGCCGTACCCGTACTGCTGCCGGTCTGAAGTCCTGAACGTGCGCGGGTTCACGGCGTCGCCTTGCGTGCCGTCGCGAACCGCGGGCGGTTGTTGAGGTCCGGGTGGTCGGCCGCGTCGGCCCAGCCCCGCTCCTCGGTGAAGATCCACGGCACCTGGCCGCCCTGGGTGTCGGCGTGCTCGACGACGACAACACCGCCCGGGCGCAGGAGTCGGTGTGCGGTGCGTTCCAGGCCGCGGATCAGATCGAGGCCGTCCTCGCCGGAGAACAGGGCGAGTTCGGGATCGTGGTCGCGGGCCTCCGGTGCCACGTACTCCCATTCGGTGAGCGGGATGTACGGCGGGTTGGAGATGACGAGGTCGACCTGGCCGTCGAGGTCCGGGAAGGCGGTGCGGGCGTCTCCCTGACGCAGGTCGACCCTGGAGCCCGCCATGTTCTTGCGGGTCCACCTCAGCGCGTCCTCGGACAGCTCCACGGCGTGCACGCGGGAGCGCGGCACCTCCTGAGCCAGCGCGAGCGCGATGGCGCCCGAGCCGGTGCACAGGTCGACGATGCAGGGCTCGACGACGTCCATGGCGCGTACGGCGTCTATCGCCCATCCGACGACCGACTCGGTCTCCGGCCTGGGCACGAACACCCCGGGCCCGACCTGCAGTTCGAGATACCGGAAGTACGCCCGCCCGGTGATGTGCTGCAACGGCTCACGGGCCTCGCGGCGGGCGGTGACCTCCCAGTACCGGGCGTCGAAGTCGGAGTCCTTGACGGTGTGCAGCTGACCCCGCTTGACGCCGTGCACGAACGCGGCGAGCTCCTCGGCGTCGTTGCGCGGCGAGGGCACGCCGGCGTCGGCCAGACGCTGCGTGGCCTGGGCCACTTCCGTGAGCAGCACGCTGCGGGGGTTTGGGGGGCGCTCCCCAAAATGTTGCTGCACGCTGGTCCTCCGGGGGCTGAGCTGTTGTCAACGTCGTACGGCTAAGGGCGGCTGTCGGCCAGGGGCGGCGGTCGACGCCTGCTGTCTCCGGCGTACGGCCCTACGGACCTTACGCCGCGGCGAGCTTGGCGGCCGAGTCCGCGTCGACGCACGCCTGGATCACCGAGTCGAGGTCGCCGTCCAGGACCTGGTCCAGGTTGTACGCCTTGAAGCCGACGCGGTGGTCCGAGATGCGGTTCTCCGGGAAGTTGTACGTGCGGATCTTCTCGGAGCGGTCGACGGTGCGGACCTGGCTGCGACGGGCGTCGGCGGCCTCCCTCTCCGCCTCCTCCTGCGCCGCCGCCAGCAGCCTGGAGCGCAGGATACGCATCGCCTGCTCCTTGTTCTGCAGCTGGCTCTTCTCGTTCTGGCAGGAGGCGACGACTCCGGTGGGAATGTGCGTGATGCGCACTGCGGAGTCGGTCGTGTTCACGGACTGCCCGCCGGGGCCGGAGGACCGGTAGACGTCGATCCGGAGGTCGTTCGGGTTGATCTCGACGTCGATCTCCTCGGCCTCGGGCGTGACCAGCACACCGGCCGCGGAGGTGTGGATACGGCCCTGGGACTCGGTCGCGGGCACCCGCTGCACGCGGTGCACCCCGCCCTCGTACTTCAGCCGCGCCCACACGCCCTGCCCGGGCTCGGGCGCGCCCTGGCCGCCCTTGGTCTTCACGGCGACCTGGACGTCCTTGTAGCCGCCGAGTTCGGACTCGGTGGAGTCGATGATCTCGGTCTTCCAGCCGACGCGCTCCGCGTACCGCAGGTACATGCGCAGCAGGTCACCGGCGAACAGGGCCGACTCGTCGCCGCCCGCGCCCGCCTTGATCTCCAGGATGACGTCCTTGTCGTCGCTGGGGTCGCGCGGGATGAGCAGGAAGCGCAGCTTCTCCGTCAGCTCCTCGCGCAGCTTCTCCAGCTCCTTGACCTCGGCGACGAAGTCCGGGTCGGCGGCGGCGAATTCACGCGCCGTCTCGATGTCGTCGCCGTTCGCCTTCCAGAAGCGGTACGTGGCGACGATCGGGGTCAGCTCGGCGTAGCGCTTGTTCAGCCTGCGCGCGTTGGCCTGGTCCGCGTGGACCGACGGATCGGCGAGCTTCTTCTCCAGGTCGGCGTGCTCCCCGACCAAATCCTCGACCGCCTCGAACATCTCCGGCTCCCTGGACTGTCCCCCGCTCCCATGATGAGGCCGGGGACGTGCGTACGACGAATGGGTGGGCTGCTGTTACCGCAAAACGCCGGTCCCGGAACCCCCGGACGGGGGGACCAAGGACCGGCGCTGTGGGCTCGCTACTTCTTGGCAGCGGCAGCCTTGCCGAAGCGGGCCTCGAAGCGGGCCACGCGGCCACCGGTGTCGAGGATCTTCTGCTTGCCCGTGTAGAACGGGTGGCACTCGGAGCAGACGTCGGCACGGATGGCGCCGGCGGTGATCGTGCTACGGGTGGTGAACGACGCGCCGCAGGTGCAGCTGACCTGCGTCTCGACGTACTCGGGGTGGATGTCGCGCTTCAAGGGTGTCTCCTAGTTTCGGGAGGGCGCCGGGTCGCTGCCGCGGGGTGCGGGAGCGTGAACCGGGGCCGACGGTCCAGTCTGCCAGGACTGGGGCCATCCTCCCAAACCGGGGGTTGGGGTTGTGTATTCCCCTTGCGGCGGGATGGGGG
>NZ_VJZC01000531.1 GCF_009377185.1 Streptomyces spongiae
GCCCACAACTCCCCCGCAACCTCTATGACGCGTCCGACGTCGGATCCCTATGCGCGATGTGACGCACATCACGCAGACACGCCTCACAGAGACGTGTGCGAACCCAAGGCGCCGATGTGGTGGAGAACGGAAACGGGGTGGACGAGGCCGCCGTTGCCGCGGTGGTCGTTGCCGCCGTTCCGGCTCCCGGAGCCCTCGCCGTCACCGCCCCTGCCTCGACCGCCGGTGTCCCCGCCGCCGTTGTCCCCGCCGCCGTTGTCTCCGCCGTCCTTGCCTCGGCCGCCTTTGTCCTTGCCGCCCTTGCCTCGGCCGTCCTTGTCCCGGCCGGAGCCCGTGTCGCCGTTGCCGGGGGTGTCGCGCCCGTGGTCCGAGGTGCCCGTGGCGCCGCGGTCGCGCCGGTCACCCCGGTCGCCCAGGACGCCCTTGCAGTACTTCTTCACCTTGCCCCTGCCGCCCGCCAAGCCCTCCAGGACGCGCTTGCGGTCGGAGTCCAGCTTCTTGCCGTCGCGGACGTCGCGGCAGGCCGAGCGGACCCCACCGCCCCATCCGCGGCCGGCGCTCCGCCACTCCTTCCCGGAGTCCTTGGAGCCCGGCTGCCCGGTGGCGCCACCGCCCCGGGCCGTGTCGTCCCGGGCGCCCCCGTCGCCGGCCTCGCCCGTGCTGCCACCGGGCGACGGCTCACCTGCCCGCCCGCGCGCGGATCCGTCCGGCGACGGCGTCATGAGCGGCAGCTCGGGCGTCTCCGGGGCGGACGCCGTCGAGGCGGGCTGCGGCCGGTCGTCACGGAACGGAGTCGGCAGGACTCCGGCCACGGCCGCCACAGCGACCCCGCCGAGCATCCCGGCGGCCAGCGTCGCGGCCATCCCGAACCGCAGCGAGCGGCCCCGGCGGGCCCGCCGCCCCTCCGGTTCGGGCCACCCGAGCCGCACGAGACCGGCGTCGGCGGACCGCGCCGTGGCATACGTGCCGGCACCGGCGGACAGCGCCGTGTTCTCGCCGTCACGCTCCGCGCGTGCCTTGCGGAATGCCGCCAAGGTGGCTTCCTCACCCGGGAGTTCGGCGTCCACGGGAGGAAGGTCGGCGGTCAGCGCGTCCAGGGCCTCGGTGAGCCGGTCGGCGGCGGCGCGGGCGTCGGCGTCGAGGGCTTCGAGCGGCTCACCACGCAGCAGGCACTCCGCCGCTTCGCGGTCCAGCCACTTGTACTGCTCGTCGGCCATCACATGTCCTTCTGCGTCCGCGAACGCATATGCGTCACACCGGCGGACGTCACGGCGCGTGTCCGCGCTTCTCTCTGAGGGGGCACGGCGTCGAGCGCGCCGGTCGATCCCGAGTCCGCGCCGAGCAGCTCCGCGAGCCGCTTCAGTCCTCGGTGCGCGGCGGTGCGTACGGCTCCCGGCCGCTTGCCGAGGGTCTCGGCGGCCGTCTTGGCGTCGAGGCCCACGACGACACGCAGGACGACCGCCTCCGCCTGGTCCTGCGGGAGCTGGGCGATCAGCGAGAGCGCGTGGTCGGTGGCGAGCGCCTCCATGGCCTCACCGGCGGTGTCCGACTCGGCGGCCTTTCCGGTCAGCTCGGTCTCGTCACCGCCGATCGCCGGGCGTCGCCCGCGCATGCGTATGTGGTCGAGCGCGCGGTTGCGGGCGATACGGGCGGCCCAGCCCCGGAACCGGTCCGCGTCCCCGCTGAACCGCTCCAGGTCCCTGGCTATCTGCAACCACGCCTCGGAGGTGACGTCCTCCGCGTCCGGGTCGCCGACCAGCGTCCGCACGTATCCGAGCAGCCTTGGGTGGACCGCCCGGTACACGGTCCGGAACGCGGCCTCGTCCCCGTGCTGTGCCGCAAGTACGGCGGCGGTCAGCTCCGCGTCGTCCCCCAGCACCTGCGCGCGCCCCTTTTTGCGCCTAAACCGGCGCCGCTCTCGCGGACCCGGTTCTCGCCGTCGTGGTTCCTCAAATGATGGTTGCGGTCTACACGCCTTCGGCGGGTGCGGGGGTCGTCCGCCTTCCGCTCTCCGGCGCGAAACGCACGTTACGGCCTGAAACTGTCCCTCGTCCATGTCCTTAGAGCATGCAACTAACTCGTGATGCCGTGAGGTGTGACAGAAAGCGCACCCTCGGCGCTGTAGAGAGTACGGGCCGCCGCGCGGCCCGTGCCGTGCGACGGTCGGGGCCTCTCCTGTGGGGGGTGGCGGCCCCGGCCGTTGCCGTCGGCGGAGTCGGCCGGGTGTCTTGCGAGTACGGGGGTCTTGCGAGCACGCCGGCCCTACTTCTTCCTGGGCTGCCCTGGCCTGGGAGTCGTGCGGGCGGCCGTGCTCGGATCACTGGACGCGCCCGCGGTGTCCCGCTCCTTGTCCTTCTTCTGCCGCTCACTGCCGCCGCCGCTCACGCCCAGTCGCTCGGCGCAGTACGCGCGCACGCGCGACTCGCCGCCCGCCGCGTCGATCAGGCGCTGCCAGGCGGTGGCGTCCATGGCCTTGCCGCGGCCCTCGACCTTCTCGAACGCACGGCAGTGGGCCTCGGTGTCCTGGGCCTGCGAGGGGCGGTCCGAGGGGCCCGACGGGGATGCCCCCGGGGCGGGAGCGGACGAGCCGGTCGAGTCCGGCGGTGTGGACCCGGGCCGCTCAGGGGCGCTGCTCGACGGTCCGGCGCGCCCCTGGCCCTCTCCGTCGCCGCCCGACGAGACGCCGATGGCCGCCACGGCGACCCCACCGAGGGTCAGGCCGGCCAGCAGCGCCGCGAGCGTGGCCCGCAGCGAACGCCGGGCCCGCCGCACGCCCCGGGGACGCCAGTCGTCGCGCCGCCGGGTACGGGCCGGGTGGGCTCCCTGCTCGCGTGCCTCCAGGAACGCCGCGACGGCCCGCGCCTCACGCTTGCCTTCCACGTCACGGGCCCGCACGGCGGCGGCGAGGAGTACGGCGACGGGAGAGGACTCCGCGCGGAAATCCTGCGGGTCATCGGCGCCGGGGCGCGCGAAGTGACGGCCGGACGGCGTGCTGTCACCCTGTTGTCCACCCATCTCCACTTCACCTCCGCCCCACGGCTGCCAGTCGCTGCTGTTCATCTCGACTCCCCCAGCGTCCGGGGGCCCTCATCCGTCACACCCTCCGCGCCGAGCAGCCGCGCCAGGCGTTTGAGTCCGCGGTGGGCGGCGGTACGGACCGCGCCCGGCCGTTTACCGAGGACTCGGGCGGCGGAGGGCCCGTCCAGGCCGACCACCACCCGCAGCAGCACCGCCTCCGCCTGGTCGCGCGGCAGCTGGGCCACCAGCTCCAGGGCGTGTTCGGTGGAGAGCGACTCCATGGCCTGGTCGTACGTGCTGTGGGCGCCGGGCAGGTCCAGGACGTCGCTCTCCAGTCCGGTCGCCCGGGGCCGTACCTTCTGCCGGCGCAGATGGTCCAGGGCCCGGTGCCGGGCGATGGTCGCGGTCCACCCGCGGAAGCCCGCGCCGTCCCCCTTGAAGCGTCCGAGGTCCCGCGCTATCTCCAGCCACGCGTCGGACGCGACGTCCTCCGCGTCGTTCCCGACCAGCCCCCGCAGATAGCCGAGCAGGCCCGGCTGCACGATCCGGTACGCCACCGCGAACGCCGCCTCGTCCCCCTCCTGGGCCCGCGCGACGGCAGCACCCAGCTCCCCGTCGTATGCCTGCACGCGGCGGGGTTCCCCTCGCTGGCTCACTACTGTCCTCGTTCGCACCGAGATCGAGTTCGAGTCCTCCGGTCCGGCAGGACGTGGCCACTTCCGGCCGTGTCCGCGTCCTCCAAGGTCAACAGCGCCGGAAGCCACAGAACTGTCACAGCTCACCATGGGCCCCAACGGCCTCGGAGCGCTCCCACAGGATCAACACCAGGTGCACGCACAGGAGTTGGCGATGAGGAGGAACGGAGCTCATGTCGGCCGCCGCGAGGAAGCCCGGCGGCGGAACCACCGGGGTGACGTGCCCCACACCTTCGTGCGCCGATGATGATGTTCGGCCCTCCCTGTGTGCTCAATAGAGGGCTGCCCGTGTGTGCCGGGTGTTTGCTTTGTGTTGGTTTTCTAGGGGTGGGGCATTTGAGGCGCGGTAAGAGCCATGCGTACAGGCCGCTCAGCGTGAAGCGGCGGGCGTGGCTGACACTGGGGGCCGTCGTGATGGGTGGGGCGGGCGTCGTGACGTACGCAGTCGCCAGTCCGAGCACGGGGCCGGTCACCGACGGGCCCCGCACCAAGCGGGCCGTCGACGTGCATGACGTCGCGCTGTCCGCCGCCGGGAGCGGTACGCGGGCGCGGCTGGCGCGGACGGACACCGAGGAGTTCTCGCTCGTCGGCGTCTCCTGGACCGGCGCCACCGCCGAACTCGACGGCACCGCCCAGGTCCGTACCCGCGCCGTCGCGACCGGCGAGTGGACCGGCTGGCGGAACCTGAACGTGACGCCTCTGCCCGTCGACCGGGGCGAATCGAGCGAGCCGGGCGAGTCAGGTGAGTCTGGCGAGTCGGGTGAGCCGGGTGAGTCCGGCGAGCCGGGCGCCAAGAAGGCGCGCGGGGCCTCCGAGCCCCTGTGGGTCGGCCCCAGTGACGGCGTCGAGGCACGGGTCGTCGCCGCCGACGGCTCCTCGACCGCCGGGCTCCCCAAGGGGCTGGAGGTCAACCTCGTCGACCCCGGCGTGACCGCGGCCGAGCTGAGGAACAAGGGCCTCGACGCCACCACGGACGCAACAGCCGGCGCTGCCACCGGCATGAGCAACGCCGCCTTCCCGGTCGCACCGACCCCGCGGGCCTCCACCGTCAAGCGGCCCCCGATCGTCTCGCGCGCCCGCTGGGGCGCCGACGAGTCGACGGTGACGGGCACGCCCGAGTACATCGACAAGATCAGCGCGGTCTTCGTGCACCACACGGCCGGTACGAACGCCTACAGCTGCGCCCAGTCCCCGGCCCTGATCCGCGCGATCATGGCGTACGACATCCAGACCGCCGGCCGCGGCGACCTCGGCTACAACTTCCTGGTCGACAAGTGCGGCCGCGTCTTCGAGGGCCGCGCGGGCGGCGCCGACCTGTCGGTGCGCGGCGACCACACGTACGGCTTCAACGGCGACTCCGTGGGCATCGCGGTGCTCGGCGACTTCGAGGGCGGCAACGGTACGACCGCCGGAAAGCCGAGCCGGGCCGCGGTGGAGTCCGTGGCGCGACTGGCCGCGTGGAAGCTGGGCCAGTACGAGGGTGACCCGACCGGCGAGGTCACGCTGACCGCGTCCGATGACACGGGTGTGTACGCCAAGGGCGACCAGGCCGAGCTGAACGTGGTCTCCGGCGGCAAGGACGCGGCCACCACCACGTCCCCCGGCAAGAACCTGTACGCCAAGCTCGCCGAGGTCCGCCGCTACGCGGCCTCGCCCGGCGCGAACTCCGCGATCCCGACCGCCGACTACACGGGAGACGGCGTCAGCGACCTCGTGGCCGCCACCCCCGGGACGGGCAGCGGCTGGCTCACCCTCGTGCCCGGCGGTGTCAGCGCCCCGGTCTCCGCCTCCAAGCTCCGCATCAACCAGGCGAGCACGGGTGTCCCGGGCGCCGCCGAGTCCGGCGACCAGTGGGGCGCGGCCACCGCGTGGGGCGACATCAACGGCGACGGCTACGCGGACCTCGCGATCGGCGCGCCCGGCGAGGACGACTCGATCGGGCACAAGGACCGCGGCGCGGTGACCATCCTCTACGGCCCGAAGTTCGACAGCGAAGCCGACGCCGACACCATGGCGCTCGGCGACGACTACAACCCGAACAGCGCGAAGTTCGGCTCGACCGTGGCCGTCGGCGACTTCAACTCCGACGGCAGGGCGGATGTCTTCACGGCGGCCACCGGCACCGGCGGCAACTGGGCCGCCCGCTTCAACGACGGCCACGAGGTGGCGGGCGACATCACGACGGTGACCGGCTCCCTGGCCTACGCCGACGCCGCGACCGGTGACTTCAACCGGGACGGCTACGCGGACGTGGCGCTCAACTACCGTGACGCCTCCGGCGCCGGCAAGGTCGTCTGGTTCAAGGGCTCGAAGTCGCTGGGCCTGACCAAGGTGTCCACGCTCACCGTCAAGGGCGGCCGCTCCATCGCCGCGGGCGACGTGAACGGCAACGGCTACGACGACATCGTCATCGGCCAGCCCTACAAGGGCGAGTCCGGAGGCAACGCGGGCGGCCAGGTCACGATGGTCCCGGGTACGTCGACCGGCTTCACGACCACGGGTATGACGACCGTCCACCAGGGCACGAGCGGCGTGGAGGGCGCCTCGGAGTCCAACGACGCCTTCGGGGCCTCGGTCTCGGTCGGGGACTTCAACGCCGACGGCTACGCGGACGTCCTGACGGGCGCCCCGAACGAGGACATCACCCGCGCCGACAAGAACCGCTCCAACGCGGGCTCGACCTGGCTCCTCAAGGGCACGTCCTCGGGCCTGACGGGCACGGGCTCCCTCGCCCTCTCCCAGGACGCCACGGACATCCCCGGCTCCACGGAGACCGACGACAAGTTCGGCTCCGCCGTCTCCCTGACCGACCTCACGGGCGACGGCCACGCCGACCTCACCATCGGCACCGAGGGCGAGGACACCGGCAACGGCACCCTCCTGTGGGTCCCGGTACCGAACGGCACGGTCACACCGACCAGGTCGGCGTACTACGGGCTGACGCAGTTGGGGACGTCGACGGGAGGGCGTCTGGGCCAGGTGCTGACGCCGTAAGGACGAAATCCGGGGCGGGCTGAGTGATCAGCCCGCCCCTCCAGTCCCTCCGGCTTGAGTACAAGCCCGTCCAGGCCGCCGCTTCCAGCCCGTCCGGCGTTTGAGGACGAGGCCGTTCAGGCCGCCGCCTCCAGCCCGTCCGGCGTTTGAGGACGAGGCCGTCCAGGCCGCCGCTTCCAGCCCGTCCGGCGTTTGAGGACGAGGCCGTTCAGGCCGCCGCCTCCAGCCCGTCCGG
>NZ_VJZC01000532.1 GCF_009377185.1 Streptomyces spongiae
GCCCCCTCCCCACCCCGGTCCTCGCCTTCGCCATCCGGCACCTCGGCGCGGCCGCCGGCGTGGAGGTCACCGCCAGCCACAACCCGCCCCGCGACAACGGCTACAAGGTCTACCTCGGCTGGGGGTACCCCCGGACGGAGTCTGGGGGAGGCTCCCAGATCGTGCCCCCGGCCGACGCCGAGATCGCCGCGGAGATCGCCGCCATCACCAGTCTCACCACGGTCCCACGCCCGGACACCGGCTGGGAGACCCTCGACGACACGGTCCTCGACGCCTACCTGGCCCGTACGGACGCCGTCCTCGCCCCCGGCTCCCCCCGTACCGCCCGCACGGTCTACACGGCGATGCACGGCGTCGGCAGGGACACCCTCCTCGCCGCCTTCGCCCGGGCCGGCTTCCCGGCCCCCGCCCTCGTCGCCGAGCAGGCCGACCCCGACCCGGACTTCCCGACCGTCGCCTTCCCCAACCCGGAGGAGCCGGGCGCCATGGACCTGGCGTTCGCGAAGGCCCGCGAGACGAACCCCGACCTGATCATCGCGAACGACCCGGACGCCGACCGCTGCGCGGTGGCCGTCAGGGACGGCGAGGGCGCGGACGCCGACTGGCGCATGCTGCGCGGCGACGAGGTCGGCGCCCTGCTCGCCACCCACCTGGTCGCCCGCGGAGCGACCGGCACCTTCGCCGAGTCGATCGTCTCGTCCTCCCTCCTCGGCCGGATCGCCGAGAAGGCGGGCCTGCCGTACGAGGAGACGCTCACCGGCTTCAAGTGGATCGCCCGCGTCGAGGGCCTGCGCTACGGCTACGAGGAGGCGCTCGGCTACTGCGTGGACCCGGAGGGCGTGCGCGACAAGGACGGCATCACGGCCGCGCTCCTGATCACGGAGCTGGCATCGCAGCTGAAGTCCGAGGGCCGCACGCTCCTCGACCTCCTGGACGACATCGCGGTCGAGCACGGCCTGCACGCCACCGACCAGCTCTCGGTCCGCGTACAGGACCTGTCCCTCATCGCGGATGCCATGCGCCGCCTGCGGGAACAGCCCCCGACGCGGCTCGCGGGCCTGCCCATCACCGGGTCGGAGGACCTGACGCAGGGCACCGACAAGCTGCCGCCCACGGACGGGCTGCGCTACACCCTGGACGGCGCCCGCGTGATCGTCCGCCCGAGCGGCACGGAACCCAAGCTGAAGTGCTACCTGGAGGTCGTGGTCCCGGTCGCCTCACACGCCGACCTCCCCGCGGCACACGTGAAGGCGACGGACCTGCTGACGACGATCAAGCACGACCTCTCGGCAGCGGCAGGCATCTGAACCGGCCGCAGAGAGAACCTGCGAGAACAACCAGAAAGAGCAATCGACGGCCTCTCCACCCCCAGGCCGGGTCAGCCCACCGCGATCAGGATCACCAACAGCACCGCTCCCGCGATCGCCGGGCCCATGATCTCCCAGGACCACCGCACGCTCGGCTCGCCCTGCGAGTCCGCCGCCTTGGCCCGTGCCTCGCACAGCTCGCGCAGGTCGTCCATGATCTGGTCGGACGGAGCGCGCACGGGCCCGGTGGCCAGGGACGTCCGCCCGCTGAGGTCGGACACGGTGGCTGCCCGGCCCTGATCCGCGCGGCCCTGCCGGCGGTTGGCGCGCTTGCGGGCGCGGAGTGAGACGGGGACGGACCAGAGCTGGTACTTGGTGCCGGACTCGTCGACCACCTCGTTCGAGAAGCCGGAGCGCAGCGAGGCGACCGTGGCCCAGGGCAGCACGACCACCCGGAACGGGTTGCGCACCCGCAACCGGTCGTCGTTCGCGAAGACGGCGGGCCGCACCGAGAAGGCGATCACCAGCGGGACGACGCACAGCAGCGTGGCGAGTGCCAGCCACGGGGTGCGGCCGTGACCCGTGACGATCGCGTCGCCGCCGAGCCAGCCGGCGATGGCGAGGAGCAGCACACCGCCCACCATCCCGCCGGGCGAGCGGTAGACCCGGTCGTTGTACGCGGACTTCGGGGACTTCGGCGGCTTCGGGGACTCCACGGGCTTCGCGGAGTTCTCGGACTTCGCGGGGCGCGCGGACTCCGAAGGCCCCGGCCCCGGCTCCGGTTCCGGCTCCGGCTCGGGTGACTGGTGGTCGGAGGTGCTCATGCCCCGATTCTGCACGACGCCTCCGCCGACCCTCCTCCCGGTCCTCCTCCCTGTCCTGCCAACGGGGCTGTACAGCCGCTACGCGCGTAGATATGCTCGTCTGGTGACCATGCCCATCACCGCATCCCACGCACTTGCTGACGTCACCGCGTCCGACAGCACGCTGCGCCGCTTCCTCCACGGGCTGCCCGGCGTCGACGCGGTCGGCCTGGAGGCGCGCGCCGCCTCGCTCGGCACCCGTTCCATCAAGACGACCGCGAAGGCGTACGCCATCGACCTCGCCATCTCGATGGTCGACCTGACGACGCTGGAAGGCGCGGACACCCCGGGCAAGGTCCGGGCGCTCGGCGCCAAGGCGGTCCGCCCCGACCCGACCGACCGTACGACCCCCGCGACCGCGGCCGTCTGCGTGTATCCCGACATGGTGGCCGTCGCCAAGGAGGCCGTCGCCGGCTCGGACGTGAAGGTCGCCTCGGTCGCCACCGCGTTCCCGGCGGGCCGCGCCGCGCTCGGCGTGAAGCTGGCCGACGTGCGCGACGCCGTGGCCGCGGGCGCCGACGAGGTCGACATGGTCATCGACCGCGGGGCGTTCCTCGCGGGGAACTACATGAAGGTGTACGACGAGATCGTCGCGGTGAAGGAGGCCTGCGGGACGAGTTCCCGGCTGAAGGTCATCTTCGAGACCGGCGAGCTCGCGACGTACGACAACATCCGCCGCGCCTCCTGGCTCGGCATGCTGGCCGGGGCCGACTTCATCAAGACGTCCACCGGCAAGGTCGCGGTGAACGCCACCCCCGCGAACACCCTCCTCATGCTGGAGGCGGTCCGCGACTTCCGCGCCCAGACCGGGGTACAGGTGGGGGTGAAGCCCGCCGGCGGCATCCGGACCACCAAGGACGCGATCAAGTTCCTCGTCCTGGTCAACGAGACCGTCGGCGAGGACTGGCTGGACAACCACTGGTTCCGCTTCGGCGCCTCCTCGCTCCTGAACGATCTGCTCATGCAGCGTCAGAAGCTGGCCACCGGCCGCTACTCCGGCCCCGACTACGTGACGGTGGACTGATCCCTCATGGCTTTTGAGTACGCACCCGCGCCCGAGTCCCGCGGAAACGTCGACATCGCGCCCTCGTACGGCCTGTTCATCGACGGCGAGTTCACCGAGGCGGCCGACGGCAAGGTCTTCAAGACCGTCTCGCCGTCCACCGAGGAGGTCCTCTCCGAGGTCGCCCAGGCCGGTTCCGAGGACGTGGACCGTGCCGTGAAGGCGGCGCGCAGGGCCTTCGAGAAGTGGTCGGCGCTGCCGGGCTCCGAGCGCGCCAAGTACCTGTTCCGCATCGCCCGCATCATCCAGGAGCGCAGCCGCGAGCTGGCGGTCCTGGAGACGCTGGACAACGGCAAGCCCATCAAGGAGACGAGGGACGCCGACCTCCCCCTGGTCGCCGCCCACTTCTTCTACTACGCGGGCTGGGCCGACAAGCTCGACCACGCAGGCTTCGGCCCGAGCCCCCGGCCGCTGGGTGTGGCGGGCCAGGTCATCCCCTGGAACTTCCCGCTGCTGATGCTGGCGTGGAAGATCGCCCCGGCCCTGGCGACCGGCAACACGGTCGTCCTCAAGCCCGCCGAGACGACCCCGCTCTCCGCCCTCTTCTTCGCGGACATCTGCCGCCAGGCGGGCCTGCCCAAGGGCGTCGTCAACATCCTTCCGGGATACGGCGACACGGGCGCGGCGATCGTCGCGCACCCGGACGTCAACAAGGTCGCCTTCACCGGCTCCACCGCCGTCGGCAAGGAGATCGCGCGGACCGTCGCGGGCACCCGCAAGAAGCTCACGCTCGAACTGGGCGGCAAGGGTGCCAACATCGTCTTCGACGACGCACCCGTCGACCAGGCCGTCGAGGGCATCGTGACCGGCATCTTCTTCAACCAGGGCCAGGTCTGCTGCGCGGGCTCCCGGCTCCTGGTCCAGGAGTCGATCCACGACGAGTTGCTGGAGTCGCTCAAGCGCAGGCTCTCCACCCTCCGCCTCGGCGACCCGCTCGACAAGAACACGGACATCGGCGCGATCAACTCGGCCGAGCAGCTGGCCCGGATCACCGCGCTCACCGAGCAGGGCGAGGCGGAGGGCGCCGAGCGCTGGTCCCCGGCCTGCGAACTCCCCTCCTCCGGCTACTGGTTCGCCCCGACCCTCTTCACGAACGTCACCCAGGCGCACACCGTCGCCCGCGACGAGATCTTCGGCCCGGTGCTGTCCGTGCTGACCTTCCGCACCCCGGAAGAGGCGGTCGCCAAGGCCAACAACACCCCGTACGGCCTGTCCGCCGGCATCTGGACGGAGAAGGGCTCCCGCATCCTGGCGGTCGCGAACAAGCTCCGTGCGGGTGTCGTCTGGTCCAACACGTTCAACAAGTTCGATCCGACCTCGCCGTTCGGCGGCTACAAGGAGTCGGGCTTCGGCCGCGAGGGCGGCCGCCACGGCCTGGAGGCGTACCTCGATGTCTGACCGTCTCAGTGTGTTCAAGACCTACAAGCTGTACGTCGGCGGGAAGTTCCCGCGTTCCGAGAGCGGCCGGGTGTACGAGGTGACGGCGAAGACATCAGCCGCTGACGCGGCGGGGCAGGGCAAGTGGCTGGCGAACGCGCCCCTCTCCTCCCGCAAGGACGCCCGTGACGCGGTCGTGGCCGCCCGCAAGGCGTTCGGCGCCTGGTCCGGCGCGACGGCGTACAACCGCGGCCAGGTCCTCTACCGCGTGGCGGAGATGCTGGAGGGCCGTAGGGGGCAGTTCGTCCACGAGGTCGCCGACGCCGAGGGCCTGTCGAAGTCGAAGGCGGCGGCGCAGGTGGACGCGGCGATCGACCGCTGGGTCTGGTACGCGGGCTGGACCGACAAGATCGCCCAGGTGGTCGGCGGCGGCAACCCGGTCGCGGGGCCGTTCTTCAACCTCTCCTCCCCCGAGCCGACGGGCGTGGTCGCGGTCCTCGCCCCACAGGAGTCGTCCTTCCTGGGCCTGGTGTCCGTCATCGCCCCGGTGATCGCGACCGGCAACACGGCGGTGGTCGTGGCCTCCGAGAAGTTCCCGCTCCCTGCCCTCTCCCTGGGCGAGGTACTGGCCACCTCCGACGTGCCCGGCGGTGTCGTCAACGTGCTCTCGGGCCGTACGGCGGAGATCGCGGCGCCCCTCGCGGCCCACCAGGACGTCAACGCGATCGATCTCGCGGGCGCCGATGACGTACTGGCGAAGGAACTGGAGATCGCGGCGGCGGACAACCTGAAGCGGATTCTTCGTCCACAGCCTGTGGACAACGCCGACTGGTCGGCGACTCCGGGGACCGAGCGGCTGACGGCGTTCCTGGAGACGAAGACGGTCTGGCACCCGACGGGGTCGCTGGGCGCGTCCGGCTCGTCGTACTGAGCTCCGTCGTACTGAGCTCCGTCAGGGGCGCGGGGCGGGTAACGCCATGCGGCTCCGCCCCGCGTCCCGCAACGACCGTCAGACCCTCATCCGTGCAGGAGCCCCGGAATCTGCCCCAGCAGCGGGATGCCGCCCGTCGACGGGGCCTGCGCCACCGGCCCCGTCACGTCACGGGACGACACGGGCTTGAAGTCGGCGACCTGCGTGCCGACGCCGTTGTCCAGCGGGTCGACGCCCGTGCCCGCCAGCGGGTTGGGCTTGAGGTCCTCGGCCGGGCCGGTGGCGTGCCGGACGGAGCCGGTCAGGGCCTGCGTCCCGGCCTTCAGGTCGGTCTTGCCGGGGCGGCCGTCGGGCGCGGCGCGCACCGCCCCCACGGCGCGTTCCGAGTCCGCGGCGGTCGCGGTGGCGCCCGCGCCGAGGGCGACTGACGCGGTCGTGAGGGCCAGCACCGCGCGCCGGGCGGTCGAGGGGTGAGGGGCCGAGTGTCGTGCCATGGACTGGTGCCACCTTCTACTGCTCTGGGTAATGGTACGAACACGAAGGGTAGTTGAGATGTGATGTGCGCTCCACCGGCGACCCGCTGTCTCGGCGAGAGCCGCGCGATGCCTCACACTGGACTCTCGTGAGTTCGCATCCTCCGACACCGATCCGGGTCGTCCTGCTGTCCGGCCCGTCCGGGTCCGGCAAGTCCCTTCTCGCCGCCCGTTCCGGCCTGTCCGTGCTCCGGCTGGACGACTTCTACAAGGAGGGCGACGACCCGACGCTGCCGCAGGTGGTGGGCAGTTCGGACATCGACTGGGACCATCCGCTGTCCTGGAGCGCCGACGACGCGGTCGCCGCCATCGAGGAGTTGTGCCGCACGGGTTCGACGACCGTCCCCGCGTACGACATCTCCCTGAGTGCCCGCACCGGTACGGAGACCCTCGCCGTCGGGCGGGCGCCGGTGTTCATCGCGGAGGGCATCTTCGCCGCGGAGATCGTCTCCCGCTGTCGCGACCTGGGCGTCCTGGCCGACGCCATCTGCCTCACCCGCGGCCCGGTCACCACGTTCCGCCGCCGCTTCCTGCGCGACCTGAAGGAGGGCCGCAAGTCCGTGCCCTTCCTGCTGCGCCGCGGCTGGCGTCTGATGCGCCGGGAGCGCTCGATCGTGGCCCACCAGACGGCACTGGGCGCGTATCCCTGCGACCGGGACGAGGCTCTTGGGCGACTGGCCGCAGCAGCTGCGGGGCAGGTCGTACAGGCACGGACGGCCGCGTAGGCGGTCGGCGCCCGCGGACACGAGCCCGCGGACACGAAAAGCGGGACTGGACGGACCCCCCGGCCCTCCAGTCCCGCTTTTCTGTGATCCCCCGTGTCCCCCGTTTTCCCGCTGTCCCCCGTGTCCCCCTCGGGCGT
>NZ_VJZC01000533.1 GCF_009377185.1 Streptomyces spongiae
TGGTTGGGGTTGTCCGGCCGGGTGCGGGTCGGAGGTGGTTGCTCGCGCAGTTCCCCGCGCCCTAAAAGATGCGCAGTTCCCCGCGCCCCTAAAGATGCGCAGTTCCCCGCGCCCCTAATGGGGCGCGGTCACGTACGCTCGCCAGCCGCCGTACTTCGTGATGTCGGTTGCCCCTTTTAGCGCAGTGGGCTCGCACAGGAAGCCCGGTACGTGGGTGCCGTCGGCCAGTTCGACGCTGCCCAGGGCCATCGGGCGTGGCAGCGCGGTGAGTAGGCGGCCGAGGCCCTCTGCCGAGAGGCGCCATACTTCGGCCTCGATCGCGGACCCGCCCGCGCCGACGTGGACGAGACCCGGCTTCGGCGGGTCGGTCGCCAGTGCGTGCAGGCGGTAGACAGGGGCCGTCGCGGTCGTACGGTCCAGGCGGGCGCCCAGGGCGAGGAGCTGGGGGTTCAGCGGCTGGCCGGACAAGTGGGCGCCGACCACCGCGACCCGTGTCTCCGGCTGGAGAAGTGCGGCGATCCGGGCCAGGCGTTCGTCCGTGAACGCGGGGCCGATCAGCATCACGCCGAAAGGAAGCCCGTTCACCTCGCCCGCCGGGACAGCGACCGCGGCCTGGTCGAAGAGGTTGGTGGAGTTGGTGAAGCGGCCCAGACGGGCGTTGGCGCCCAGAGGGTCGTCGGCGACCTCGGCGAGGGTGGGGTGGCCAGGGGCGGTGGGCAGCACCAGGGCGTCCGCGTCGGCGAGTTCGGCCAGGGCGCGGGTGCGCAGGGCGGCCAGGCGGTCCTGGTCGGCGAAGAGCTGATGGGCCGGGATGTCCCGGGCTCGGGTGATGATGCCGGCGACGGTGGGGTCGAGCCCGTCACCACCCTCGGTGATCAACTTGTCGATAAAGCTCCCCACCGCTGTGTAGCGCTCGGCCACGAACGCGCCCTGGTACAGCATCGCGGCGGCCTCGGTGAACGGCGTCAGGTCGATCGTGCGGACCTCGGCGCCGGCCGTGACGAGCTGAGCCACCGCCGCCTCGTACGCGTCGGCCCAGCCCTCGTCGAGTTCGCCGAGCTGCGACGGTGACGCGACCGCGACGCGCCACGGGCCGGGGGCGCGCTGGGGGAGCGGCGGCAGGTCGCGGGCGGGCGGGGAAGCCATGTGTGCGAGGGCTTGCTCGGCCTCCGGGAGGGTCCGGGCGAACACCGTCACGCAGTCGAGGGAGGCGCAGGCCGGGACGACGCCGGTCGCGGGAACGAGTCCGCGGGTGGGCTTCAGGCCGACGATGCCGTTGAAGGCGGCGGGGACGCGACCCGAGCCGGCGGTGTCCGTGCCGAGGGCGAGGTCGACGATGCCGAGCGCTACCGCTACGGCCGAGCCGGAGCTGGAGCCGCCGCTGACCCTTGCCGGGTCGTGGGCGTTTCGTACGGCGCCGTAGGGGGAGCGGGTGCCGACGAGGCCCGTGGCGAACTGGTCCAGGTTCGTGGTGCCGAGCACGATCGCGCCTGCCGTGCGGAGGCGGGCGATCACGGGGGCGTCGGCCTCCGGCGTGGACGCGTATGCAGGGCACCCTGCTGTTGTGGGGAGGCCTTGGACGTCGATGTTGCCCTTCGCTGCGAGGAGGCGGCCTGCCAGGGGGAGGTTCTCGCCTGCGGCCAGGCGTTCGTCGATCAGCCGGGCCTCCGCTTCGACGGCCTCTTGGGGGCGCAGGTCGATCCAGAGCTCGGGGCGGTTCACTGCCTCGATGCGGGCGTAGGCCATCTGGACTCTGGTGACGGTCGGGGTCGACATCCGTGCTCCTTGGCTGGGGTGCGTCGTCGGCTGCGGGCCGTGGGTGGTCTGTGCCCACCCGTTCCGCCCCAGCGGAACGACTGCCCACAGACCACCGGGCGGGGTGTCAGGTTGCCCTTGGCCCCGTGGGTTTCAGGACCAGCAGTGCCGTGCCCGCCTCCACCTGGGCGCCCGGGTGGGTGAGGATCTCGTGGACCACGCCGTCCATCGGTGCGTGCACCCTGGACTCCATCTTCATGGCCTCCAGGGTCAGCAGGGGCCGGCCGGTGGTCACCGTGTCGCCCTCGCGTACGTTCAGCTGCCAGACGGACGCGGCGAACTCGGCCTCCACCAGCCGGCCGCCGTCCGGGACGGTCACCGTGGCTGGGGGAGCCGGAGCGGTGTCGGTCGCCTCCGCGCGGGCGAACTCGCCCGAAGCCGCCCAGGCGTCCCGTTCCGCCGCGAACGCGGCGCCCTGCCGGGCGCGGAACTCGGCGATGGAGTCCGCGTGTTCGGCGAGGAACGCCTCGTACTCGGCCAGCGAGAACGTGCCTTCCTCGATGCGTGGCACGAAGCGGCCCGAGACGATGTCGGCGCGGAGGCCGAGGAGTTCGTCAGCGTCGACCGGGTACCACTTGACGCGGTCGAAGAAGCGCAGTAGCCACGGCGAGCCGGGCTGGAAGGCGCCGCGCTGCTGCCAGCCGGACCAGACCTGGGTCGTCCGGCCGACGAACTGGTAGCCGCCGGGCCCTTCCATGCCGTAGACGCACAGGTAGGCGCCGCCGATGCCGACCGAGTTCTCGGCGGTCCATGTCCGCGCCGGATTGTACTTGGTGGTGACGAGGCGGTGGCGCGGGTCCAGGGGGGTGGCCACCGGGGCACCGAGGTAGACGTCGCCCAGACCGAGGACGAGGTACTCGGCCTCGAAGACCGTGCGGTACACGTCCTCCACCGACTCCAGGCCGTTGACGCGGCGGATGAACTCGATGTTCCACGGGCACCAGGGCGCGTCGTCGCGTACGCCGGCCATGTAGCGGGCGATCGCCTCGCGGGTGGCCGGGTCGTCCCAGGACAGGGGGAGGTGCACCGTGCGGGACGGGACCACCAGTTCGTCGGCCGGGGGGAGGACCGCGGTCATCTCCCGCACCGTCGCGAGGAGTTCGGACAGGGGGAGGACCGAGGAGTCCGTCCGGATCTGGAGGGAGCGGATACCCGGGGTCAGGTCAGTGACGCCGTCGAGCGCGGCCTCGGCGACCGCCTCCATCAGCGCGTGGACGCGCATCCGCAGCGCCAGGTCCAGCTGCATCGGTCCGAACTCGACGAGCAGGTTGTCGTCGCCACTGCGGCGGTACGTGATGTCGCCGTCCCGCGCCAGCACGCCGCCGTCGACGATCGCGGGTCGGGCGGAGCCGTCCTCGGTGACCGGCAGGAAGCGCACGCTGTCGCCCGGGCGCAGCTGGCCCAGCTTCCAGCGTTCCGCCGTCGGCACCGTCGCCGGGCACACGAAGCCGCCGAGTGAGGGGCCGTCGGGACCCAGCAGCACCGGCATGTCGCCGGTGTAGTCGACGGCGCCCACCGAGTAGGGCGTGTCGTGGATGTTGGAGGGGTGCAGGCCCGCCTCGCCGCCGTCCGTGCGGGCCCAGCGGGGTTTGGGGCCGACCAGGCGGACTCCCGTGCGCGCCGAGTTGAAGTGCACTTTCCAGTCGGCCGCGTAGAAGTCGTGGACGTCCTCCTCGGTGAAGAACTCCGGTGCGGCATGCGGGCCTTCGAGAGCGCCCACCTGCCAGGAGGACGCGAACTCGGGGCGGTCACCCACCGGCACGGTAGCCATCAGAACCGAAGCCGCTTCAGGTACGGCACTCGCGTGCAGGACGTCCCCCGGGCGCAGCGCCCGCCCGCCGTGCCCGCCGAAACCGCCCAGCGTGAACGTGGCCGCGCTACCGAGGAACGGCGGCACGTCCAGGCCGCCGCCCGCGAACAGCACGTACGTCCGCAGACCGTGCTCGGTCGGTGCGCCCACCTCCAGTACGGCTCCGGCGGGCACGGTGACCGGCTCCCACTGGGCGATCGGCGAACCGTTCACGGTGACCTGCGCGGGTGCGCCCGTCACGCACACCGTGGTGGCGTGGGTGAACCTCAACGTCGGGCCCCGCAGCGTGCATTCGAGTCCGGGTGCTCCCTCGGGGTTGCCGAGCGCCCGGTTGCCGAGGCGGAAGGACAGGTCGTCCATCGGGCCGCACGGAGGTACGCCCACCTGCCAGTGGCCGGTGCGGCCGGGCCAGTCCTGCACGGTGGTCAGCGTGCCGCCGGAGATCACCTCGACGTGCGGGGTCGGATCGGTGATCGTGGAGAGGGTCGCCGTCGAGTGGGTGGCGGTGGCGAAGGCGGGGTCCGTGAGCGCCGCCCGCACCAGTCCCAGGTTCGTCTCTATGCCGTCGACGCGGGTCCGCGCCAGCGCCTCGTCCAGCCTGCGCAGGGCGTCGGCGCGGTCGTGTCCGTGCGCGACGACCTTCGCGAGCATCGGGTCGTACGACGTCCCCACCTCGGTGCCCGTCTCCACCCAGCTGTCCACGCGGACGCTCGGCGGGAACTCGACCCGTGTCAGCAGGCCCGCGCTCGGCCGGTGGTCGCGGGAAGGGTCCTCCGCGTACAGGCGGGCCTCGACGGCGTGGCCGCGGGGTGCGCCGGAGGCCCGTACGACGGCGAGGTCGCCCTGCGCGAGGCGCAGCATCCAGGCCACGAGGTCGACGCCGTAGATCTCCTCGGTGACCGGGTGCTCCACCTGGAGCCGGGTGTTGACCTCCAAGAAGTACGCCTCCTCCCGTGCCGCGTCGTACACGAACTCCACGGTTCCGGCGGAGCGGTAGGCGACGCTCGCGCACAGGTCGCGGGCGGAGGCGGCGAGTTGTGCGCGCACGTGGTCGGGGAGGCCGGGCGCCGGCGCCTCCTCCAGGACCTTCTGGTTGCGGCGCTGGAGGGAGCAGTCGCGGTCGCCGAAGGTGACGACCAGCCCGTCGCCGTCGCCGAAGACCTGCACCTCCACGTGGCGGGCGTTCTCGACGAGACGCTCCAAGAAGACGCCCGACGAGGACGCCGAGGACGCCGAGGAGAAGGACGCTGCGGCGACCCGCCGCACCCGCTCCCAGGCCTCGGACAGCTCCTCGGCGGATCGACATGCCGACATGCCGATACCGCCCCCGCCGCCCGTCGCCTTCAGCATCACGGGGTAGCCGATGCGGTCGGCCGCGGACAGGGCCTCGTCCAGGTCCGCCAGCAGGTCCGTGCCCGGTGCGAGCGGCACCCCGGCCGCCTCCGCCGCCGCCCTGGCCGTGTGCTTGGCGCCGAACAGCTCCAGTTGTTCGGGAGTCGGGCCCACGAACACGATGCCGGCGTCCTCGCAGCGCCGTGCGAAGGCTGCGTCCTCGGAGAGGAACCCGTACCCGGGGTGGATCGCGCCCGCGCCGGTGTCCTTGGCGGCCTTCAGGACGAGGTCGACGTCGAGGTACGACTCCTTCGCGGGCGCCGGTCCGAGGCGTACGGCGCGGTCGGCGAGCCGTACGTGGGGCGCGGAGCGGTCGGCGTCGGAGTACACGGCGACCGTGCGCAGGCCGAGTTCGCGTGCCGTGCGGATGATCCGGACCGCGATCTCGCCGCGGTTGGCCACCAGCAGCGTGTCGAAGCTCATTCGGCGGCCGTCCCACTGATGGTCATCTCGACCGCCGTCGGGTCGAAGCCGTTGCAGGGGTTGTTGATCTGGGGGCAGTTGGAGACCAGGACGAGCACGTCGCGCTCGGCGCGCAGGGTCAGGGCGAGGCCGGGGGCGGAGATGCCGTCGACGATGCCGAGGGTGCCGTCCTGCTCGACGGGCACGTTCATGTACCAGTTGACGTTGGAGACGAGGTCGCGCTTGCCGAGGCCGTACCGGGCGCCCTCCGCAAGGAAGTTGTCCACGCAGGCGTGCTGGGACCAGGTGTGGTGGCCGTACCGGAGGGTGTTCGACTCCTTGGAGCAGGCGCCGCCGACCGTGTCGTGCCGGCCGACGTCGTCGGCGACCACGGTCATCAGCGGGGTGTGCTCGTTGGACAGCAGCACGCTGCCCGTGGTCAGGAAGATGTTGCCCTGGGCATGGATCGTGTCGGGGGCGCTGTAGCGGACGGACGTGTCGTGGGCGTCGTAGACGAGGAAGTCGACGGCCTGGTTGCCGTGCAGATCGGTGATGGTGAGGGTCTCGCCGGTGCGTATCACGGACGACCAGGCCGCCCTGGCGGGAACGACGGTCTTCATGCGAGCCCCCGCGCGGCGAGGAATTCGACGGTGTTGAGGAAGGCGCGGCGGCCCTCGGGGGTGGCGTCCCACAGCGGGTCACCCGGCCGGGTGGGGGCCGAGCGCCAGGCGAGCACCTCCAGCGGGGTGCTCACGTAGTCCGCGCGCGGGTCGGCGGGGTGGGGCACGTTCGCGAGCAGGACGGTCACGTCCTGCTCGGTGCGCAGGGTCACGCTGCCGCCGAGTCCGGCGGAACCGGTGAAGTCGAGGCTGCCGTCGTCACGGACCTCCACGCCCTGGAAGAACGACAGCGAGGGCGGCAGGTCGCGGGGGGCGAGCCCGTTCTTGGCGGCGGCCAGCTTGAACAGCTCGCGACCTGCGGGGGAGGAGGACTGCGGCGTGCCATCGCCGTACCGCTCGGTGTTCCGTACGAGGGTGGAGGTGCCGCACAGCGCGTCGTGCCGCCCGGAGGTGTCGGCGATCACGGAGGCGAGGACGCGGCCCTGGTCGGACAGGAGCAGCTGCCCCTCGCCGAGGTAGGCGTTCCACTGCACCTTGACCGTGTCGGCCACGTTCAGACGTTCCCAGGGGCGGTCGGCGACGTGCAGGAGCAGGTGCGCGCAGGCGTCGCCGCGCACGTCGGTCAGGCGCAGCTCAGTGCCGCGGGCCAGCACCCTGTGCGTGTAGTTGCCACCCGCCACCGTCTCGGCCCACACGAGGTGCCCCGCCTCGCACGGCGGCTCGGGCCACTCGCTCGCCGGCACGACGGGCATCGCCTCGGCCCGTGTGCCCTCCTGTGCCCGGGCATGATCCCGTGCTCCGTACGTGGTCTCCGTCGCCATCGCGCAACCTCCGGCTGCTCCGGTGATTTCTGTCGCCCGACAGAAATTAGGGTGGGGTCGGT